>NZ_JBNYXT010000014.1:0-120609 GCF_051380795.1 Janthinobacterium leeuwenhoeki
GGCGCCAGAAATAGGTCACCCTTGGAAAAAGCGCATGCCAACACTCGACGCCACGGGGAAGCCACCTCAGGCAAGGTTCTGAATGCGAAAAAATCCCTCCGTTTCGCTGAACCCGGGAGACATTTCTACTTGGGACAAAAGGGGACATTTCTATTTAGCGTTGACAGGCATTTGTTAGGCATTTGTTAGACAGGGATTTGTTAGCGGGATTTGTTAGCGCGTGTTAGCGCGTTGTTAGCGCATTCCTGCGGAAAGTCCTGTGAGGAAGTACAGGCCTGTCAATGCAGGGCTGCCGTGAGCTTCAGCACTTCGTCGATGCTGGTCGTGCCATCGATGATCTTGCGCGCGCCGGCGATGCGCAGCGGCGTCATGCCGTCGAGGATGCTCTGGCGGCGCAGCATGTGCAGGTCGGCGCCTGCCTTGACCAGCTGGCCGAACGTTTCCGTCACGTTCAGCAGCTCATAAATGCCGGCGCGCCCCAGGTAGCCGCTGTGCCGGCACAGGGCGCAGCCGACGGGGTGGTATGCGGCCTGCGGCCGTTCCAGCTGGCCGCCCGTCAGGCGCTGCCATGCGGCGGCGTCCGGGGCGGCGCCCGGCTGTTTGCAACCAGGGCACAGGCAGCGCAACAGGCGCTGCGCCAGCACGCCGGCCAGGCATGCTTCCAGCAGATAGGCGGGCAAGCCCAGTTCCAGCAAGCGCATGACGGCCGAGGGCGCGTCGTTGGTGTGCAGGGTCGACAGCACCAAATGGCCCGTCAGCGCCGCCTGGATGGCCATCTCGGCCGTGGCCAGGTCGCGGATTTCTCCGACCATGATGATGTCGGGATCTTGCCGCATCAGCGCCCGCACGCCATCGGCAAACGACAGTTCGATGCCGGCCTGGGTTTGCACCTGCATCTGGTTGAAGGCCGGTTCGACCATTTCGATGGGGTCTTCCACCGTGCACACATTGACTTCGCTGCCGGCCAGCGCCTTCAAGGTGCTGTACAGGGTGCTGGTCTTGCCCGAGCCGGTGGGGCCCGTTACCAGCACGATGCCGTGCGTGCGCGCTGTCAGCTGGCGCCAGCGTTCGGCGTCCGCGGGCGGAAAACCCAGGTCAAACAGGCTCTTGACGGCCACTTCCGGGTCGAAGATGCGCATGACGAGCTTTTCGCCGAAGGCTGTGGGCAAGGTCGACAGGCGCAGCTCGATTTCCTGGCCCTGCGCGTTGCGCGTCTTGATGCGACCATCCTGCGGGCGGCGTTTTTCCACCACGTCCATACGCCCAAGCAACTTGATGCGCGCCGTCATGGCCAGCAATACCACGGGCGGCAATTGGTAGGCCTGGTGCAGGCGGCCGTCGATGCGCAGGCGCACCAGGCCCGCGTCGCGCTTCGGTTCCAGATGGATGTCGGAAGCACGCTGTGCAAACGCGTATTGCCACAGCCAGTCGACGATGCGCACGACGTGCTGGTCGTTGGCGTCGAGACTGGCCTTGTTGCGCCCCAGTTCCACCAGTTGTTCGACATTCTGGCGCAGCGCCAGGTCTTGCGTGGACGCTTGTCTGGCCACCTTGACGGAACTGGCCAGGCTGAAGAATTGCGCGATGGCGTCGGCGATGTGCAGCGGGTTGGCGATGACCAGGCTCAGCTTGCGCGGCGCCAGCTTGCCCAGTTGCGCCTGCCAAGCCAGCGCGTAGGGCTGGGCCGTGGCGATGACGATGCGCTCTGGCGTGCTTTCCACTGGCAGGATGTTGAAGCGGGCCGCATAGCCGGCCGTCATGACGTCGGCCACCTGGCTGAAGTCGATGCTCAGGGGATCGATGCGCACATACGGCAAGCCGGCGCGCTGCGCCAGCCACGCGCACAGGGTGTCGAGGGTCAGCCCGGCATGGGCGATGCTGCACAGCGGATGCAAGGGTGGTACCGGCAGCAGGGCGGCCTGGGCGCCGATGGCGGCCGCTTGTGCCGCGTCGAGCAAGCCGTCTTCCTGCAGCCAGGTCAGCAGTTGCGGCAGTTGCAGCGGCGTGTCGGAGGCAGGAGGGGAAATGGGCATGGCCGGCGCCTTTCAGGGCTGCCGGCATTGCGTGGGCGTACCGGCGCTTACAGGGTGCTGACGATGCCCTTGACCCAGGTCTTGGCGGGCAGCTTGGTCTCGGCAACGATCTGCTTGGCCCGTTCCAGCAGGGCGGCTTGCGCTTCGGCATCGAGTGACACCTTCGTCTTGAAAGCGATCGCCACCACGTTCCCATCATGCACTTCTGGCAGGCAGATCACCTGTGCAAACGCAAACTTCATCGCCTTGATGTTCTTCGCGTAGCTGGGATGGTCGCCAAACAGGTTCACCGTCATGATGCCGTGCGGCGCCAGGCAGGCGCAGCAGGCGGTATAGAAATCGGCACTGTCGAGCACGGGACCGCGCGCCGTGGCGTCGTACAGGTCCACCTGCAGGGCGTCCAGGGTGCCGTGGTTGGCCTCGTCGTTGACGTAGTCAAGCGCATCCATCTCGCGCACGTGCAGGCGCTCGTCGTTGGGCGGCAGCTTGAACATCGAGGCGCAGATGGTGATGACGGACGGGTTCAGTTCGATGGCCTCGACTTGCGCCTGCGGAAACTGGCGGTAGCAGAACTTGGTCAGCGCGGCCGTGCCCAGGCCCAGCTGGGCCAGGCGCTGCGGCTGCCCGATCCACAGCATCCACGCCATCATCTGCTGCGCGTATTCGAGCTCAGGCCAGTCCGGCTTGCGGATACGCATGGCGCCCTGCACCCATTCCGTGCCGAAATGCAGATAGCGCACGCCATCCATTTCGGACAGGGTGACAGGGGCATAGCGGGGCTTGCGCGCGGGGCGCGAGGATTCGACTTGTTCGATGGATTTTCGTTTGATAAGCATAAGGCGGCCTGAAAGTGTGCCGCATTATAGCCCGTGCCGAGGCGCCATAAAAAATGCCAGCCGCTGGGGCTGGCATGCTACGGGCTGCTTGTTGCTTACTGCTGTGCAGGTTCAATTGACACGCGCAAGCGGATGCGCTCGCCCGGATCGTAAGACATGATGCTCGTGTAGTTGCGGCCGCGGTAGTCGTAGGTGACCTGGTAGCCATTGTTGCGCGACTCCCAATGGTCGACCTGGCGGCATTGCTTGACGGCTTGTTCCTGCATGCCGCCCTGGTAATTGTTCTGGTTGTCGACACGGTCGCCGACGACGGCGCCGGCAATCGCGCCAGCGGCGGCGGCTGCCGTGCGACCATTGCCGCCACCGACCTGGCTACCGAGCAGGGCGCCGGCGATACCGCCGACGATGGAGCCGCCAGCGCTGCGCTGTTGCGGCGGCGCCTGCACTTGCACGTATTCCGTGCGGCATTCCTGGCGTGGACGGTTGATCTGTTCCACTTGCGGCACGACGCGCACGACCTTGCCGAAATCTTCAAAGTCGGCGGCCTGGGCGAGTGGCAATGCGCCGATACAAAGGGCTGACATCATCAATTTGGCTTGCAAGTTCATTTGTAACCTCATTATGTAGAGAATCTTTCAGGGTATTTTTTACAACTTGGGACTATAGTAATCCCGCCAGACGGGGGCAAGTGTTTCGCATGGCAACAAAATGTAACAGCCCAAGCCCCTTGCCCCACAGTCTGTAACATGCACTTTCAATCGATACATGATGTTGGATGACTTGAAACTAGCGGTTTGTAACAAATCTTGCGTTTGACATCATATTCGGGTTGATTCATGCAGGACAACACGTTACCCTAGTACGCGTATGGCTTATATAAAATCGCACTGAATCGCATAAAAGTTGATACAGATCGAATCACCGCGTGCGCATTGACCCGCGTGCGGGGATGCAATAAGAAGAGCAAATAGAACAAATCCATACATAACAGGTCGATTTGAGGGAAAAATGAGTTTGTTACTAACCGTGCCGCCCAACCTTGTCCAGTCCATCCGTGCCTTTCGCGTGACCGAATTGCAAGACGAGGCGATCCGTCTCGGGCAGCACTTTTTATATGCGCATTGCAACGCTGGACAGACCAAACAACAAGTCATCGGCATTATTGCAGAAGCATTCCTGTTTCCGAAAAACCTGGCGAAAAATTTCGATGCCCTGCGCCTGTGCCTGACGGACACCATGTCCAGGGCCGGCACGCAGACGGGTTTCCTGGTGGTGCTCGAGCAATTGCCAAATACGCAAAAATTCGACAAGGAAGCGCGCGAGATCCTGCTCGACGTGTTCCGCGACGCGGCCGACTACTGGGCCGAGAAGAAAGTCCCGTTCCGCGTCTTCTATTCGTTCGAGTAAATACTTACTCTTGCTGCGACGCCACCAGACCGGTCTGCCGCGCAGGTGAGAACCGGCATCTTCGGGCGGCAGGGGCGCGCCGGCGCTCATGTTGCGCCGCAACAATAATACCGGCCTTTCTAGATTCGCATCGCCATAGCGGGTACAATGCGCGCTATGAAAAATATCGTTATCCTCATTTCCGGACGCGGCAGCAACATGGAAGCGGTCGTGCGCGCGGCGCAAGCCGAGCAATGGCCAGCCCGTATTGCCGCCGTCATCAGTAACCGGGCCGATGCCCAGGGACTGGTTTTTGCCGCGGAACATGGGATAGCGACGGCAGTCGTTGCCAACAAGGATTATGCCAGCCGCGAACAGTTTGATGCGGCGCTGCAAGCCGTGATCGACGGCTTTGCCCCCGACCTGGTCGTGCTGGCCGGTTTCATGCGTATCCTGACGCCGCCCTTCGTAGAACATTACGCGGGGCGCATGCTCAATATCCACCCGTCGCTGCTGCCGCTGTTCCCGGGCATGGCGACGCACCGCCAGGCGCTCGAGGCGGGTGTGACGGAACACGGCGCGACCGTGCATTTCGTAACTGCCGAGCTCGATCATGGCCCGGCCGTGGCGAGCGCGAAAGTCCCCGTCTTGCCCGGCGACACAGAAGACAGCTTATCGGCGCGCGTGCTGGTACAGGAACATCTGCTTTACCCGCGCGCCATCCGCCTGTTCATTGACGATAAACTGTCAGTCGAGCATGGCCAGGTCCGCGTGGACCCTCAATAAAATATTATAGGAAGAATAACAATGAGATTGCCACCAGCGATACTTGCCAATGCTGAAGAAGTATTGCGCGAAATTTTACGTTTCACGGCCCCGGCCGACACCACCCTGTCGCGCTACTTCCGCGACCATCCGCGCCTCGGTTCGCGCGAACGCGGCGCCATCGCCGAAGGCATTTATGCCGTGCTGCGCAACAAATCGTTCTTCACGGATTTCGCCGAAGCGGGCAGTGGCCCGACCATGCGCCGCCTGACCATCCTCGGCCTGGCAGAAGCCGTCGGTGCGGACTCCCTGGGCGGCTTGACGGAAGAAGAAGTCGAATGGCTGGAACGCATCACGCAAATCGACCGCAGCCTGATGCCGTCGAACATGCGCGCCAACATGCCGACCTGGTTGTTCGACAAGCTGATCGCCCAGTTCGGCGAAGCGGAAACCATGAAGCTGGCCGATGCGCTGAACGCGCCGGCGCCGCTGGACTTGCGCGTCAACTCGCTCAAGGCCACGCGTGAAGACGTGATGCTGGCCCTGGCCGAAGCACCGATTCTCAGCACGCCGACGCCCTATGCGCCACTGGGTTTGCGCGTGATCAAGAAGCCTTCGCTGCAAAACATGCCTTTGTTCCAGAGCGGCGCCATCGAAGTGCAAGATGAGGGCAGCCAGATACTGTCGCAAATCGTCGGCGCCAAGCGCGGCGAGATGGTGGTCGATTTCTGTGCCGGCGCGGGCGGCAAGACGCTCGCATTGGGCGCGCTGATGCGCAACACGGGCCGTTTGTACGCCTTCGACGTGTCGGAAAAGCGTTTGGCCAAGCTGAAGCCGCGCATGGCCCGCAGCGGCCTGTCGAACGTGCACCCGGTGCAGATCGCGCATGAGCGCGATGCCAAGATCAAACGCCTGGCTGGCAAGATCGACCGCGTGCTGGTCGATGCGCCGTGTAGCGGCCTGGGCACCCTGCGCCGCAATCCGGACGTGAAATGGCGCCAGCAGCCGAACTCCATCGTCGAATTGCAAGCCAAGCAGGCCGCCATCCTGGCCGGCGCGGCGCGCCTGGTCAAGGGCGGCGGCCGCCTGGTGTACGCCACCTGCAGCTTCCTGAACGAAGAAAACGATTTTATCGCCGAGCAATTCCTGGCGGCCCATCCGGACTTCACGCTGGTGCCGATGAGCAAGGTACTGGCCGAACAGAAGATCGAGCTGGAAATGGGCGACTACCTGAAATTGCTGCCGCATCTGCATCAGACCGACGGCTTCTTTGCCGCCGTGTTCGAGCGCAAGGTCATGCCGAAAAAAGTCTACGCCGATGAAAAACCGGCCGACGACGTTGACGCTGAACCAGCCGAATAAGGCTGTCACGGGCCGCCGCTGCACCCTGCAGTGGCCGCTTTCAATGCCGCCAGCCCGCCTGGCGGCATGGGCTATATGCCCATCCGTACCACTTCTGTCCCACCTTCCGGACCTCTTGTGCCATGAATGAAACCCCGCTGCTCAATCTGATCACTGACTTTGTCGACGACTTCCGTCAACCGGCCATCCTGTGGCAGGCGCTGGTCATCGTCGCCTGCCTGGCGCTGAGCTGGCTGCTGGTGCGGCAGTTGCGCGTCTTCCTGCATCGGCGGGCGGAAGCGGCCGCCGTTCCGGCCACGCCGGAAACCTTGCAGCGCACGGATAGTTTCATCCGTATCCTGACGCCCGTGCTGGCGGCCATGCTGCTGGGCATTGCGCAGCATTTCCTGGTCAAGTTGCAGTCGGTGAATCTGCTCAGTATTGCCATTCCACTGTGCACCTCGATGGCGCTGGTGCGCTTCGGCTTTTATGTGCTGCGCCGCATTTTTGCCCGTCATGGCGACATCAGTCCCACCATGCTGCTGCTGGAAAAAATATTCACGGTCGTGGTGTGGGCCGGGATGGCCTTGTATATCACGGGCCTGTGGCCGGAACTGCATACCTTCCTGGAAAGCATCGTCGTGCCGCTGGGACGCAACAAGGTGTCCGTGGCTGCCATCTTGCAAGCCGCTATTTCGGTGGCCGTGCTGCTGGTGCTGGCCATGTGGGCCGGCACCTCGCTCGACGAGCGCCTGATGAAAATGCAGGGCCTGCACACTTCCTTGCGGGTGGTGATGTCGCGCATGGGCCGCGCCGTGCTGATCCTCGTTTCCGTGCTGGTCAGCCTGTCTCTGGTGGGCATCGACCTGACGGTGCTGTCCGTGTTTGGCGGCGCCTTCGGCGTGGCGCTGGGTTTTGGCTTGCAAAAGATCGCCGCGAACTTCGTCTCCGGTTTCATCATCCTGCTCGACCGCAGCCTCACCATCGGCGACATGATCACAGTGGGCCAATTCACGGGCAAGGTCACGCAAATCAATACGCGCTATACTGTGTTATTGGGTGGCGATGGCGTTGAATCCATCGTGCCGAATGAAATGCTGATTTCCGGCGGCGTGCAGAACATGTCGCTGAGCAATCGCATGGTCTGGCTGTCGACGGCCGTCTCGGTGGGCTATGAAACGGATATCGATGTCATCTTCCCCTTGCTGGAAGCGGCGACGGCCAAGGTGCCGCGTGTGTCGCAAAGCAATCCGCCATCGGCCACCCTCGTGCGTTTCGGCGCCGACGGCCTCGATGTGCAGATCGGCTTCTGGATCGCAGATCCGGAAAACGGCACCGGCGGCGTGAAGTCGAATGTGAACCGCGCCATCTGGCGCACTTTGCAGGAACATAAGGTCACTGTACCGTTTCCGCAACGTGAATTGCGTATTGTTGCTACGCCTCCTGTCCCGCTCGCGGGTGCGGCAGAGGGTGAGTCCACGCCATCCGGCACACAGCCTTAACCCCGCTGCCTGCCTCTGATTTTGCCTGATCGCACCCATTAGGGCGTACAATCACGCCTAAAATTAACTCTGCCGGACCTCCAGAGTCACTGGAGCGACCGTGCGCACGCCCTGACCACTTGGAGTAGCAGTAATGACATTGAGTTCCGTTTTACACGACGTTTTGCAGTTCATGGCAACTGGCATTACCGATCTGTCCGCATGGCAAGTTTTCCTGTACACCATGGTGGTCACGCATATCACGATCGCCAGCGTCACGATTTACCTGCACCGCCACCAGGCCCACCGTGCGCTGGAATTGCACGCTATCCCCAGCCATTTCTTCCGTTTTTGGCTGTGGTTGACGACGGGCCAGGTCACCAAGGAATGGGCGGCCATTCACCGCAAGCACCACGCCAAGTGCGATACGGAAGAAGATCCGCACAGCCCCGTGACGCGCGGCATCAAGAAAGTCTTCTGGGAAGGCGCCGAGCTGTACCGCGCTGAATCGAAGAATATGGAAACCATGGCCAAGTACGGCCACGGCACGCCGACGGACTGGATCGAGCGCAATCTGTACACCAAATACAGCTGGCTGGGCGTGGTGTCCTTGTTCGTCATCAATTTCGTGTTGTTCGGCGTAATCGGCATTTCCGTGTGGGCCGTGCAAATGATGTGGATACCGATCACGGCAGCCGGCATCATCAACGGCATCGGCCATTACTGGGGCTACCGCAACTATGACTGCGCCGACGCGGCCACCAACATCATTCCCTTCGGCATTCTGATCGGCGGCGAAGAGTTGCACAACAATCACCATACGTATGCGACGTCGGCCAAGCTGTCGTCGAAGTGGTATGAAATCGATATCGGCTGGGCATATATCCGCGCGCTGGAAATGCTGGGCCTGGCCAAGGTGAAGAAATTGGCACCGGAACCGAAGTTCTCGCACGGCAAGCTGGAAGCGGACTTCGAGACCTTGCAGTCCGTCATCGCCAACCGCTACGATGTGATGGCCAAGTATGCGAAATCGATCAAGCACGCGTGGAAGGAAGAGCTGGAGCACCTGAAGCACAAGGCGGAACTGGAAAAGCGTTTCCTGAAATCGTCGCGCAAGCTGATGCAGCGCGAACCGGGCAAGCTGGCCGATGCGCACCATGAGCAGTTGTCGGAATTGTTCCAGCACAGCAAGGCGCTGGAAACCATGCACCACATGCGCGTGGAGCTGGGCGCCATCTGGGAGCGTTCGCACTTTACGCGCGAGCAATTGCTGCAAAAGCTGCAAGACTGGTGCACGCGCGCCGAAGCGTCGGGCATCAAGTCGTTGCAAGAGTTTTCATTGCGCTTGCGCAGCTATGCGTAATTAACACTGCGCCATATCAAGGCCCTGGATTCCAGGGCCTTTTTTTCGGTGCGCCAGGCATGGCGCGACGCGCGCGAGCGCGGCTCGACTGACTGTGGTGGTTAGTTGAGTGACTTGGAGGTGAAAGTCCTCTGCACACCCGGCAAGGGGAAGTGCTAGCTGAACGGCAAGGGTGTCCGTCGCAAGGCGGAATCTGAAGGAAGCCGCAGGCAAAATGCTGGTCTGACGCACAGGAAGCGGATTAGGCGGCGTAGCGGGGTAAGCAGTCCGATATCTGTAAAGCCCGATACTTGCACGGAACGCTATGACGTAGATCCGACAGACATAAGCATGAAGGTCGCGCGAATTACCCTGGGAGGCCCATCAATCTGCCTCGTGCTACCGGCATCGCAAGGTGCCGGGATGGATTGGTGGGAGTCAGCAGAGGCCATATTAGCCGCTCGGAACCGGAGTGGTGAAGGGCCGAACCTGACATGAGTGGACAGTCACGCGTGCTCTCTGAGCGGGCAGGGCGCAAGCCTCTGATAAAGGAGGGCCTTGGTCAATGGACGAGACCGGAAGTCTTTGCCGTAACCGAGGTGCTTGCAGACCGACAGGCGACACGACGCACGAAACCAAGCTCGCTGGGGCAACCCAGTAGTCAGGAAACGCCGGATACGTGATCCGTACGTCCGGTGTTGTGGGAGGACGGCGGGGGCAACCCCGCCTCCTACCCGATCCCCGCGTAAAGCGGGCGAGAATACGGGCGAGAAAATCAGGGCGAAAAAAAACCGCTCATCGGAGCGGCTCTTTTTACAGAACACAATATCAATTACTTGATTTTGGTTTCTTTGTACGTTACGTGCTTGCGTGCTTTAGGATCAAATTTCATGATCTCCATTTTCGCAGGCGTCGTACGCTTGTTTTTGGTAGTCGTGTAGAAGTGACCCGTACCGGCGGTCGATTCTAACTTGATTTTGTCGCGGCCTGATTTTGCCATGATAGCTCCCTTATTCTGCTAATTAGACTTTTTCGCCACGAGCGCGCATATCGACCAATACGGCGTCGATGCCGACTTTATCGATGACGCGCAGACCGGCGTTGGACAAACGCAGGGAGACCCAGCGGTTTTCAGATTCAACAAAAATACGACGATTCTGCAAGTTAGGCAAAAAACGACGTTTGGTTTTGTTGTTTGCATGGGAAACATTGTTGCCGACCATCGGCTTCTTCCCAGTGACTTGGCAAACACGTGCCATGGCGCACTCCTTAAAGATATTCCAAATTGGAAAAACGAGAGTATATCCAAAATAAGCAGATTTATCAATGACTTGCGAAAAACAATTGTGTCATGTTGTATTGAAATAATTTAACAATTTATCTTTTACCCTTCTTCATAGGGGAAAGCACTGGTAAACAGTGCTGTTTACTGTTAGATAAGCGTCCCGCTGCTGTCACGTATGTCCTTGTTTACACATGGTTAACTGCTGCCTAGCCAGCCCCGGCCTAGATCTGGCCGTGTTCCGCAAAGGAGTGCACTTGCCGCCCGGCCACGACGAAATGGTCGAGGACGCGCACGTCCACCAGCGACAGCGCCTGCACCAGCGCGCGCGTCAGCAATAAATCCGATTCGCTCGGTTCCGGCGTGCCGGAAGGGTGGTTGTGGGCCAGCATGACGCTGGCCGCGTTGTGCAGCAGGGCCTGCTTGACCACTTCGCGTGGATACACGCTGGTATGGGTGAGGGTGCCGCGAAACATTTCCTGGGTCGTGATCAGGCGGTTCTTGACGTCCAAAAACAACACGTGAAACGCTTCATGCGCCAGGTGGCCCAGGGTCAGGCGCAAATAATCTTTCACGGCGTGTGGCGAATTGAGGGCTTGCCCCGCCTGCAAGTCCTCGATGATGGCGCGCCGCGCCAGTTCCAGTACCGCTTGCAGCTGGGCAAATTTGGCGCTGCCCATGCCGTGCACGGCGGAAAAACTCTCGAGGCTGGCGCCGAACAGTCCCCGCAGGGAGCCGAAGTGCTCGACGGTGTCGCGCGCCAGTTCCACGGCGCTCTTGCCGCGCACGCCAGTGCGCAGGAACACGGCCAGCAATTCCGCGTCCGACAGCGATTGCGCGCCATCCTCGATCAGGCGTTCGCGCGGCCGTTCGCCGGCCGGCCAGTCCTTGATGCCCATGCTGTTCTCCTGTTTGGCACCGGTGCGTGCCCCGGTACGGCCTTCTTTGACAAAGCCATGGGGCAGGCGCGGCCAGTGTGGCTTACAATATCGTTTTGCACCAGTTACTTGAAAACTACTATGTCCAACGAGCAACCAGCAGTCGTTACCGAAGCGGCTTACCTCACCCTGCATTATCGTCTTGCTACTGTTGACGGTACTGATATTGTCACTACCTTCAGCGGAAATCCCGCGACCTTGATGCTGGGACAGGGCCAACTGGCGCCATTTCTCGAGCAGCGCTTGCTGGGCTTGCCTGAGGGTACGCACCAGACGTTCGAACTGGCCGCTGGCGAAGGCTTTGGCGAGCGCAATCCCGAGCTGGTGCAGTCCGTTTCGCGCGCAACCCTGGACGAGAACTCGGTGCCGGGCGCCGACTACAAGATCGGCGACCTGGTCGACTTCGCCGCGCCGGGCGGCGGCCGCTTTGCCGGCGTGCTGCGCGAAATGCGCGAGGACTCGGCCCTGTTCGACTTCAACCATCCGCTGGCTGGCCAGCCGCTGCGTTTTGAAGTCAAGCTCATTTCGGTGCTGTGAAGGAATAGCGATGGATAAAGAACTGTTACTGGCCCAGCCACGGGGTTTTTGCGCTGGCGTCGACCGGGCGATCGAAATCGTCGAACGCGCCTTGCAGCAATTTGGCGCACCAATCTATGTGCGCCATGAAATCGTCCACAACGCCTATGTGGTGGCGGACTTGCGCAACAAGGGCGCCATCTTCATTGACGACCTCGATGACGTTCCTGCTGGCAATACGCTCGTGTTTTCCGCGCATGGCGTGTCGAAAGCCGTGCGCGCCGAGGCGGAATCGCGCGGCCTGAGCATTTTTGATGCGACTTGCCCGCTGGTCACCAAGGTGCACATGGAAGTAGGCAAGATGCGCCGCGAAGGCCGCGAGATCATCATGATCGGCCACGATGGCCATCCCGAGGTCGAAGGCACGATGGGCCAGGCCGATATGGGCATGCATCTGGTGGAAACGCTCGAAGATGTGGCGAGACTGCAGGTCGCCAATCCGGAGAGCCTGGCCTATGTTTCGCAAACAACGTTGTCAGTTGACGACACTAGCGACATTATTGCGGCCTTGAAAGCGAAATATCCGAATATCGCCGAACCGAAAAAAGGCGACATTTGCTACGCCACTACGAACCGCCAGGAAGCCGTGAAATTCATGGCCCCGCAAGTGGAAGTGGTGATCGTCGTCGGCAGCCCGAACAGCTCGAATTCGAACCGCTTGCGCGAAGTGGCCGAGAAGATGGGCACGCCAGCCTATATGGTCGACAATGCCTCGCAAATCGATCCCGCCTGGCTGGAAGGCAAGCTGCGCGTGGGTGTGACGGCTGGCGCCTCGGCGCCCGAGGTGCTGGTGCAAGCCGTCATCGACCGCCTGAAAGAGTGCGGCGTGAAGAGCGTGCGCCCGCTAGACGGCGTGCAGGAAGCCGTCACGTTCCCGATGCCGAAAGGCCTCGATGGCATCAAGCGCGACGTCGCATGAGGCAGCTTGGCTCTTGAGTATCGATGAGGAGTTGCCTCAAAACCGAATTTAATTCGGAAATGATTGATTTATTCCAAGTTTAGTTTTTGCAAAAGATCGTTATGATTGCCTCAAGCTTGAATGTGTTGTCGTTATGACTAAGCATGGTGCACGCACGTTTTGAGTGCGTGCACCATGCTGGTGAGAACGGTCCAGGGATGGCACTGCAGGAATTCTTCCTCCGGTGCCGTTTTTGTATCAGCGACCCATGTTCTGGCGGAAGTTGTTCCCGAAAAATGCATATTTGATAGGGCAATCATGGATACATTCATCCAGCAGATCATCAACGGCTTGGTGTTGGGCAGCATGTATGCCTTAGTCGCCCTTGGTTACACGATGGTGTACGGCGTCTTGAACCTGATCAACTTCGCCCACGGCGACGTGCTCATGATCGGCGCCATGGTGGGCTTGAGCATCCTCAAGCTGCTGGGCATTTATGTACCGGACTGGCCCGGCTATTTGAAACTGGCCACCGCCATCCTCGGCGCCATTCCCATCTGTATTCTGGTCAACATCATCATCGAGCGGGTCGCCTACCGCCGCCTGCGCAACGCCCCCCGTCTCGCCCCCCTGATTACCGCCATCGGCGTCTCCATCCTGCTGCAAACCTTTGCCATGATGATCTGGACGCGCAATCCCTTGCCCTTCCCGCAATTGCTGTCGACCGACCCCATCAATATAGGGGGCGCCGTGATTTCGCAAACGCAAGTGCTGCTGCTGGCCCTGGCCGCGCTGTCGATGGGCGCATTGGTGTTGCTGGTGGAAAAAACGAAAATGGGCCGCGCCATGCGCGCCACGGCGGAAAACCCCCGCGTGGCCGGTCTCATGGGCGTCGATTCCGACAAGGTCATCGTGGCCACCTTTGCCATCGGCGCCGCGTTGGCGGCCGTGGCCGGCGTGATGTGGGGCGCCAACTATGCATCCATCCAGTTCTCCATGGGCGCCATTCCCGGCTTGAAGGCCTTCTGCGCGGCTGTGCTGGGCGGCATCGGCAATATCTATGGCGCCATGCTGGGCGGTATCTTGTTGGGCATTATCGAGAGCCTGGGCGCCGGCTATATCGGCGACATCACGGGCGGCTTCCTGGGCAGCCACTACCAGGATATCTTTGCCTTCGTCGTGCTGATCATCGTGCTGACCCTGCGCCCGTCCGGCATCATGGGCGAACGCGTGGCCGACCGTGCCTGATGTGAAACTGGGAGATTAATCATGGCATTACTCGATTTCGACGCAAAAAAGAATCCCGCCAAGGCCTACGCCGGCATGCTGGGCCTGGCCGCGCTGCTGATGGTGTTCCCGTTTTTTGCCGCGCAGTTCGGCAACTCGTGGGTGCGCATCATCGACATGGCCTTGCTGTACATCATGCTGGCCCTGGGCCTGAACATCGTCGTCGGCTTCGCCGGCCTGCTTGACCTCGGCTACATTGCCTTCTATGCCGTGGGCGCCTACCTGACGGCCCTGCTGGCCTCGCCGCAGTTTGCCATCCTGCTCGAATCGGTGGTGAATCAATATCCGCTGCTGGGCGAGACCCTGGTGCAGCTGATGGGGCCGGAAATCCGCGAAAACGGCATCCATTTGTCGATCTGGATCATCGTTCCGCTGGCCGCCTTTGTTGCCGGTCTGTTCGGCGCCTTGCTGGGCGCGCCCACCTTGAAGCTGCGCGGCGACTACCTGGCCATCGTGACCCTAGGTTTTGGCGAGATCATCCGCATCTTCATGAACAATTTGAACGATCCCATCAATTTTACAAATGGGCCGCAAGGCATCAATTTGATCGACCCGATCCGCATCTTCGGCGTCAACCTGGCTGGCGAGGCGGGCACCAACAGCACCGTCGTGGTGGCCGGCTTTTCCATGCCGTCCGTGAATGCCTATTACTTTTTGTTCCTCTTCCTGTGCATCGCCGTCGTGTTCGTCACCAAGCGCCTGCAGCATTCGCGCCTGGGCCGCGCCTGGGTGGCCATCCGTGAAGACGAGATCGCCGCCAAGGCCATGGGCATCAATACGCGCAACGTCAAATTGCTGGCCTTTTCCATGGGCGCCTCGTTCGGCGGCGTGGCTGGCGCCATGTTTGCCTCGTTCCAGGGCTTTGTCTCGCCGGAATCGTTCTCGCTGACGGAATCGATCGCCGTGCTGGCCATGGTAGTGCTGGGTGGCATCGGGCATATTCCCGGCGTGATTCTTGGCGGCGTGATCCTCGCCTCGATACCGGAAGTGTTGCGCCACGTGGTGGAGCCGGCCCAGCAGGCGCTGTTCGGCCGTGTGGTGATCGAGGCGGAAGTGCTGCGCCAGTTGCTGTACGGCCTGGCCATGGTCTTGATCATGCTCAACCGTCCTGCCGGCCTGTGGCCATCGCCGAAGCACGAAGACCGGCCCGACCACGACGTCGACCAGCCGAACAAATCCACCGGCGTCGTGTCCGCTTAAACGAGGAAGCACCATGAGCGAACAGATCATTCTCAATATCGCTGGCGTAAATAAACGTTTTGGCGGCTTGCAAGCGCTGACCGACGTGGGCATTACCATCCGGCAAGGCCAGATCTACGGCTTGATCGGCCCGAACGGCGCCGGCAAGACCACCTTCTTCAATGTCATCACCGGCTTGTACCAGCCCGACACGGGCACTTTCGAGCTGGCCGGCAAGCCGTATTCGCCGTCCGCGCCGCACAAGGTGGCCAAGGCGGGCATCGCCCGCACCTTCCAGAACATCCGCCTGTTTGGCGACATGACGGCGCTGGAAAACGTCATGGTGGGGCGCCACGTGCGCTCGCACCAGGGCGTGTTCGGCGCCATCTTCCGCCACAAGGCGGCGCGCGAGGAAGAGGCATCCATCCGCCAGCGGGCCATGGAGTTGCTCGATTTCGTCGGCATCGCCCAGTTCGCCAGCCGCACGGCGCGCTTCTTGTCGTATGGCGACCAGCGGCGCCTGGAAATCGCCCGCGCGCTGGCCACCGATCCCACCCTGCTGGCGCTCGATGAGCCGGCGGCCGGCATGAATGCGACGGAAAAGCTGGCCCTGCGCGAGTTGCTGGTGAAAATCAAGGCCGAAGGCAAGACCGTGCTGTTGATCGAGCACGACGTGA
Organism: Janthinobacterium leeuwenhoeki; assembly: GCF_051380795.1. Classification (NCBI taxonomy): domain Bacteria; kingdom Pseudomonadati; phylum Pseudomonadota; class Betaproteobacteria; order Burkholderiales; family Oxalobacteraceae; genus Janthinobacterium; species Janthinobacterium leeuwenhoeki. The sequence goes on from NZ_JBNYXT010000014.1 coordinate 16,022, forward strand.
AACTGATGATGGGACTGTGCGACCGCATCACCGTGCTCGAGTATGGCAAGCGCATCGCCGAAGGCTTGCCGGCCGAAATACAACAAAACCCGGCCGTCATCGAGGCTTATCTGGGGGGATCGCACGCATGAGTAACCAAGGCTTGAACAAGACTGTATTGAAAGTGGCCGGCCTGCACGTGGCCTACGGCGGCATCAAGGCCGTCAAGGGTATCGACCTGGAAGTCAACGAAGGCGAGCTGATCGCCCTGATCGGCGCGAACGGCGCCGGCAAGACGACGACCCTGAAAGCCATCACGGGCACTTTGCCTGCTTGCAAGATCGAAGGCACGATCAGCTACCTGGGCGAGTCGCTCAAGGGCACGAAATCATTTCACCTGGTGGAAAGGAAGCTGGCCATGGTGCCGGAAGGGCGGGGCGTGTTTACCCGCATGTCGATCCGCGAAAACCTCATGATGGGGGCCTACACGCGCACGGACAAGGCGGGCGTCGAGGATGATATCGCCCGCTGGTTCGACGTGTTCCCGCGCCTGAAGGAAAGGGCGGCGCAGATGGCCGGCACCCTGTCTGGCGGCGAGCAGCAGATGCTGGCCATGGCACGTGCCCTGATGAGTCATCCGAAGCTGCTGCTGCTCGACGAGCCGTCGATGGGGCTGTCGCCCATCATGGTCGAGAAAATCTTCGAGGTGATCCGCAAGGTCTCGTCCGAAGGCATCACGATCTTGCTGGTCGAACAGAATGCCCGTTTGGCCCTGCAGGCGGCGCACCGCGGCTATGTGATGGACTCCGGGCTCGTCACCATGGGCGGCAATGCCGCCGCCATGCTCGATGACCCGCGCGTGAAGGCGGCGTATCTGGGGGAGTAACCGCGTTCAGGAAGCATGCGGGCATAAAAATCGTTGCCGGCGTCCATTTTGCCGGCTCGCCTCGCTTCGTTCTAGGTAACGTCCGACAGGCTGCCAGTCAGAAAGCTAATTGTGACAGGCCGATTAAGCTTGCTGGCCGCCCTTGCGCTTCTTCCGAACACGCGCCGCCAAGAAGCCACCACCGATCAACCACATGGCCATGGTGGAGGGCTCTGGCACCGGCGACACCCCGACGACGACCGGCCCCACGTCCCAACCAAGGTAGCTGTAGCCCTCAACCTTGCCATCAATGACATCCGCCAGCGAATGGTCAGCCAGATCGCCATTAAATCTGAACTCGTCGGTGCGCACGAAGCCAAGGTCATAGTTGTAGACGTGGACGGTGTTGGCGCCTTCGAGGAAGTATAAATTCGATTCTTCGTAGCCGATCATGTTACCCAGCTTGCTGGTCAGGGACGCATCACTCCAGCCAACTGCACCACCTGCGAGTGACGTCTTGGTGGAGTCGAACGCCAGCGTGCCGGTGAGGTAGTTGTAGTAGCTTAAAGTACCATCGACATCGAGCCACACCGATTTGTCATCACCCATGGCTAACAGATTGTTGTTGCCCAACAGGCTTTGACCCGCCTGAGGACCGCCTGTCAGCGTCAAAGGGTAGGCCTCGCGAGAGATTTCGCCCCATCCCTTGTCCACATAGAAATCCGTCCAGTAGTTTTTGTTGGGCACGTTTGGATTGACGAAGTTGACGTCCCAGTCTTCGGAGATGTCCCGCGCGCGGGTCAGGTTGGTCGAGTTGCCAATCACATCACGAGAGGTGAGCAAGGCCTTCCACAGGTTGTCGCTGGTGACCTTGTTGTTGCCATCACCGACGACCTGCCCGGGGAACATCGCGTAGAGCTGCTGGTGGGGACGTACGTCATAGCCTTTGGCCGGATACCACTCTTGGGGATAAATCGTGGCACCGTCCTGAGCGTAGCGGGCTCCCTCCATCCAACGGGAGACCTGCGTCCAGTTGTAGTTCGTCGCGGCTTGCGCCTGCATCAGGCCACTGGCGGCCAACGCAACGAACGCCAGAACTATCTTGGCTTTCCTTATCATCATCATATTTATCTTAATCATAGAAATAATTATTTTAGCAACTAACATGGTATAATTGTATCATTTTAGTCCTCATTCCGCAAATGCATGATATTCGGCAAGCCGTTGCCATTGATAATGGCTGGGGTCCGCAGGTAGGTGTCGATGGTGGTCCAGGCAATGCGTTACGCGCCGATCCCAAAGGACGACAGGGTATCAAGCGCAGCTGCTGACCGCTGTTGCGCAATCGCGACAACCTGGACGACGAGCGCACCGTCGAACTGAATGAACTGCTCGCTGCGCACGCCCCCTTGGCCACAGTCTATCGAATGAAGACCGAACTCAAGGAACTCTGGTATGTGCCGTCCTTTCGAGAAGGCACGCGCCGTTGGAAGCGCTGGCTAAGGCTGGCGTCCGATAGCCAGATTGCGCCGGTCATCCAGTTCGCCAAACGACTACGCAAATACCTGCAGGGCATTTTGGCTTCGGCAATCTATCCGATGAATTCGTCTATCCTGGAGGGTATCAACAAACGCATCAAAGTCATCAAGCGGATGGCCTACGGTTTCCGGGACTCAGCCTATTTCTTCCTGAAAATCAAGGATGCGCTCCCTGGTAAACCGCGATGAGGCATAAAAAATGCCCCAGCTGGGCTGGGGCATAATGGCATCCGTCGGGGAAGTACGGGATGGATGCCTGGAGGAGCTGGTACTAAAGTAACCCCCAATAAATTATTGTGATTTCTGACTTCCATAACCGGCGCTCTGCGGCGTTGCTCACTGCTAGCAGTGATCGCACTGCGTCGCAGCGAGCTGCCTTGCATAGCATCCGGTTCTGTTTGTCATAAATTCACACTAATTTCCCGAGGATTACTTAGCGGACCGCCGTAGCGGTCGCGCAGGAATTACTTGGCAGTGCGCGGAACGGCTTTCTCAGCCGCTTGCGTGAACTGGTTCACGGCCGAAGTCAGGTTCGCTTCGATGGTTTCGACGGCTTGCTTGCTGGTTTTCGAGAATTGCTCGTAGCCTGCATTGGCGTTGCCGATGGCGCTTTTCAGCATGGCGACGGCGTTTTCCGAACCGGCTGGCGCGTTCTTGGTGACTTCTTCCACCAGGGACAGAACTTTGCGGTTGGTTTCAGCGATTTGCGATTCAGCAGCTTTGCTGAATTCGGCTTGCGTGCCGGACGTGATGGCAGCCAGGTGACGGCCGTAAGCGATGGCTTTTTCGGCGCTAGGCTGGGCTTGAGCGGCGCTCAGCGAGAAGAATTCTTGTGGATCTTTTGCCGACAGCAATTGCTTGGCGGCGGCGGTCGATTCTTCCAGCGTTGCCTTGGCAGCGGTCAGGTTCAGTTCGACGATCTTTTCGATGCCTTCGAAGGCTTTGCCCGTCAACGACGAGAACAGGGCGAATTGGGCTTCCAGGTTGGCTTTGGTAGCGGACGAAAATTGCTCAGGAATTGAAAACATATAAATCTCCAAAAAATCTAACTGGTTAATTTGATGCTGCGTGTACCGTTTGGGAAAGCAGGTGAACCTAAATTTTTCAAGCTGAACAAGAATTGTGCAACGCAACAAACCCTATTCTACGGTGAAAAAAAGCGAAGTCAAGCGATTCTTGTGCGATGCAACAATTGAATAGATTTGCATCAAAAGTCATTGTTTCCAAAGGGAAATATTCGATTTCTACGTGTCAATGGTTTGCACTTAAACTATCGTTTCCAGTGGCTACGGGGACGATCGCGGCGCAGCATGCTAGACTTTGTCTCCCGCACTGGCGCAGCGCCCCGGTGCCGATACTGTTTCCCGAGTTGATACCATGTCCAATCTTCCCGCCGCGGCTGGCGCCAGCGGCAAAGCCCCCAAAGCTTCTTTCCTGACGACCTTGGCGCCGATGGCATTGCCCGGCTTCTTCGTGTTGTTATGGAGCACAGGTTTTATCGTGGCCAAGTTTGGCTTGCCCTACGCGCCACCGCTGACCTTTTTGCTGCTGCGCTTCCTGGGCGTGCTGGTGATCTTGCTGCCGCTGGTGCTGCTGTTGCGCGCGCCGTGGCCGGTGGGGCAGTTGCGCCAGATCGCCGTGGCCGGCATCTTGATGCAGGCCGGCTACCTGGCCGGCGTCTGGTGCGCCATCAAACTGGGTATGCCGGCCGGCCTGTCCGCGCTGATCGTGGGCATGCAGCCTGTGCTGACGGCTTGCGCCGCGCCCCTGATCGGCGAATCCGTGCGCCCGCGCCAGTGGCTGGGCCTGTTTTTTGGCTTGCTGGGCGTGGCTCTCGTCGTGTATGCGAAGATCAACCTCGTGGGCCTGACCGTGGAAAGCGTGCTGCTGTGCGTGTTCGCGCTGCTGTCGATGACGGCCGGCACCATGTATCAAAAACGCCACTGTCCGCAATTCGACTTGCGCACCGGCACGGTGGTGCAGTTTGCGGCCTCCATCGTGGTGGTCTTGCCGTTTGCCCTGTATTACGAAGGGCTGGACCTGCATTTCAGCCATGTGCAATGGACGGCGAATTTTGTTGGCGCCTTGCTGTGGTCGGTACTCGTGCTGTCCATCGGCGCCATCTTCCTGCTGTTCGCCCTGATCCGCCGCAGCGATGCCACGAAAGTGACGGGCTTGCTGTACCTGACGCCGCCTACGACGGCCGTGATGGCCTGGCTGATGTTTGGCGAAGCGTTCAATATGCTGGGCATCGCCGGCATGCTGGTGGCCGTGGTCGGCGTGGTTTTTGTCGTCAAGAAATAGCAGGAGAGCAGGGCAGTGAGCAAACAAGCATCTGAAACACTGTCGGCGCAGCAAGCCGTCGACGCCGTCATCGTGTCGCGCCGTTCGATTCGCGCCTTCCTGCCCACGCCGGTGGCGCAGGACGATATCGCGCGCATCCTGGAAGTGGCGGCGCGCGCCCCCTCCGGCGCCAACATGCAGCCGTGGAACGTGTATGTACTGTCGGGCGAAGCGCGCCTGCGCCTGTCGCGCCGCATCCTGGCCGCCTATGCCGCGCCGAAAGCGCCCGATGCGCCTGCGCGCACGGCCTCATATATCTATTACCCGCGTCAGTGGACGGCGCCGTTCATCGAGCGCCGCCGCAAGATCGGCCTCGACCTGTACCAGTTGCTGGGCCTGGAGCGGGGCGACACGGCCGGCATGGCGGCCCAGCATGGACGCAATTTCCAGTTTTTCGACGCGCCCGTGGGCCTGATCTTTACCATCGAGCGGGTGCTGGAACAGGGTTCATGGCTCGACTACGGCATGTTCTTGCAAAACATCATGCTGGCGGCGCGCGCGCGGGGACTCGATACGTGCCCGCAAGCGGCCTTCATCCATTACCATGACATCATCCGCGACGAACTGGGCGTGCCAGCCAGCGAAATGGTGGTGTGCGGCATGGCCCTCGGCTATGCCGATCCGGACAAGGTCGAGAACCGCTTGAGCACGGAACGCGAGCCGCTGGCCGGCTTTGTTAAATTCATGAATAAATAGATACGCCAGCGATCTGCACAAGCAATCAGTTGATTAAGGATGAGTTTGTTTGCTGATCGCCAACGATTTGTATTTCGTTGCTGCAATAAATACTGTCTTAACTGTTAAATAGGCTTGCGATTACTCTGCATTTCGCTACACTGCAATAAGGCAACAGCTTCACGGGGAATTATCGAATGGCTAAGTTTAAACTTGCGCTGGGTATCCTGGCTTCCCTGCTGTTTGCACTGGCGCCGGCTGCGGCCGTGCAGGCCAGGGAAGCGAACGGCAAATCCTCAGCCGCGAAGAAACACAACACCAAGAAAGTCAAAGTCGTGCTGCGCAAGGGCGCGGCAGCCGCGCCGCGCGACAAGACCGTGCGCCGGGTCGTCATGGTGCGCGGCAAGCGCAAAGTCATCTATCAAAAAGTCACCAGCGTGGCCGTGCCCATGGCCGCACCGATGCCGACCATGGGCGACCTGGCCGGCCTGAACCTGACGCGCGATCCGCTCGACCTCAAGTCGAGCGTGGCGCTGGTGCTGGACCAAGCCAATGCGGAAGTGCTGTTTGAAAAGAATTCGAATGTGGCCCTGCCCATCGCCTCCATCACCAAGATGATGACGGGCCTGGTGGTGGTCGAAGCGCGCCAGGACATGGATGAAGTGCTGACAATCACGGACGAGGACGTCGACCGCGCCAAGTTCAGCAGTTCGCGCCTGAAAGTGGGCTCGCAATTGACGCGCGCGAATATGCTGCACATCGCCCTGATGAGCTCGGAAAACCGCGCCGCCTCGGCGCTGGGCCGCAATTATCCGGGCGGCTTGTCCTCGTTTGTCGACGCCATGAACAGCAAGGCGCGCCAGCTGGGCATGATGGATACGCATTACGTCGATTCCAGCGGCTTGTCGAAAATGAACGTGGCCAGCGCGCGCGACCTGGGCAAGCTGGCCATGGCCGCTTTCCGCCATCCGCTGCTGCGCGAATACTCGACGGACCCGAAAGCCATCGTCGAAGCCAGTGGCCAGCCCATGCAATTTGGCAATACGAATCACCTGGTGGCCAACCCCGGCTGGGAGATCGGCTTGCAAAAGACGGGTTTCATCAATGAGGCGGGACGTTGTTTGATGATGCAGGCTGTCATCGAAGGACGGGCCGTGATCATGGTCTTTCTCGATTCCAAGGGGAAACAGTCACGCACGGCCGATGCGGGACGCATGCGCAAGTGGCTGGAAGCATTGAAACCCGCCAACATGAGCCTGCCCGGCGGTTAATTAAGTTGAATGCGAATGTCCAGGGCCGCGTTGACCGGGGTCTGAGCGTCGGGTCAGACCCCAGCTTTAATCCTGTGGGATAAAACCCAAGGTCACGGAAATCTGGTTCGCCGTTTCCACCAGGTCCACCAGCCACTCATCCTGCAGGCGGTCGGCTGGCGCGGAAATCGACAGGCCGGCGATCAGCTTGCCAGAGTCGTCGCGGATGCCGGCGGCCATGCAGCGCACGCCCAGTTCCAGCTCTTCATTGTCGCGCGCATAGCCGCGCTCGCGCACCAGGCTCAGTTCGCGTTCGAGCTTTTGCAGATCCGTGATGGAATTCTTGTTGTGTCCGGCCAAGCCCGTGCGCGTGGCGTAGGCGCGGATGGCTTTCGGCTCATCGACGGAGAGGAATAATTTACCCGTCGAAGTCAGGTGCAGCGGACCGCGGCCACCGATGGCGCGCACCACCTGCATGCCCGAGCGCTCGGAAAAGGCACGGTCGATGTAGACGATCTCGTCGCCCTGGCGCACGGACAGGTTGATGGTTTGCTGGGTTTTCTTGTGTAGCTGGCGCATGAAGTCCAGCGCCGCTTCGCGCACGCTGAGGCGGCTTTTCACCACATTGCCCAATTCCAGCAGGCGCATGCCCAGCCGGTATGTGCCCGGTTCGATGCGGTCGACAAAGCGTGTCAGCACCATGTCGTTGAGAATACGGTGCGCCGTCGAGGGGTGCAGGCCGGAAACTTTCGACAATTCCTTCAGGCTGACCGGGTCGGAATATTTCGCCAGGGCATCGAGCAGGGCGACCATGCGTTCGATCACCTGTATCGTTGTCTTCGGGGCAGCGACCGGTTCAATTTTCATGATGGATTTGGTGCAATGCAGTATTCATGCTTCTTTATACCATAATGTGAAAAAATAGTGAAATGTTCCGAGATATTCAGCGAATAAATTGTCACAATTCTCATGTTGGCCGTCATAATTGATGGCTGGACGTACTTTGAACCATGGAAAACTATGCAACCTGTCAATGAATTCAAGAGCAAGAGCGGCTTGAAACGGATTTTTTCCGCCTTTTTCTACTCGCTCGACGGCTTGAAGGCGGCCTGGCGCCATGAACATGCGTTCCGCCAGGAACTGGGCTTGTTCGTCGTCGGCACGCTGATCGCCTTGCTGCTGCGCATCTCCGCCTTTGAAAAACTGGTGCTGATCGGCGTGTTGCTGCTGGTCTTGATCGTCGAATTGATCAATTCCGCACTGGAAGCCGTGGTCGACCGCATCTCGCTTGAGCTTCATCCTCTGTCGAAAAACGCCAAGGACTTCGGCAGCGCAGCCGTGCTGCTCACTTGCCTGCTGGCATTCGCCACCTGGGCAGTGGTGCTGTTCAACCGTTTCTATTAACTGCTTTATCCCCGTTGCGCGCCGCCCATATGCGAAAAACGCATATCAAACGGCGAAACGCTTCGTTCTCTTTGCGGCCGTTGCGCCGTAATCTGGTGGCTCTGAAAGTTCAACCACACGGGGATCTTAGATGCTGTCGAAAAAAATCATCATTGCCGCCGCCCTCAGCGCGTTTGCCATTCTGCAAACGGCGCAGGCTGCCGATATCACCCTGCTCAACGTGTCGTATGACCCGACGCGCGAGCTGTACCAGGATGTGAACGCGGCATTTGCCAAGGAGTGGAAAGGCAAGACGGGCGACAACGTCAAGATCAAGCAATCGCACGGTGGTTCCGGCAAGCAGGCGCGCGGCGTCATCGATGGCCTGGAAGCGGACGTCGTCACCTTGGCCCTGGCCTACGACATCGACGCGCTGGCCGAGCACAAGCTGCTGGCCGCCGACTGGCAAAAGCGCTTGACGCACAACAGCTCGCCCTACACCTCGACCATCGTGTTCCTGGTGCGCAAGGGCAATCCGAAAGGCATCAAGGATTGGAACGACCTGATCAAGCCGGGCGTCTCCGTCATCACGCCGAACCCGAAAACCTCGGGCGGCGCCCGCTGGAACCATCTGGCCGCGTGGGGCTACGCGCTGCGCCAGCCGGGCGGCAATGAAGCCAAGGCCAAGGATTTCCTCGGCAAACTGTACAAGAACGTGCCCGTGCTGGACTCCGGCGCGCGCGGCGCCACCACCACCTTCGTCGAACGGGGCATCGGCGACGTGCTGATCGCCTGGGAAAACGAGGCCTACCTGGCCGTCAAGGAACTGGGCCCGACCAAGTTCGACATCATCACGCCGTCCGTCAGCATCCTGGCCGAGCCGCCCGTCGCCGTCGTCGACAAGTTTGCCGACAAGCATGGCACGCGCAAGGTGGCCGAGGCTTACCTGAACTACCTGTACGCGGACGAAGCGCAAGACATCATCGCCAAGAACTACTACCGTCCGGCAACGGACAAGGCGGCGAAGAAATACGCGTCCCAGTTCGCCAAGGTCAAGCTGTTTACCATCGAGCAAGTGGCGGGCGGCTGGACGACGGCGCAAAAGGCGCACTTTGCCGACGGCGGCATCTTCGACCAGATCTACCAGCCTAAATAATATCGGATGGTAATCGGAGACGATTGCCATACTGTTACTAAAAGGGATCCATCATGGCGCTGCGCAGCTTTTCCGATTACCGGGTACTGATCGTGCCGGGCTTGCATAACAGCGGCCCCGGGCATTGGCAGAGCCGCTGGCAGCGCCTGTATCCCCAATTCGAGCGGGTCGAGCAGGATGACTGGAACGCTCCCGACCTGGCTACCTGGTCGGCGCGCCTGGACCAGGTGCGGCGGCAAGATGCGCGTCCGACCCTGATCGTCGCCCACAGCTTCGGTTGCCTGACGACGGCGCACAGCCTGGCCCGGGATCCGCAGGGCGTGGCCGGCGTGCTGCTGGTGGGGCCGGCCGATCCCGACAAGTTTGGCGTGGCGCAAGCCTTGCCGCAAAAGCGCTTGCCTTGCCCCGGCATATTGATCGCCAGCCAGACCGACCCCTGGATGACGGCCGAACACGCGGCGCAGTGGGCACGGCGCTGGAATTGCAAGTATATTGATGGCGGTGCGCTGGGCCATATCAACGCCGAGTCGCGCCTGGGGGACTGGGTCTATGGCCAGGCGCAACTGCAAACGCTGTTTGATCTGGCGCAAAGCGATAAGCGCCACCGTCAGGCAGCCTGATACGACGAATATCCGGCCACACAATTTTTCAAGGAGATCACGATGACTTTACGCCTGGGCGATGTCGCCCCTGATTTTGAACAAGACAGCTCGATCGGCACGCTCAAGTTCCACGAGTGGGCTGGCCATTCCTGGGTAGTGCTGTTTTCCCACCCGGCCGACTTTACTCCCGTGTGCACGACGGAACTGGGCTTGACAGCCAAGCTCAAGCCGGAATTTGACAAGCGCAACGTGAAGGCCATCGCCCTGTCCGTGGACGCGGCCGAGTCGCACAAGAGCTGGATCAAGGATATCGAAGAGACGCAAAACACCGTGGTTGGCTTCCCCATCATCGCCGACGTCGACAAGAAAGTGTCGGTGCTGTACGACATGATTCACCCGGAACAGTCCGTCACTGCCACCGTGCGCTCCGTCTTCATCGTCGACCCGAACAAGAAAGTACGGCTGATCCTCACGTATCCGCTCAGTACTGGCCGCAATTTCAACGAAATCCTGCGCGTCATCGATGCCCTGCAACTGACGGACGGCTACACCGTGGCCACGCCCGGCAACTGGAAAGATGGCGACGACGTCATCATTCCCTTGACCGTGCAAGACCCGGACGTGATCAAGCAGAAGTATCCGAAGGGCTTTACGGCCGCCAAGCCCTACCTGCGCTTGACGCCGCAGCCCAACAAGTAATTCCGGGGTCAGACCCCAGCATTTGTCTCGGGTATAAATATGTCTAAGAAGCAAAAACGCACCTCGCCGGTGCGTTTTTTTTCGTCCGCCGATTCTGCTGGCAAGTATGCAAAATCCATCTAAGCAAATGAGAAATGGTTAGTTCTTTTTATAACGATTGCATGTGATTATTGCGCCCTATAACTCAAAAATGTAATAAGAAGGGGTTTCTATGTCTGCAGCATCAGCATCAGCAGCACCGCTCAAGGCGCGCGGAGCGCCGTTTCGGGTCATGCCGGGGTTTAAGCTGTCACTGGGCTTCACGCTCTTTTACCTGGCCTTGATCGTTCTCATTCCGCTCTCGTCGGTGTTCCTAAAAACCTTCACCATGACATGGGACGCCTTCTTCAGCGCCGTCACGTCCGAGCGCGTGATGGCGTCCTATCGCCTGACGTTTGGCGCCTCGCTGATCGCCGCCCTGCTCAACGTGGTGTTTGGCGGCATCCTGGCCTGGGTGCTGGTGCGCTATAAATTCCCCGGCAAACGCATCATCGATGCGCTGGTCGATTTGCCGTTCGCCTTGCCGACGGCCGTGGCCGGCATCACCCTGACGGCCCTGTATTCGTCGAACGGCTGGTTCGGCCAGTTCATCGAAGGCGTGCTGGGCATCAAGGTGGCGTTTACGCCACTGGGCGTGGTGGTGGCGCTGACCTTCATCGGCTTGCCCTTTGTCGTGCGCACCGTGCAACCGGTGCTGGAAGACGCGGAAAAGGAACTCGAAGAAGCGGCCGCCAGCCTGGGCGCCAATTCATTGCAAACGTTTATCCGCGTCATCTTCCCCACGATTTTGCCCTCGCTGCTGACGGGCTTTGCGCTGGCCTTCGCCCGCGCCACGGGCGAGTACGGTTCCGTGATCTTTATCGCCGGCAACATGCCGATGGTATCGGAAATCACGCCGCTGTTCATTATTACCAAACTGGAGCAATACGATTACGCAGGCGCCACAGCCATCGCCGTGGTGATGCTGGTGGTCTCCTTTTTGCTGTTGTTGACGATTAACCTGTTGCAAGCATGGACGCGCGGAAAGGCGAAGAAATCATGAGTACGAATACGACTGCCGTCGCTGGCGTGGACAGTGCGCGGCCGACAGCGCGCCGCTTCGAGCCGAATGTCGGCCCCGTGGTGCTGGAACCTTTATGGGTGCGCACGGTATTGATCAGCATCGCCTTGCTGTTCCTGACGACCTTTTTGATCGTGCCCCTGGTGGCCGTGTTTGCGGAAGCGTTCAAGAAGGGCTGGGAAGCGTATATCGCCGCCATCATCGATCCGGACGCGATTTCCGCCATTAAGCTGACCCTGATCACGGCCGCCATCGCCGTACCGCTGAACCTGGTGTTCGGCGTGGCCGCTTCCTGGTGCATCGCCAAGTTCGAATTCCGCGGCAAGAGCATTTTGCTGACCCTGATCGACTTGCCGTTTTCCGTTTCCCCGGTGATTTCCGGCCTGATCTATGTGCTGATGTTTGGCGCCCAGGGCTGGTTCGGCCCGTGGCTGCAGGCGCACGACATCAAGATTTTGTTTGCCGTGCCCGGCATCGTGCTGGCCACCATCTTCATTACCTTCCCGTTTGTGGCGCGCGAACTGATACCGCTGATGCAGTCGCAGGGCAGCGAGGAAGAAGAGGCCGCTATCGTGCTGGGCGCGTCGGGCTGGAACACTTTCCGCAGAGTCACCTTGCCAAATATCAAGTGGGGTCTGCTGTATGGCGTGATCCTGTGTAATGCCCGCGCCATGGGCGAGTTCGGCGCCGTGTCCGTGGTCTCCGGCCATATCCGCGGCGAAACCAATACCATGCCGCTGCAGGTGGAGATTCTGTACAACGAGTACAACTTCGCCGCCGCGTTTGCCGTCGCCTCCCTGCTGGCCCTGCTGGCCTTGGTGACCCTGGCCTTGAAAGCTTTCATTGAGTGGCGTTTGAACGAGAGCGACGCCGACGATTCCGCCTTACGTTCCACGGAGCACTGATATGACCATCGCAGTTAACAACATCCACAAGCGTTTCGGCGATTTCGTCGCCCTCGACAATATCTCGCTGGACTTTCCTGCCGGCGAATTGACGGCCCTGCTGGGCCCGTCCGGTTGCGGCAAGACGACCTTGCTGCGCATCATCGCCGGCCTGGAACATCCGGACAGCGGCCAGGTGCTGCTGGACGCGGAAGATGCGTCGAACCGCCACGTGCGCGAGCGCCAAGTGGGTTTCGTGTTTCAACACTATGCGCTGTTCAAGCACATGACGGTGTTCGAGAACGTGGCGTTTGGCTTGCGCGTGAAGTCGCGCAGCGAGCGTCCGTCGGAAGACCAGATCCGCCGCAAGGTGAAAGATTTGCTGGAACTGGTGCAGCTGGACTGGCTGGCCGACCGCTATCCGCCGCAGCTGTCGGGCGGACAACGCCAGCGCATCGCCCTGGCGCGCGCGCTGGCTGTCGAGCCCCGTGTGCTGCTGCTCGACGAGCCCTTCGGCGCACTCGACGCCAAGGTGCGCAAGGAATTGCGCCGCTGGCTGCGCCGTCTGCATGACGACTTGCACGTGACCAGCATTTTCGTCACGCATGACCAGGAAGAGGCGCTGGAAGTGGCCGACCAGGTGGTGCTGATGAACAAGGGTACCGTCGAGCAACAGGGTTCCCCGGAGCAAGTCTACAACCATCCGGCCTCGCCCTTCGTGTATGGCTTCCTGGGCAACGTCAACCTGTTCCACGGCCGCGTGCACGACGGCGTGATGGCGACGGGCGACGCCAGCTTCGAGGTGCCTGATTACGCGGGCGTGAGCGACAGCAAGGGCACGGCCTATGTGCGTCCGCATGACCTGGAAATCGACCGCTACACGCAGGGCGCCGAAGGCATCATCGTGAAACTGAGCCGCGCCCATGCCATTGGCCCCCTGGCCCAGCTGGACTTGCAGCGCGTCGATAACAGCGAGCTGATCGAAGCGGTGATGTCGAACGAGCGTTTTACCCATTTGCAGCTGAAGGAAGGCGAAACGCTGGTCGTGCGTCCAAAGCGCCTCCACGTCTTTGTCGAACCCACCCGAACTTAATACAGGATAGTCATGAACTTTCAACAACTGCGTTCGATCCGCGAAGCGGCGCGCCGCGGCTATAACCTGACGGAAGTGGCGAACGCCCTGTTCACGTCGCAGCCGGGCGTGAGCCGGCAGATCCGCGAACTGGAAGACGAGCTGGGCGTGGTGATTTTCGAACGCAACGGCAAGCGCTTGACGGGCTTGACTGAGCCGGGCAAGGGTATCCTGAAGATCGTCGACCGTTTGCTGATCGAGGCGGAAAACCTGCAGCAGGCCAGCCTGGAATACAGCGGCCAGACCATTGGCACCCTGTCGGTGGCGGCCACGCATACGCAGGCGCGCTATGCGCTGCCGAAAGTGGTGCAGAGTTTCCGCGCCGCTTACCCCGACGTGCGTATTGCGCTACAACAAAGCGCACCCGAGCACATTGCGGAATGGGTACTGTCCGGCAAGACCGATATCGGCATCGCCACGGAAGGCCTGAGCCAGTTTCCCGACCTCGTGTCGTTCCCATGCTACCGCTGGAGCCATCTGATCGTCGTGCCGGATGGCCATCCGCTGCTCGAACATACACCGATTCGCCTGGAAGACCTGGCGAAATATCCCTTGATCACCTACGACAAGGGTTTTACAGGACGGGGCCATATCGACGATGCGTTCGCGAAGGCGGGCGTGGCCACCGACATCATCCTGACGGCCATGGATTCTGACGTCATCAAGCAATATGTGGCGCTGGGCCTGGGCGTGGGCATCGTCGCTTCGATGGCCTTCGAGCATGGCCGCGACAAGGGGCTAAGGGCCGTGGAAGCGTCGCATTTGTTCGCCAGCAACACGACGCGCCTGGCCGTGCGCCGCGGCGCCTACCTGCGCGCCTATGCCTACGAATTCATCCTGCAACTGGCGCCGGACCTGACGCGCGCAGACATCGACCGCGCCATGGCGGGAGAGGAAGCGCTCTAGGCGATGGCCGCCCTTTGCGCGCGCGTCAGGCTGGCCACGGCGCGCGCGTAGCTATCGCTTACCAGTTCGGCCAGGTAATCGGACGGGAAGCGCGCCACGTCCACGATGGTGACCCAGTGAAAGCGGCCCATGTAGCGGGCCGGTTTGACGCCTGGCATGTCCGTCAGTTCGATAAAGCGCTCGGCGCTGACGCGCAGGCTGAAGCGCCATTGTTCCGGCGCGCTGGTCTTGAAGTACGCAAATTTTTTCCCCGCCACTGCAACCACGAGGATATTCGACGGCGCACCGTACAGCACGGCTTGTGCGCCGGGCAGGGCCGTGCAAAATTCCTTCAGTTCATCCGTTGTCATTCGTCAACCGCCATGAATTGTTGCGTGTCGTGGTCGAAGGCATAGGCCGCGCCGGCCGGAGCATCGAGCAGCGCAATACAACGCTCGTCCACGCTGAGCACGGCGCCTAGCGAGACGCGGGCCACGTTGGCGCTGTCGTTCATGTAATCATCGCTCTCGTCGTTGGCCGTGAAGCGCCAGCCGCTGTCGTCGCCTTTGTCCGGCTCCTCGCGGTACAGATAGCCGACGGGCGCGCCATCTTCCAGCACGCGTTTTGTAACGAAGCACAGGGCCGCGTAGCGCTTGACGAGGTTATCGTCATCGTCGTGCTGGGTATTGATGATGTGGCGCGCCGCGAAGGCGATGGGGTCTTTGGCGTGCAGATCGGCGATGTAGCCGGGCATGTTATCGAGCTTGCCGGTGAAATGCCCATGCGGCTCGATCGTCTCCACCAGTACCCACATGCGCTCGGCGCCTGGCGCCTGCGGATCGTCGCTGTGGAAGGCGAAGATCAGCTTGACCACGTCGCCGGGGCGCACCTGGGCGATGGCCTCGGGCGGTGATTTATAGAAGGTGTAGGGGTGGCGCGCCGCCAGTTCTGCGGCGTCGGCCAGATGCCAGCTGGGCATGGTTGCTTATCCGTGATCAAAAAGAGTAGCACCCATGGTAGCCGATTGCCACCCAGGATGGCCACCCGTACGCCAGTGCTTTATTGGATGTCATAGGCCGCAATAAAAACGGGAGGCAGATTGCCTCCCGTTCTGCGTTGCTACTTTTCTGTTACCAGCTATAACCCGCCTTGGCGTAGTAATAGCGGCCGTTGAAGCCGTTCGGCGCGAAGATGCTGTACGGCTGGGTGCCGTTGACGTTCAGGTTGCCGTTGCTGGTCACTTGCGCCGGATAGCGGTTGGTGACGTTGTCGATGCCGGCCACCAGGCGCCAGTTCTTGCCCAGTTTCACGGAACCGGACACGTCCAGCACCCATTGCGGGTCATACGTCTGGTCCAGCTTGACATCGTTTTGCGGCACGGTGAAGCTGCCGTAGCGCGTCACGACGCCGTGCGCATTCCAGATGCCGAAGCCGTAGTCGGCGGCCAGGCTGAACTTGTCCTTCGGCGACGCCACCGTGATGCGGTCGATACTCTGGCGGTCGATCAGTTTCAGGTTGTTGGCCGTCAGGATGGCCGGATTGTCGGCGATTTTCTGTACCGTGCTCTTGTTATGGTTGTACGCCACGGTGAGATCCAGGCGGTCCTTGTCCTGCAAGTCGATGCGGTAGGTGCTGACGATGTCCACGCCTTCCGTGCGCGTGTCGACGGCGTTGGTGAAGTAGCGCGCCGCGCCCACGGTCGAGCCTTGCGTCGCCAGTTCGCCCTTCAGCTTGTCGTTCAGCGCCAGGTTGGCCGAGAACAGGATGCGGTTGTCGATGTCGATGCGATAGGCGTCCACCGTCGTGGTGAAGTTGCGGCTGGGTTGGAACTGCAGGCCCAGGCTGTAGTTGCGGGCCTTTTCCGGTTTCAGGTCTTGCGCACCGAGGGAGCGCGCCTGCGGCGTATTCACGGCAAAGGTGCCCGTCTCGATGGCCGTATTGTTGCCATTGATGACCTGGAAGTTGGTGGTGGTGATGGTGTAGTACTGCTGCGCCAGCGATGGCGCGCGGAAGCCGCTCGACACGGTGCCGCGCAGCGACAGCGCATCGCTGAATGAATAGCGGGCCGAACCCTTGGCCGAGGTGGTGCTGCCGAAGTCGCTGTAACGCTCATGGCGCAGGGCCACGCCGCCAGACAGTTTCTTCGTCGCTTCCGCTTCCAGGTTCACATAGATCGACTCGTTATGACGCGAGTGGCTGCCCGCGTTGGCAGGACGGAAGCCGGCAAAGCCTTGCGAGCCGCCGCCCGTATACGACGCTGCGTCGCCGGCGCCGATGCTGTACTTTTCATGGCGCGCTTCGGCACCCACGGCCACCGTCAGCGGGCCCGTAAAGTAAGCGACGGGAAATTCGCGCGCCGCATCGAGGTTGAATACCGTCTGTTCGTTTTTCAGCGAGCCGGCATAGAAATGCGTGGGGCTGTTCGCGCCCAGCGACTGGTTGACCGTGTTGTCCAGGTCCAGTTCGAACTTGTTGCTGCCGTAGTTCAGGCTGGCATCCCAGCGCCAGCCGGCCGCTTCGCCGCGCAAGCCCGTGACGATGGACTGGTCCGTCAGCGTGCTGTTTTGCAGCGGCAAGAAGCCTTCCGGATAGATCGGCGTGCGCTGCGAATACGCCTTGGTGACAGAGTTCTGGATCAGCGCCGTGCGCCAGGTGGCGGCGGCCGAGGTGTCGCGCTTGCCGTAGTTGCCGAAGGCGTACCAGTCCACATTGTCATTGATGTGGTATTCGCTGTTGAGGAAAATCGTCGCCGGCTTGCTTTCCGGGTCGCCGTAGCGCTGGTTGACTTTGCCGTAGCGCGGCTCCAGCGGATTGCGGAAATCGGCGCCGGCACGGTTGGTCGGATCGCGTTCCGCCACTTCCGCCGAGATGCGCACCCAGCCGTCGTCGCCCAGTGCGAAGCCGGCCGAGCCCTTGATGGATTTTTGCTTGCCGTCGCGTTCCTGCGTCTGGCCATAGCCCACTTCGATATCGCCGCCGGCCGCACCTTTTTTCAGGATGATGTTGATCACGCCGGCAATCGCATCGGAGCCGTACTGGGCCGCCGCGCCATCGCGCAGCACTTCCACGTGGTCGATGGCGGCCAGCGGAATGGCGTTCAGGTCGACGGGTGCCGAGCCGCGGCCCAGGGAGCCGTTGACGTTGACGACGGCCGAGGTATAGCGGCGCTTGCCGTTCACCAGCACCAGGGTCTGGTCGGGCGACAGGCCGCGCAATTGCGCCGGACGCACGGCGTCGCTGGCGTCGGCGCCAGTGGCGCGGGCAAAGTTCAGCGATGGCAGCAGACGCGCCAGCACGGTGGCCAGTTCGCCCGAACCGGTGCTTTGCAGATCGCGCGAGGTGAGGATGTCGATCGGCGATTCGGAATCGATGGTGCGGCGGTTCTTGGCGAAGGTGCCGGTGACCACCACCGATTGCAATTCACCTTCGGCCGGCAGCTCTTGCTGCGCTTGCGCCTGCATGGGCAGGCTGAAGCAGGCGATCAGGCTGGCGGCGATCACGGTTTTGACGGGCAGGGCGGGATGCTGGGAGCGGGCAGTGCTTGAACTCATCGACGATATCTCTTCAGTTGGTGGTTGCGCGAACCATGGCGGTCCGGTGATGCAATCAGATTAACAGTGGGCACGTGGCGTGCTTACGAATCGTTCTGTCTATCGATATGCAATAAATATCTGAAACACGCCAACATGGCGCGAGTAGTGCATATGGCCTCGTTTCCAGCATACGACCGGGCACGGCCGGGCCGCAATGCTGCACAGCAGTAAATTGCCGGCTGTTGTATAAATACGACTATCTGTGATGAGCGTGGGTCGTCTGGCGCGACGTTGCCTTGTACTGCGCCGCCAGAGGGATGGCGTTGACTGTCCCGGATTGGGCGCGCTGGCGTGGATGTAGCGGGGGCTCCAGCCGGCCGGGAAGCGCGTCAGGCGGCCCTTGGCCTGCGGATCGTCGAGGTATTTCGCCGACAGATGGCCGAACGCCAGCGGGCTGTAGGCCAGCAAGCCGACATGTTCCCGGTGGCAAGTTTCGTCAAGCAAGCTCGTCTCGAAATGGCGCGCCGTCAGGTTGTACAGGTTCTGGATGGATGCGATGCGCGGCAAGCCTTTCAGTTCCGCCTGCTTGATGTATTCGCACACGCCCCACGACGATTCGTTCGACACGCCGATGTGCCCGATCTTGCCTTCCTCGACCAGCTTGTCCAGCACGGCCAGGGTGTCTTCGATGGCGGCGCAGCAGTAGCCGCCCGCACCGGCTTAGCGTACTATTTTTCCCTTTTCCTATTTCCCCGCCCATCAGGACTTGGGTATTTTTTGCACTAATCCCGGCAGCTCCTCAAGCGCGGAGGGCGCATCAAGCTCGACTGCTGCGGCCCAGCCAACCGACTGTGTGTGGAGATCACGCCCGCTCAGGGGCAGGGGCAGGCCAACTTCCAAGGCTCATGGGTCAGCAACGACAACCGCGACCGCTACGTAATCCCGAAGGGCTACTAGCCTCTATCAATGTGGCCTATTTCTTCTTCTTGAGTGTCTTGTGCTCATACATTGCAGCATCTGCTTCCTGCAACATGTCTTCGACCGTTGCATGCTTGAGCACGTCATAGGCAACTGCACCATACGAAAGCTGTATGGAA
This sequence comes from Janthinobacterium leeuwenhoeki, assembly GCF_051380795.1. Lineage (NCBI taxonomy): Bacteria > Pseudomonadati > Pseudomonadota > Betaproteobacteria > Burkholderiales > Oxalobacteraceae > Janthinobacterium > Janthinobacterium leeuwenhoeki. The sequence goes on from NZ_JBNYXT010000014.1 coordinate 35,142, forward strand.
TAAGGCAGGCCAAGGTTAGCACAGCGTGTTTGAAGGTTGCCCACGAAACGAGCAACCAGTTCTTGAGTCACGGCATTGGAGGAATTCGTTGCTAAAACAACAAATTCATCGCCGCCGAGTCGGGCAAAAATGTCGGATGTGCGAAACGCCTCTGCTATTTGTTCCGCAAAGATTTTCAACGCCCTATCGCCCTCCGAATGTCCATACGTATCGTTGATTTCTTTGAACTTGTCCAGGTCGAAGAAAATAAGCGTAGCTGGGAACTGTTGACGCTTGCACATCTCGAGACTATGCCGAGCGAGCGTTAGGAATCCTCGTCGATTCGATATACGCGTCAGTTCATCAAGAATTGATAGCTGAACGGCGATAATTTCGCGCTCTATCATTTGGGCAAGATCAACAAGCATCTGTTGATCTTCGGCCGAGAATTCGCGTGGAGCACGATCAATGATGCACAGCGTCCCAACCGCCATCCCATTGAGTGGCCGCAGTGGCTGACCAGCATAGAACCGAATGTGCGGCTCGCTCGTTACAAGAGGATTGTCAAAGAACCGCTCATCCTTCAACGTGTCTTCAATAACAAACGTTCCTTTCTCTAAAATTGCATGCCCGCAAAAGGAAATATCGCGTGACGTTTCAGACGCATCCAATCCAAAGCACGACTTGAACCATTGCCGGTTTTCATCCACAAGACTTACCAGGGCAATAGGGACGCCAAACAAACGTCGCGCCATTCTAGTCACCCGATCAAATCGTTCTTCCGGCAGTGTGTCAAGAATGGCTGCAGACCTCAATTGGAATAGACGCTCTTGCTCGTCAGCTGGAATCTTTGGTATTTCCATCTTTTTCTCCAACGTCTAAATGTTTAAAATGCAATTTTACGACGTAAAACGAATGGCCGAAGACATTAATTTTCTACCTCACGAAACTATAGTCCGGCCCGTCGTTTTCATTGGACGGGCCACGTGGCCGCTGCTAGCGTCTATCCTTGCGGCACTCTCCTGTCAACTCCATTTTCCCAGTGTCCACTTCATCGGATCGAACTGCTTTTTCTGGAACGACAGTGTCAAATTCTGAACGGAAGCGATCAAAGGTAGGCAGATGGGCATCGTAGGCCAGTTGGATAACTAGAGGAACACGCGGATTTTTTTACATCTTTGCTAGAAAACCGCCATTCCATCTCCGCCGTGTCGATGAAGTTGATGCACCGTTTCAGCGCGTAATCGAGCTGGCTGTGCGCTTCGGCTTCACTATTCTGCTCACTTCCAGGCTGCTGGCACCCAGTTTGACCTTGTTGATCATTTCGCCTGTTTGCCGCGCAGCGCGCGGGCGCAATCCTTGATCAAGGCCGGACCGGCGTAAATCAGGCCGCTGTACAGCTGCACCAGTTGCGCGCCCGCCTCGAACTTGGCCACGGCGTCGCTGCCCTGCATGATGCCGCCCACGCCGATGATGGGCAGCGCGTCGCCCAGTTCCGCCTTCAGCAAACGGATGACATTGTTCGACAGTTCGAACACGGGCGCGCCCGACAGGCCGCCCGCTTCCGCGCCGTGCGGCATGCCTTCCACGGCGCTGCGCGACAGGGTGGTGTTGGTGGCGATGACGCCATCGATACGGTGGCGCGTGAGCGAGTCGGCGATGCTTTTGACTTGCTCACCATCCATGTCCGGGGCGATTTTCAGGGCCAGCGGCACGTAGCGTTTGTGCTTGTCCGCCAGGCGCGCTTGCGCCTCTTTCAGTTGCGACAGCAGGGCGTCGAGTTCGGACGCGCCCTGCAGCTGGCGTAAATTCTTGGTGTTCGGCGACGAGATGTTGACCGTCACATAGCTGGCGTAGGGGTAGACTTTTTCCAGGCACAACAAGTAGTCGTCGGCCGCCCGTTCGATGGGCGTGTCGGCGTTCTTGCCGATGTTCAGACCCAGTACGCCGGCGCGGTTCTGGTAAAACTTCGACGCCTGCACGTTGGCCACGAAGGCGTCCACGCCGCCATTGTTAAAGCCCATGCGGTTGATGATGCCCTGCGCCTGCGGCAGGCGGAACATGCGCGGTTTCGGATTGCCCGCCTGCGCGCGCGGCGTGACGGTGCCCACTTCGATGGAGCCAAACCCCAGATCGGCCAGCGCATCGATGTAGGCGCCGTCCTTGTCCAGGCCAGCGGCCAGGCCGACCGGGTTGGGGAAGGTGATGCCCATCACCGTGCGCGGGTCAGGTGCAGGTTTGCCGGCCAGCTTCGTCAGGCCCAGCGCGCTAGCGCGTTTCAGGGCGGGCAGGGTGAGATGGTGGGCCGCTTCGGCATCCATCGAAAACAGCAGTGGGCGGGCGAGGGAGTACAGGAATTTTTCAGACATGGGGGCGCTTTGAGTAGGTGTGCGGGCCGCCGGGAAAGGCTGGCGGCGCGCGAAATAAGTGGCGTATTTTACCGTGTTCCACGCGGCTGCCGGGTGTATAGTTCTTGTTGGCCTGATGCAATATTGATTCGTTACCAATTCGCATTCGACCTGGGACTTTCCTGTTTTTTCCCTGTTTTCTTTACTTCATAAGTGAGACATCGATTGAAAAAGACACGCATCCTGACCGCCATCGCGGCCGCCAGCGCACTGCTGCTGAGCCACCCGGCCCTGGCCCTGCCGAATACGCAAGACACCCGCATGCTGAGCGAACCGGCCGTTTCCAGTCGCCACATCGCCTTCATCTATGCGGGCGATTTATGGCTATCGAACCTCGATGGCGGCGGCGCGCGGCGCCTCACCTCGGACCTGGGCGACAAGTCCCATCCCGTCTTCTCGCCCGATGGCAGCCAGATCGCATACAGCGCCAACATCGACGGGAATGTCGACGTGTATGTGATCGCGGCGGCGGGCGGCGTGCCACGCCGCCTGACTTTCCACCCGGGCGTTGATCTGGCGCAATCGTTCACGCCCGATGGCCAGGCCGTGATGTTCACCTCGCCGCGCGCCGCCTTCAACAACCGCTTCCAGAAGCTGTTTACGGTGCCCGTGGCGGGCGGCGTGGAAACGCAGCTGGAAATCCCCAACGCCTCGCGCGCCGCGTATTCGCCCGACGGCAAGCGCATCGTTTACAACCCCCTGATGCCGGCCTTCAAGCAGTGGAAGCGCTACCGGGGCGGCACCAATTCCTGGCTCTGGCTATTTTCGTCCAGCGACAAATCCATCGAAAAAATCCCCCAGCCCACCACGCGCTCGAACGACGTCGACCCCATGTGGCTGGGCGATACTGTCTACTTCCGCTCCGACCGCAACGGCGAATTCAACCTGTTCGCCTACGACGTGAAGACGAAAGCCGTGCGCCAGCTGACGCGGCACGCGGATTTCCCCGTGCTCAACGCCTCGGCCGCGAACGGCACCATCGTCTACGAACAGGCCGGCTACCTGCACGCGTTCGACATCGCCAGCGGCCAGGCGCGGAAACTCGCCATCGGCGTGGCCAGCGACCTGGGGCAGACGCGCCCCCGCTGGGTCAAGAATGCGAAATATATCCGCGACGCTTCGATTTCGCCGTCGGGCGCGCGCATCGCCTTCGAATACCGGGGCGAGATCGTCACCATCCCCGCCGACAAGGGCGACGTGCGCAACCTGACGCAGACGGCCGGCGCCCACGAGCGCACGCCCATCTGGTCGCCCGATGGCCGCTCCGTCGCGTACTTTTCGGACGAGTCGGGCGAGTATGAATTGCATGTGCGGGCGCAGGATGGCAAGGGCGCCGTGCGCAAGTTCAAGCTGAATGGCAGCGGCTTTTATGACAACGCCGTCTGGTCGCCCGACAGCAAGAAGATCGCGTTTGCCGACAATGGCTGGAGCCTGTACGTGATCGACGTTGGCACGGGCAAGGTGCAGAAGGTTGCCACGGAGCCGATGTATGGCGTCGACAAGAGCATGCGCGCCGCGTGGGCGCCCGATTCGCGCTGGCTGGCCTACACCCTCAATTCGCCCACCTACACGCGCAGCGCGTATATCTATTCCGTCGAGCAGAACAAGTCGATGCCCGTGACCGATGGCCTGTCCGACGTGGCCCAGCCCGTGTTCGACAAGAGTGGTAAATACCTGTACTTCTTCGCTTCGACGAATGCAGGGCCCAGCAACAACTGGTTCTCGCAGCAGAATGAAGACAACCTGGTGACGCGCACCGTATGGATGGCCGTGCTGCGGCGCGACTTGCCGTCGCCGCTGATCAAGGAAAGCGACGAGGAAAAGGCCGCCAACGCTGACGTCAAAAAAGACACGGCGAAGGCGGAGCCGGAAGCGAAAAACGAAGCGAAGATCGATCCGAAGACGGGCCGCGACGACCCGAAAGTGACCGTAGCCCCAGTGGCGCCAATCAGCATCGATTTCGACGGCATCGCCACGCGCATCGTCGATTTGCCGCTGCCGGCCGCGCAGTTCTCCAGCCTGACGGCAGGCGCTGCGGGGCAGATCTTTTTGCTGCGCGAAAGCGATGGCAAGAAGGCCGTGCAGCGCTTCGACCTGAAGGAGCGCAAGGCGGAAACCGTGGTGGCCGAAGCGGACGATTTCGAAGTGTCGGCCGACGGCAAGAAGCTGCTGTATCGCCAGAAGGACAACTGGGCCATGGGTAGCGCCACGGGCAAGCTGCTGGCGCCAGGCGAAGGCAAGATCAAGGTCGACGCCATCGAAGTGAAAGCCGATCCGCGTGCCGAGTGGACGCAGATTTTCAATGAAGTCTGGCGCATCAACCGCGATTATTTCTATGACCCGGGCATGCATGGCGTGGACTGGAAGGCCATGCGCGACAAGTACGCCGTCTTCCTGCCCGAGCTGTCCAGCCGCGCCGACCTGAATCGGTTGATTCAGTGGATGTGCAGCGAACTGGCCGTGGGCCACCACCGTGGTGGTGGCGGCGACGATTTTATCGAAGCGAAGAAGGTGCCGGGCGGCTTGCTGGGCGCCGATTATGAAGTGAGCAACGGCCATTACCGCTTCAAGAAGGTGTATGGCGGCTTGAACTGGAATCCGGCCCTGCGCGCGCCGCTGACGGAGCCGGGCCTGAACGTCAAGGCGGGCGAATACCTGCTGGCCGTCGACAGCCGGCCTTTGACGCCACCGACGAATCTTTATAGTGCTTTCGAGAACACGGCCGGCAAGGCCATCGACTTGACCGTGGGGCCATCGGCCGACGGCAAGGGTGCGCGCACCATCACCGTGGTGCCCGTGCCGACGGAAGATGCCTTGCGCAACCGCGACTGGATCGAAGGCAATATGCGCAAGGTCAATGCGGCGACCGGCGGCAAGGTGGCGTATGTGTACGTGCCCAATACGGCGGGCCTGGGCCATACCTACTTCAAGCGCTATTTCTTCCCGCAGGCGGACAAGCAGGCCATCATCGTCGACGAGCGTTTCAACGGCGGCGGCAGCGTGGCCGATTACTACATCGAGATCCTGCAGAAGAAGGAAATCGCCTGGTGGACCATGCGCTATGGCGCCGACATGAAGACGCCATCGGCCTCGATCCAGGGGCCGCGCGCCATGCTGATCGACGAGACAGCCGGCTCGGGTGGCGACCTGCTGCCGTGGATGTTCCGCAAAAATAACATGGGCCCGCTGATCGGCAAGGCCACCTGGGGCGGCCTGGTGGGCATACTGGGCTTTCCCGTGCTGATGGATGGCGGCTTCATCACGGCGCCGAACCTGGCGTTCTGGACGCGCGAAAATGGCTGGGGCGTGGAAAACGAAGGCGTACCGCCCGATATCGAAGTCGAGCAAACGCCGGCCGACGTCATCGCCGGCCGCGATCCGCAGCTGGAAAAGGCGATCGAGGTGATCCAGGCCGAATTGGCGAAGAACCCGCCCGCGCGGCCTGCACGTCCGGCGTTTCCGGACAAGAGCAAATAAAACGGAAACCCCCGTTGCAAAGACTGGGGTCGGACCCTGAGGGTCCGACCCCGGCCCTTTACCGTTGGGTTTAATTTACAGGATCACCCACTGCCCCTTGATGCGCGCTTCCAGCGGCTTGAAGTTGATTTTATACGCCATCTTCGGGCTTTGCGCGATCCAGTAGCCCAGGTAGATGTAGGGCAGGCCCAGCTCGCGCGCCTGGGCGATTTGCCACAGCACGTTGTAGGTGCCGTACGAGGCGCCCGGCACGTCGGGATCGAAAAAAGTGTAGACGGACGACAGGCCATCGGCCAGCACGTCGATGATGCTGACCATGCGCAGGATGCCTTCGGCATCGCGAAATTCCACCAGGCGCGTGTTGACCCGGCTTTGCAGCAGGAATTGCGCGTACTGATCGCGGCTGTCCTGGTCCATGCCGCCGCCCGCGTGGCGCTTGCTCTGGTAGCGCAGATACAGTTCGTAGTGCTCGTCGAGGAAGGACAGGGTGGCCACGCCCGCCTGCAGGTCGGCGTGCCGGCTCCAGGCGCGGCGCTGGTTGCGGTTCGGCGTGAAGGACTGCGTCACGACGCGCACGGGGATGCAGGCCTGGCAACCGTCGCAATACGGCCGGTAGGTGAAAATGCCGCTGCGGCGAAAGCCGTTGCGCACCAGTTCCGAATACACGTCGCTGTTGATCAGGTGCGAAGGGGTGGCCACCTGCGAGCGGGCCTGGCGGTCGTCCAGGTAGCTGCACGGGTAGGGCGCCGTCGTGTAGAACTGCAGGGTGGCAAACGGTAGTTCGTTCAGGTGCGTCATGCTGATCCTGTCTGGTCTGTCCGCGGCAATGGAAGTCTGCGTGGAGATATCATAGCTTTTTTACGCCGGTGGTGCAGCTTGCCAATCCGTGATTTGCGTTGCTTCAATGGCGCTGCGTACATGGGCCAGGAAGCGCGCGCGTGAAATGGGCGCCGCGCCCAGCGATGCCAGGTGTTTTGTTTCCTGCTGGCAGTCAATCATGGCCACGCCGCGCGCGCGCAGAAAGCGCACCAGCTGCGCCAGCGCGATCTTCGAGCCATCCGTCACGCGGGCGAACATCGATTCGCCGTAGAACATGCGCCCGATCGACACGCCATATGCGCCGCCCACCAGTTCACCATCGAGCCACAGTTCCGACGAGTGCGCGTAGCCCAGCTTGTGCAAGCCCGTGTAGCCGGCGATGATTTCGTCGGAAATCCAGGTACCCGGGCCATCCTTGCGCGGTGCGGCGCAGGCGCGCATGACGGCGTCGAAATCGCTGTCGAAGCGCAGCTGCCAGCGTCCATCCGTGGCGGCGCTGCGTTCGACCTTGCGGATCGCCTTGGCCAGGCTGTCGGACACCTTGAAGTCCTCCGTCATCAGCACCATGCGCGGATCGGTGCTCCACCAGAGTATGGGCTGGCCTTCGGAAAACCAGGGGAAGATGCCGCGCCGGTAGGCGTCGAGCAGGCGCGCGGGCGACAGGTCGGCGCCGGCCGCCAGCAGGCCGGGCGCCTCGTCGGTCAGGGCGCGCGAGACGTCGGGGAACGGGGTGTGGATGTCGAGCCAGGGAATCATGCGGCGTCAAAGGTGGCAAGTGAAGGGGGGCTTACTCTGCATCCGTGCGCGCCATCGGGCGCGTGATGTCGCCCGTATGGACACCGTAGCTGCCGCCTTCGCGCATTTTCACGCGGTCGGCAAAGAACAGCTCCAGGGTGGCGCGGATGGTGGGGAAGGCCAGGTCATCCCAGGGAATCTGCGCTTCCGTAAACAGTTGCACGTCCAGGCTTTCGATGCCGGGCGCGAAATCGAGGTCGCGCAAACGCGCCAGGTAGAACAGGTGTACCTGGTGCACGCGCTGCACATTGAGCAGCGAAAACAGGGGGCCCAGTTCGATGTTGGCGCCCGCTTCCTCCACCGTTTCGCGCTCGGCCGCGTCGGACGTCGTTTCATCATTTTCCATGAAGCCGGCAGGCAGGGTCCAGTAGCCCAGGCGCGGCTCGATGGCCCGCTTGCACAGCAAGATCTGCAGCTGGCCATCTTCTTCCCACACGGGGATGGAGCCGACCACCATTTTCGGGTTCTGGTAATGGATGGCGTCGCAGTTGGCGCAGACATAGCGCGGACGGTTGTCGCCTTCCGGGATGGACAGGCTGACAGGGTGGGCGCATTCGGAGCAGAATTTCATGGGCGGGCGTGGGAAAATGGAAGTCTAGTGTAACGCTTACTGTACACCGATTGTGCGCGGCGTGGCGTGACGGGCGGACACAATGCCAGCCGGCAATTGGTCGAGGTTTTTAATTAAATAGCTCTATTGCAGCCGAAGTCGAGATAGCTATTGCCTAAGCCACCCATTTGCCCTTATAATTCGAGTGCGGGGTGGAGCAGTCTGGCAGCTCGTCGGGCTCATAACCCGAAGGTCACAGGTTCAAATCCTGTCCCCGCAACCAATACCGGAAAGCCGCTGATTCTTGCAAAAGATCAGCGGCTTTTTCCATTGCTGGCCAACGACAAACGCCGGCAGGCGGGGCACGCATGCATTGTCAAATCATGCCCTTTACGCCGCGCAACAATCTGGTATATAATTCTTGTGCGGGGTGGAGCAGTCTGGCAGCTCGTCGGGCTCATAACCCGAAGGTCACAGGTTCAAATCCTGTCCCCGCAACCATTTCGAAGCCGCTGGCTCCTCGCAAGAGGGTCAGCGGTTTTTTCGTTCTACGGCGCTTTTTCTTGGGGCAGCTGGCGCGCATACACGACCAGCCGCAGGTGGCGGTCCGCATCGATGGTCAGCGAGGTGTGTTCGTACGCGACTTCCTCGCCGTTGATTGCCAGGCGGCGCACGCCGGCACATGGCGCATGCACGTCGTGGCGGCGCCACCATAGCTTGAATTCGGGCGAGACTTTTTCCAGTTCTTCCACCAGCGCGTGGATATCGGCTTCCTGCGTGGCGCGCGCATAGTCGCGGCGAAAGCTCGACAGCATCAGCGGCGCCTGCTCTTCCCAGCCGGCGAAGCGTGAGCGCAGCAGCGGATCGGTAAACAATAGCCACAGCAGATTGCGCCGCGCGGCAGCATGCGCGCCGAAGCTAAACAGGGCGTCCGCGTCCGCATTGAACGCCAGCACGTCCCAGCGCAGGTTGAGCACATACGCCGGATGCGCCAGTTCGTGCATCAAGCGGCGTACCGGCGGCGGCACCACGCAATACGTCTTGCCTTCTTCGGCGGGCGGGCGCGCGTGCGCCAGCAGGAACAGGTGGCGGCGTTCGCCCGCGTCCAGTTTCAGTACTTCGGCCAGCTTGTCGAGAAAGGCGCTCGAGACGCCGATGTCGCGCCCCTGCTCCAGCCAGGTGTACCAGGTCAGCCCCACACCGGCCAGCGCTGCCACTTCTTCGCGCCGCAAGCCCGGCGTACGCCGCCTTCCGCCGCCGGGCAAGCCGACATCTTCGGGCGACAGCCGCGCGCGCCGCGCCTGCAGGTAGGCGGCCAGTTCGTGGCGGGTGCGGGCCAAAGTGCGCATGATGCTGCCTTTCCGGTGAAGCTGTTGCTATCAGTAATAGCATAAACAGTTAAATTGTAATTGTTTATATTGTATTCCAGAATGCCTGCTTTCTTCCCGAAAGCTTGCCCATGTCTGACTATTCTTCCTCCAGTGGCCTCGCGCCTGCCACTACCACGCTGCCTGCCACCGTCCACCTGATCGCCGTGGGCGCGTTCGCGCTGGGCATGGCGTCGTATGTGACGGCGGGCTTGATGCCGATGATCGCCGGTGCTTTTTCCATTTCCCTGGCGATGGCCGCGCAGCTGGTGACGGCGTTTACGCTGGCCTATGGCCTCGGTTCGCCGCTGGCCGTGGCCTTGCTGCCGGCGCGCGCGCAGCGCTCCGGCCTCTTGACAGCCCTGGCCGTGTTCGTGCTGGCGAACGGGGCCAGCGCGCTGGCGCCCGGATTTGCCAGTTTGCTGGCATCGCGCGCCATTGCCGGTATCGGGGCCGGCGTCTACCTGGCGCTGGGCATCGCGGCGGCGGCGGGCGTGTCGGCGCCCCAGCAGCGGGGCAAGGCCATCGGCGTGATCATGGGCGGCATGGCGGGCGGCACGGTGCTGGGCGTGCCATTGAGTTTGCTGCTGGCGCAGCAGCTGGGCTGGACGGCGGCCCTGTGGCTGGTCGCCATCCTCGGTGCACTGGCGCTGGCGGGCTTGCTGTGGAAGCTGCCTGCGCTGCCGGTGGCGCAGGCCATTTCGCTGCGCCGCAAGCTGGCCTTGCTGGCCGATGGGCAGGTGCTGGCCATCCTGCTGGTGTCGCTGCTGGCGGCCATTGCCAGCCTGGGCATGTACACGTTTATCGCGCCGCTGCTGGCGTGGTCCGCGCAGGGGGCAGCGATTTCCGCCACGCCCTTCCTGTGGGCCTGGGGCGTGGGGGGGATCGTGGGCAGCGTGCTGGTCGGACCATGGGCGGACAGGGTGGCGGCGCCGAAACTGACGTGGCTGATCTTGCTGTTGCTGGCGCTGGCCTTGTGCGCGCTGCCGCTGGCGGCCAGTTGGTCAGCCTGGCTGATGCTGGCGCCAATTGCGCTGTGGGGCGCGGCTGGCTGGGCCCTGCAAGTACCGCAAAACCAGCAGTTGCTGGCCGTGCGTGCGCGGCAGGGCGACGGCAACCTGGCCATCGCCCTCAACGAATCGGCGCTGTACCTGGGCAGCGCCGTCGGCGCCGCCACGGGCGGCTTGCTGCTCCTGCTCAACTGGCCCATGTGGCTGCTGGCGGCCGCCGCCGCCTTTGTCGCCGCCGCAGCGTTGCTGCTGCAGTTATTTCACGCGCGCCGGAATTAACGCTTCTTCGCCAGCTGCATGCCGACGGGCAGGGCGCGGATGCGCTTGCCCGTGGCGGCGAAGATGGCGTTGCACAGGGCCGGGGCGATGGGCGGCGTGGCCGGTTCGCCTACGCCGCCCAGCTCCATGTCCAGGGTGCCCGGCACCAGGTGCGTGTGGATCACGCGCGGCGCGTCGGCGGCGCGCAGCACGGCGTAGTCGTGGAAATTGCTTTGCTCGACCCGGCCATTCTTGAAACTGATCTCGCCGCTCATGGCCAGCGACAGGCCCATGATGCAGGCGCCCTCGATCTGCGAGCGCACGCGGTCCGGGTTGATCTGCGGTCCGCAATCCATGGCGATATCGACCCTGGGCACGATGACTTCGCCGGCCGCATTGATCTCCACTTCGATCACGGCCGCCACATAGGTCACAAAGCTGTAGGACACGGCCAGGCCCAGTCCCCGTCCCTTGGGCAGCTTGCGGCCCCAGCCCGCCTTGGCTGTCGCCAGCTCGATCACGTGGCGCATGCGGCCTATGTCGACCGGATACTTCGCCGGGTCTTCGCCATAGTTCCAGCCATCGGACAGGTCGGCCGGGTTGATCTTGCGCGCAGGGCCCAGCAGTGCCAGCAGGTAGTCGCGATGATCCTTCTTCGCCGCATGCGCCAGTTCCGCCGTGAACGACTGGATGGCAAACGCGTGCGGGATATTCGACACGGAACGGAACCAGCCGATGCGCGTGTGGGCCGGCACCTCGGGCACTTCGACGCGGATGTTCGCAATGGCGAACGGCACGTTGATGGCCGACATGCCCAGCTCGAACGGCGCCTGCTTGTTCGCGCCGGCGGCAAAGGTCGAGGTGATGGTGGGCGCGGCCGTGCGGTGCAGCCACGCCGTCGGCATGCCTTTCGCGTCGAGCGACGCTTCCAGCCGTTCGACGGACACCGTGTGCAGGTAGTCGTGCTGCAGGTCGTCGTCGCGCGTCCACGTCAGCTTGACGGGCGCGCCATCCATGGCTTGCGACAGCAGCGCCGCCTCGACGGCGAAATCGGGTTTCGATTTGCGCCCGAAGCCGCCGCCGAGCAGGGTCACGTGGACCGTCACGTTGTCGTACGCCAGACCCAGTGCCTTGGCTACGTTGCTGCGCGTCGCCTGCGGCGCCTGCACGCAGGCCCACACTTCAGCCTTGCCGTCGGCGATGCGCACGGTGGCGGCGGGCGGCTCCATGGTGGCGTGGGCCAGGTGGGGCAGATAGTATTCGGCACTGAATTTGCGCGCGGCGGGAGCGGCGGCCAGGGTGGCTACCGTCTTGCCCTGGTCACGCGCCGGGTTGGCCGGTTGGCGCACGGCCGCTTCCAGCGTCTTGCGGAAAGCTTTCGAATCGTAGCCGCCGTTCGGGCCATCCTCCCATTCCAGCACCAGCGCTTCGCGGCCCTTGATGGCGGCCCAGGTGTTGCTGGCGATGACGGCCACGCCGCCCAGCGGATTGAACATGGCCGGCGGCGGACTGCCCGCCAGTTCGACGATGCGCAGCACGCCAGGCACTTTCAGGGCCGCCGTCTTGTCCACGCTTTTCAGCTTGCCGCCAAAGACGGGCGGACGGGCGATGACGGCATACGCCATGCCGTCGAGGCGTGTGTCGATGCCGAAGTGGGTGTTGCCAGTGACGATATCGTGCAAGTCGATGCCGCGCGTGCTGGTTTGTCCGATGTAGCGCAGCTCGCCCGCCGTTTTCAGGCTGATGCGCGCGCGTGGCGGCACCGGCAATTTGGCCGCTTCTTCGGCCAGGGCGCCGAAGGACAGCGAGCGTCCGCTGGCCGCATGCACGACCGCATGGTTGGCGGCTTTGACTTCCGTCACGGGCACGTCCCAGCGCACGGCGGCCGCTGTTTCCAGCATCAGGCGTGCCGTCGCGCCCACGTGGCGCATGGCGCGGAAGGAGTGGCGCATGCTGCGCGAGCCGTCCGTATCCTGGCTGCCGTAGCGCGCTTCGTCGGCCGGCGCCTGCTGCACGCGCACCTGCGCCCAGTCGGCGCCCAGTTCATCGGCCGCCACCATGGGCAGGCTGGTGCGGATGCCCTGGCCCATTTCGGAGCGGTGCGCCACGATGGTGACGATGCCGTCGGCACCGACCGACAGAAAGACCAGGCTGTCGTCGACCACGCCGCCAGCCATATTGTCGCCGCCGTATTTGACGGCGTCGGCCGCCATCACGAGGCCGGAAGGGCCGGCCACCAGGGTCAGGCCGGCCAGCGCGCCGGCGGCCTTGAGCCAGTTGCGCCGTGCAGGCGACTGTGCGGCAGGAGTGTCATGCATGCTCATTTGGCCGCTCCTTTCGCGTTGATGCTGGTGGCGGCCTGCTTGATGGCCGCATGGATGCGCGTATAGGTGCCGCAGCGGCAGATATTGCCGCTCATCGCTTCGCGGATTTGCTTGTCGTTCGGCGCCGGCGTCTTGTGCAGCAGGGCCGTGGCCGACATGATCTGCCCGGCCTGACAGTAGCCGCATTGGGGCACGCCGTGTTCTTGCCAGGCTTGCTGCAGGGCCAGTCCGACCTTGTCTTCGCCCACCGCTTCGATGGTGGTGATTTTCTTGCCGGCGGCGGCCGACATCGGCGTCACGCAGGAGCGGATGGCTTCGCCATCGAGGTGCACGGTGCAGGCGCCGCACAGGGCCATGCCGCAGCCGAATTTGGTGCCGGTCATGCCCAGTTCGTCGCGCAGGGCCCACAGCAGGGGCGTGTCTTCAGGCAGTGCAAGGTCATGCTGCTTGCCATTGATAGTCAGGGTCGTCATGTGTATTCCTCGGAGTGGGGATGGTGCGGGAAAGCGCGACGGTCATCCACCATACGGATGAGCGCATCAGTACGCGATGGTAGCACCAGCCGCCCTGCGCTGCAGGCGCGGGTCCGATGGCCGCCAGCGGCTGCCCCCAGGCCGGGCTGCTTCAGCGTGGCTGTTCCAGCTGCGCGTACACAGCGTCGGCGATCTTGCCCAGCGCCTGTTTGGGCAGGCTCGCCGAGAGGGCATAACCGAGCTGACCGTCGATCCAGTAAAACACGCTCAAGTCCTTTTCCTGCGTGTAGCGGAAAGCCGTTTCCTGCCTGCCGGCCCGTTCCCTGGCTACGTACAGGGTCAGGCGCTGGCCTTTGCCATCTTCATACATGAATTGCGCCACGGGGCCGTCGCCATCGCCGGGCAGCAGGCGCCCGCCGATCAAGTGGTAGCCGAGCGGCGACAGCGCGGGCGGCTGCAGTTTCGTGCCCAGGCGTTTCGACAGCCATTGCACCAGGTGCGCCTCTTGTTCGACCCCCACTTCCACTGGGTGGCGTACTTCGGGCGTGTAGACGGCATGGGCGATGGCGGCGCTGCGCGCCAGGGAGATCGGGTTGGCGCTGCTGGTCACGCTGTCGCTGCCGCGCAGCAGCCAGCCGCCCATGCCGCCCGCGATGAGCAGCATGATGGCCGCTGCCGCCTGCATGGCGGGGCGCTGCCAGGCGCCGTTCGCTGCCGCTGGCGATGCCGCCTGCCGCAGCGCCGGCGGCACGGCTTCGCCCAGCATGGGATCGAACAGGGCACGCAACTGCCGGTTCTGCTCGCGCCAGGCATCCACCCGGGCGGCATCGTCCGGATGCGCGCGCAGGTGGGCGTCGATGGCCGCGCGCTGCTCCTCGGGCAGGACGCCGTCGGCCAGGGCGTGCAATTGCGCTTCGCTGATGGCTTGCGTAGTCATTTCATCACTTTCAGGGTGGGGGCGCCATGGCTGCCGGCGGGGCGGCCGTCCAGCAGTTCGCGCAGCCGGTCGCGCCCGCGCGACAACCGCGACATGACGGTGCCGATGGGGATATCCAGGGTGGCCGCTACCTGCTCGTACGGCATCTGTTCGAGCGCGACGAGCAGGATGACTTCGCGCTGACCCAGCGGCAAACGGGCCAGCGCCGCATCCATTTCGACGATGGCGATGGCTTGCCCGGGGGCGTGCTCCGGCGCGGGCAGCAGGGCGTCGTCATCGAGTTCCTGCAGCGCCAGGCCGGGACGGCGCAATTGGTCCACGTGCAGGTTGTGCATGATGGAAAACAGCCAGGACCGCATCTCGCCACCGCGCTGCCACTGGCCGAACTTGCGCCAGGCCCGCTCCACGGTGTCCTGCACCAGGTCATCCGCGTGCACGGCGCCCACCAGCGCGCGCGCATAGCGGCGCAGGCCGGGCAGGCAGGCTTGCAGTGTGCGGCTGTCCTCTTGCGTGGTCATCGTGGCGGCGGGAAGAGGCTTACGGCTTGACGACGTGCCACACGTTCTTGAAGTTGTCGCCGGCCACGTCGCCCGGCTTCTTGTCTTCCTTGTACAGGTACAGGGGCTTGCCCTTGTAGGTCAGCTGCATGGCGCCGTTGTCTTCGCGCTTGATGCTGCCATACGGGGCGGCGGGTGCCGTCTCGGTGGCGATGACGGCGGGCCAGGCCACCAGGCAGCCGCCGCTGCAGGCGCTCTTGCCGCTGTCGGCGACATCCTTGTCGAACACATACACGGTCATGCCTGTGGCGTTGACCAGCATGCCGTTGGCGGTCATGACGTCGGCGGCGAAAGCCAGCGGGGCGGACAAGGCGGTGAAAAGGGCGGTAGCGGCAAAAGTGGTAAAGCGCATGATGGTCTCCTTGAGGTTTTGAGGGCTTGCAAGGGATAGACGCGTGCCGTCCGCCGTTTATTCCCGGTCAGGCAAAATATTTTTTCCTGGCGCGTGCAGGCTGGCCCACAGGTGGGCGGCCGCCATGCTGCGGTGCGGTGCGTACTGGCGCAGCCAATGCTCGGTGCGCGCCATGTCCGGCTTGACCTCTTCGCCGAGCAGCTTTTGCAGGGCGGCGCGGATGGCCACGTCGCCGTGCAGCGAGCAGTCGGCATAGCCGTAGCCGCGCAGCAGTGCGTAGTTGACGGTCCACGGGCCGATGCCCTTCACGGCCAGCAGTGCCTGCGAAATGGCTGCCACGTCGCCGGAGGGGGGCAGCTCCAGCGACAATTCTCCCTCGTCGACAAGGCGCGCCAGGCGCAGCACGGTTTCCGCCTTGGCGCGCGAGAATTTGCGGCTGGTCAGGTCGTCGATCGCCAGCCTGGCCACGTCGCGTGCTTCGGGATAGCACCACAAGCCACTGCCGTGCCGGCGTCCCGCCTGCAAAATGAAGGTGCGGCGCAGGGCAATGGCGAACGACAGGTTGATCTGCTGGCCGATGATGGCCCAGGTCAGCGCCTCGAACGGACTGGCCGATTGCACGATGCGCAGGCCCGGATTGAGGCGGACCAAAGGCGCCAGCAGCGGGTCGGCGGCGGCCAGTTGCGCGAACGGCTGCGGGTCGATGCGCAGGCCGAGGATGTTCAGGAGGGCGCCGTGCAGGGGCGTTTGAAGGTCGGTATCGCCATCGCCATCGATGTCTGCCTGGCAGATGGCAGCATCCTGCGTGAAGGCGACGTCCAGGACTACGGGTACGCCGGCCAGCAGGATGCCCTTGCGCAGGCCTGTCGGCGTGACTTGTTCGGCCACGGCTTCCGCATCACGGCTGTGGAAGGCGATGACATCGTCGCGGCGGTAGCCAGCGGGCAGGGGGAGGGTCCAGTGCAGCAGGGTCATGGTGGGCCAAAGTCAGGGACGCTATCAGGGAGGCGACGCGGGCGCACCGCGTTTCTTGCTTTTGCCTTTAACGCGCGCAGATGTCGGTGCCGGGCGGGCTCAGGGCCGCCGCGTGCTGGATCTGCAGGGCGTCGGGCACGCCATTTTTCACGGCCGTCAGTTCGGCCAGGATGGAAATGGCGATTTCGGCCGGCGTCTTGCTGCCGATGTACAGGCCGATGGGGCCGTGCAGGCGCGCCAGTTGCTCGGCGCTGACGTCGAATTGCAGCAGCCGTTCGCGGCGCTTGGCGTTATTCGCGCGCGAGCCGATGGCGCCCACGTAGAACGCAGGCGATTTCAGCGCTTCCATCAGGGCCAGGTCATCGAGCTTGGGATCATGCGTGAGGGCGACGACGGCACTGCGGCTGTCGAGTTTGAGTTCCAGCACGAGGTCGTCGGGCATGGCGTGCAGCAGGGGCACGCCCGGCACGTTCCAGCCGCCCCTGTATTCCTCGCGCGGGTCGCAGACGAGGACGTGGTAATCCATGGCCGTGGCGATTTGCGCCACGAAGCGCGACAGCTGGCTGGCGCCGATGATCAGCAAGCGCCAGCGCGGGCCATGCTGCGTGGTGAGTACGCCATTTTCCAGGGCCAGCCCGGCGCCCGGCGCGGCGCGCTGCAGGGTGACGGCGCCAGTACGCAGGTCGAGGCGGCGCTCGACCAGTTCATGCGCTTCCAGGCGCGCCAGCAGTTCGGCCACGCGGCTGCCTGCATGCAGCGGTTCGATGGCCAGTTCGATGGTTCCGCCGCAGGGCAGGCCGAAGCGGTGCGCTTCGTCGGCGCTGATGCCGTAGCTGACGATGTCCGGCTGGGTGCGCACGATGCCATGCACGCGCACGGTGTCGATCAAATCATCCTCGATGCAGCCGCCGGAGACGGAACCGACCACCGTGCCATCGTCGCAGATGGCCAGCGTGGCGCCCACGGGGCGGGGGCTGGAACCCCAGGTCTTGATGACGGTGACGAGTTCGCAGCGGTGGCCGGCGGCGAGCCAGGCGGCGCTGGTTTTCAGAACTTCAAGGTCGATGCTGTCCATGGCGCGCGCTGGTTACATGCCGCATGTGTGCGGCAAAGTATGGAAAAGGTTTCAAGATTGTGGATATACTACCTGTTCCACCACCCTGCGGAGAATTTTCATGTCAAATGAAGTCAAGACGCAAGAAGAGGGTATTCCCAAGTTCGGCAAGCTGCTCATTGTCCTGTTTTTAGCCGTGGTGTTCTGCGGCGCCCTGACCTGGATCATGGGTACCTATTTCCCGAATTTCCCGGGCGCCTGAGCAAACCTGCTGCACCAGGCGCCTTTGGTATTTAAGGCTTCAGCGGCTTCTTCGCGGCCTGCTTGGCGCGCACGTCCGTCACGGCGCGGTTGATGGCCGCCATGCGCGAGTTGGTGCCCGGGTGCAGGGCCGTGTAGCCGTTGGCGACCGTGGCCGGCACTTGCGTGGCCAGGCGCTGCCAGAAACGGGCGGCGTTGTCGACGTTGTAGCCGGCGCGCGCCAGCAGGTAGATGGCCAGGGTGTCGGCTTGCACGTCGAGTTCCTGCGGCATGGCCTTGATGCCGGCGGCGCCCGTCAGCATAGCCACGTCGGGCTGTACGGCGCCCAGGCTGTCGATGATGCTGCCGGCCGTCCCTGCCGTGCGCTGGCTGCGCGCGTGGTCGAGGATGTTGTGCGCCATTTCGCGGGCGATCACGAAGGCGATGCCTTCGTCGTTTTGTGCCGTATTGAGCATGCCGCGCGTGAGCATGATGCGCGCGCCGTCCGAGTATGCGTTGACATTGTCCGCATTGCCCAGGGCAACGCGGAAGGCGCAGGCGCGCGTGACGGGAATTTTCAGGTCCTGCTGCTGGCCATCGCGGGCGATGGTCATGTTCAGGCTGGCGCTCTTCGAGGCCAGCGGGCCGACGATGGCGCCGAACGGGCCTTCCGCTTTCGGGCCGGCCGGCAGCGGCTTGCCTTCGGCGGCCAGCAAGCCGTCGCCCTTGCGCAAGCCGGCGCGCGCGGCGCCGCTGCCCGGCAAGACGCCGGAGACCTGCATCTGTTCGCCGTAGCCGAGCGCCGCCTGCGCCGCGTCGGCATAGATGCCAGGGTAGGAATACTTATTCTGCGCCGTGAAGCCCAGCAGGTTGCGCGCATACGTCTTGCACAGGTCCGCATTGTTGATCAGCAGGGGCGCCGAGACTTTCGACAGGCGGTCCTGCAGCGCCACCATCTTCACCAGCTCTTCCTGCGCCGCCTTTTGCTGCGCCGTCGGGGCGGGCGCATCGGGCGCCGGCACCACGTTGAACGGGCCGCTGACAGTCGTCGTCGGCGTGGTGCAGGCAGAGAGAAGGGTAACGCAAGCCACCAGCAGTGGCGAGGCCAGATGGCGCAGCGAAGTTGGGGCTGAGATCAGATGGCGGAAACCTGGCATAAGACAATCCTTAATGTTTGCCGGTGCTGCCGAAACCGCCAACACCGCGTTCGCTGTCGCCGAATTCCTCGACGACGTTAAAGCCCACTTGCAGCACCGGCACGATAATCAGTTGCGCCAGGCGTTCCATGGGGTTGAGCGTGAAAGCACTCTGGCCCCGGTTCCAGGTCGATACCATCAGCTGGCCCTGGTAATCGGAGTCGATCAAGCCTACCAGATTCCCCAAGACGATGCCGTTTTTGTGGCCCATGCCGCTGCGCGGCAAAATCATGGCGGCATATGACGGGTCGCCGATGTGAATCGCCAGGCCGGTGGGAATGAGCACGGTCTGTCCTGCTTCGATGGTGATGGCTTCGTCTATGCAGGCGCGCAGGTCCAGGCCGGCGCTGCCTGGGGTGGCGTAGGCTGGCAGCAGTTCTTGCATGCGGGCGTCGAGGATCTTGATGTCGATATTTTTCATTGAAGCTAAGTCGTCTAAAAATGGATTATTTGAGCAGCGAATTCTTGGCGAGCCGCTTCGAGATTTCCGAAATCAGCTGGCGCGCCAGGTTCAGTTTCGAGGCGCGTGGCAGCACGGTATGGCCTTCCTCGTCGAACAGGATGATGGTGTTGTCGTCCTGGCCAAACGTGTTCTGGCCGATATTGCCGACCAGCAGAGGGATGCCCTTCTTTTCGCGCTTGGTCGAGCCGAATTCCACCAGATTTTCCGATTCGGCGGCAAAGCCCACGCAGTAGGGATAGCCGGCCAGGTTGGTGCGTGCCGCCACGGTGGCCAGGATGTCGGGGTTTTGCGCGAACTGCAGTTCCGGCACGGAGCCGTCGGCCTGCTTTTTCATCTTTTGTTCGCTGGCGTTGGCCACGCGCCAGTCGGCCACGGCGGCCACGGCGACAAAGACATGCTGGCCGTCGACGTGGGCAAGAACCGCATCATGCATCTGCTGCGCGCTTTGCACATCGATGCGGCGCACGCCGAAGGGCGCGTCCAGGGCCGTGGGGCCGGAAATGAGCAGCACCTCGGCGCCCGCTTCGCGCGCCGCGCGCGCCACCGCATAGCCCATCTTGCCGGAGGACAGATTGGTGATGCCGCGCACGGGGTCGATGGCCTCAAAAGTAGGGCCGGCCGTGACCAGCACGCGCCTGCCCGCCAATACCTTCGGCTGGAAGGCGGCGATCAGCTCCGTCAGCAGCTGCTCCGGTTCCAGCATGCGGCCCAGTCCCACTTCGCCGCACGCCTGTTCGCCGGCGGCCGGTCCAAACAGCTTGATGCCGTCGTCGCGCAGCTGCTGCACATTGCGCTGCGTGGCGGGGTTCTGCCACATTTCCACGTTCATGGCCGGCGCCACCAGCAAAGGCAGGTGGGCCGGGCGGGCCAGGCACAGGGTCGACAGCAGGTCGTCGCACACGCCGTGCGCCAGTTTGCGCATAAAGTCGGCCGAACACGGGGCGATCAGGATGGCGTCCGCATGGCGCGTCAAATCGATATGCGCCATGTTGTTGGCTATGCGCGCATCCCACTGGCTGGTGTGCACGGGGTGGCCGGACAGCGCCTGCATCGTGACGGCCGTGATGAAGTGGCTGGCCGCATCCGTCATCACCACCTGCACCGAGGCACCGGCCTTTGTCAGCGCGCGGCACAGTTCCGCCGCCTTGTAGCAGGCGACGCCGCCAGAAAGTCCCAGGACGATTTTTTTGCCGGACAATTCCATGCCGTTCTCCTGCGTGTTTATTTGTTTACCCGGCGCAGTTCATCGATGATGAACAGGGCCACGCCAATGACGATGGCACTGTCGGCGATATTGAAGGCGGGGAAGTGGCCCCAGCTTTTCCAGTGGAAGTCGAGGAAGTCGACCACGTGGCCATACATCAGGCGGTCGATGGCGTTGCCCAGGGCGCCGCCGAGTATCAGCGCCAGGGCCCAGCAGAACATGCGCTGGCCGGCGTGCTTTTTCAGCAGATAAATGATGTAGATGGCCGCCCCGAGGGCGATGGCGGTGAAGAAATAGCGCTGCCAGCCGCCCTGGTCGGACAGGAAGCTGAACGCGGCGCCCTTGTTATACGCGAGCACCAGATTGAAATACGAGGTGATGACCATCTCCTGCGCATAGCGCAAGGTCTTCAGGATCGTGATCTTGGTGATCTGGTCGAACAGGATGACGATGGCGGCAATGCCCAGCCAGGGCACCAGTGACGCCGAGGAGGACGATTTCGATGAAAAACGGTTTTTAGTGGCCATATTTTTCCAGGGAAGATAAAGCCGCCGCCTGGTGGCAGGCGGCGGTTGGACACGGGACGCAGGCAGCGCCCCGGGGTGACAGTCTATGCGAATCGGCGAACCTCGCCCTTGCCAAACAGGTTGCTGACGCAGCGGCCGCACAGGGTAGCATGCGCAGCGTCCGTGCCCACGTCGCTGCGGTAGTGCCAGCAGCGCTCGCACTTCGGCGCCGTCGATGCGGCCACGACCACTTCCTCGGCCGCTTCCTCAGGCACTTCGACCACGCTGGCCTGCGAGGTGATGAAGACGAACTTCAAGTCCTCGCCCAGGGTGGTCAGCAGCTTGTACTTCATCGGCGCGGCCTTGATCGTCAATTCCGCCTGCAGCGAGGAACCGATGGCGCCCGAGGTGCGCAAGTCTTCCAGCTGTTTTGTCACGTCCGTGCGCACGGCGCGCAGTGCCGTGTATTTCTCCAGCAGGGCGGCGGCGTCCGTTACTTCCGGCAGCTGCCACCAGGTTTGCGTGAAGATGGTTTCATCGCTGGCGGCATAGGCCTCCGCACCGGCGAAGACGGCCCACGCTTCTTCGGCCGTGAACGACAGCGCAGGCGCCATCAGGCGCAGCAGGCTTTGCGTGATGTGCCACAGGGCCGTCTGCGCCGAACGGCGCGCGTGCGACGTCAGGCCCGAGGTGTACAAACGGTCCTTCAGGATGTCCAGGTAGAAGCCGCCCAGGTCTTCCGAGCAGTATGTCTGCAGCTTCGACACCACCGGGTGGAATTCGTAGCGCGCGTAGTTGTTCTCGATCTGCTGCTGCAGCGAGGCCATGTTGGCCAGCGCATAGCGGTCGATTTCGAACATTTCCGCCACCGGCACGGCGTCCGTGGCCGGATTGAAGTCAGACGTGTTGGCCAGCAGGAAGCGCAGGGTATTGCGGATGCGGCGATACGATTCGGTCACGCGCTTGAGGATCTCGTCGGAGATCGACAGTTCGCCCGTGTAATCGGTCGAGGCGATCCACAGGCGCAGGATATCCGCGCCCAGGGTGTCCGAGATCTTTTGCGGCGCCAGCGTGTTGCCCAGCGACTTTGACATCTTTTTGCCTTCGCCATCGACCGTGAAGCCGTGCGTCAGCAGGGCTTTGTACGGCGGACGGCCATTCAGCATCGACGACACCAGCAGCGACGAGTGGAACCAGCCGCGATGCTGGTCCGAGCCTTCCAGGTACAGGTCGGCCGGGAATTGCAGCTGCGTCGAGTGCGAACCGTGCGCTTGCGGGCCGCCCAGCACCGTCTGGTGCGTGGCGCCGGAATCGAACCACACGTCCAGCGTGTCCTTGTTCTTGGCGTAGATGGCCGCTTCGTCGCCGATCAGGTCAGCCAGGTCCAGCGCCTGCCATGCTTCGATGCCGTTCTTTTCGATCAGCTTGGCCACTTGTTCCAGCAGTTCCGGCGTGCGCGGATGCAGGTCGCCCGTTTCCTTGTGCACGATGAAGGCCATGGGCACGCCCCACTGGCGCTGGCGCGACAGGGTCCAGTCAGGACGGTTGGCGATCATGCCGTGCAGGCGCGCCTGGCCCCAGTCCGGGAAGAACTCGGTGTCGGCGATGCCTTTCAGCGCCGTCTCGCGCAGGGTCGCGCCGCCATCCTTCGGCGTCACGTCCATGCCGGCGAACCACTGCGAGGTGGCGCGGTAGATGATCGGCGTCTTATGACGCCAGCAATGCATGTAGCTGTGGTCGAACATCTTGACTTCGAACAGGGCTCCCGCTTCGCGCAGGGCGTTGCAGATCGGCTTCGACGCTTCCCAGATGGTCATGCCGCCGAACAGGGGCAGGGTCGAGGCAAACTTGCCGTCGCCCATGACGGGCTTGATGATGTCGTCGTCCTTCATGCCGTGCGCCTTGCACGAGATGAAGTCGTCCAGGCCGTAGGCGGGCGCCGAGTGCACCACGCCCGTGCCGCTTTCCGTGGTCACGTATTCGGCCAGGTACAGGGGCGACAAACGGTCATAGAAAGCGTCGGCCGCATGCAGCGGATGGCGGAAGCTGATGCCGGCCAGGGCCGCGCCGTCGCAGGTGGCAATCGTCGTGCCATCGAGCTTGAAGCGCGCCAGGCTGGCCACGACCAGGTCTTGCGCCAGGATCAGCAGCAATGGCTGGCCATCGCGCTCGGCTTTCACCAGCGAATATTTCACTTCCGGGTGCACGTTCAGCGCCTGGTTGGACGGGATGGTCCACGGCGTGGTGGTCCAGATGACGATGAAACCGTTATCGGTTGGCAGGGAAGGCAGGCCGAAGGCGGCCGCCAGTTTTTCCGGCTCGGCGAACTTGAAGCCGACGTCGATGGCGGGATCGCGTTTTTCCGCGTATTCCACTTCTGCCTCGGCCAGCGCCGACTGGCAGTCGAAGCACCAGTTGACGGGTTTCAGGCCGCGGTAGACATAGCCTTTTTCCAGCAGTTTGCCCAGCGCGCGCAATTCGTCGGCTTCATTGCCGTGCGCCATCGTCAGATACGGGTTGTCCCACTCGCCCAGTACGCCCAGGCGGATGAAATCCTTCTTCTGGCGCTCGACCTGCACGTTGGCGTAGGCGCGGGCCTTTTCCAGCACGTCGGCCGTCGGCAGGTTCTTGCCGTGCAGTTTTTCGATCTGGATCTCGATCGGCATGCCGTGGCAATCCCAGCCCGGTACATACGGCGCGTCGAAGCCGGCCAGCGAGCGTGACTTGACGACCATGTCCTTCAGGATCTTGTTGACGGCGTGGCCCAGGTGGATGTCGCCATTCGCGTACGGCGGGCCGTCATGCAGGATGAATTTCGGACGGCCGGCGGCAGCTTTGCGCACGCGCTCGTAGATTTTCTTGTCTTGCCATTGC
This sequence comes from Janthinobacterium leeuwenhoeki, assembly GCF_051380795.1. Taxonomy (NCBI): domain Bacteria; kingdom Pseudomonadati; phylum Pseudomonadota; class Betaproteobacteria; order Burkholderiales; family Oxalobacteraceae; genus Janthinobacterium; species Janthinobacterium leeuwenhoeki. Next base: position 58,960 of record NZ_JBNYXT010000014.1, read on the forward strand.
TGTACCCACTGCGGCTCGCGCTTGGCCATGTCGCCGCGCATCGGGAATGGGGTTTCCGTCATGTTGACCGGGTATTTGCTTTCAGGTTTCTTGTTCTGCTTGGGCGTGGCTGGCTTGTTTTGATCGGACATAGTCTTCTTTAATGGTATCGAGTATATTTTTGCAGCGGGTTTGCGGCGGCGTGAGCCACCAGGCGGCGGAATTGGCCGGCGTCAAATTCGGTCGGTGGCGGTAATGGTGCCGCTGCGCTGCTCGAACCAGGCGCGCGCCTGCTTCGAGTCGCGCTCGATGGCGGCCGTCAGGGTGGGCAAGTCGTCGTACTTTTCTTCGTCGCGCAGTTTTTCCAGGAATTCCACGCGCACCAGCTTGCCGTAGCAGGATTGATTGAAATCAAACAGATGCACTTCCAGCAAGACGCGGCCGCTGTCGTCGACGGTGGGGCGCACGCCCAGGCTGGCCACGGCCGGCAGCGGCAGCGGCCCCAGGCCATGCACTTGCACGATGAAGATGCCGGACAGGGCGGGACGGTGCGCCACGCGCAAGTTCAGAGTGGGGAAACCGAGGGTACGGCCCAGTTTCTGGCCGTGGATCACATGGCCGGAAATGGCGTACGGATGGCCCAGCAGCTGCGTGGCCAGCGGGAAATCGCCGGCGGCCAGCGCCAGGCGCACGGCCGAGGACGAGATGCGCGTGCTGCCGCTCATCACGGTAGGCAAGGTTTCTACATGAAAACCATATTTGCGGCCCGCTTCCTGCAGCATGGCCACGTCGCCGGCGCGCCTGGCGCCATAGCAAAAGTCGTCGCCGACCATCAGCCATTTCACGTGCAAGCCGTCGACGAGGACTTTTTCCGTGAATTCCTGCGGCGTCAAGGCGGCGAACTGGGCACTGAAGTGTTCGACGACGACACGGTCGATGCCGGCGTCGTCCAGCGACTGCAACTTGTCGCGCAAGTTGGCGATGCGCTGAGGGGCTTTGGACAAGTCGCCCGCGCGCTGCGCAAAGAATTCGCGCGGGTGCGGTTCGAACGTCATCACGGCCGCTTCAATGCCGAGCTCGGTGGCAGCGTCGCGCACGCGCGCCAGCAAGGCTTGATGGCCGATGTGGACACCGTCAAAATTGCCGATGGTCAGAGCGCAAGGCGCTCGTGCCTGGGCATTGGGAAGTCCGCGGAATACCTTCATAGGAATCTGATGAAAAACTGTGCCAAAAGGGGGATTATACGGACTGTTTCAGGGATGCACACCCGGCAGGGCGGGCACAGGGCGAATTTCACTGCTGAAATAACAAAAAGCGTTGCCGGCGGGTGTGCTGGCAACGCTTTTGTATTGATTCAATGCACTCTCAACGTCGAACCCAAGCGTAGCGAGCGGCAGTGAGGCTCGGCGCCCCCTTGTGGCCAAGAAGCGCAACCGTACGCTAGTACGGTGAGCATCACAGGCTGCAAAGCGCGACGCGCAGTAGCTTGGGTTTGATGTCAATTACTTGTTCATTAAGGTCCAGTAGCGGGCCAGGTCAGCCGCGCCATCCGTGCCCTTGACGGCTTTGAGTGCCGTCGTGGCATTGGACTTCTTGCCGGCGTGAATGTAAGCGATGCCCAGATGCAGCTTGGCTTCTTCCGCATATTTGGCGGTGCCCATTTTCACGGCGTCATTCATCAAGCCCAGGCCCTTGTCGGCCTGACCATCGTACACGAGGGCGAAGCCCAGCTTGCTCAAGCTGTCGGCGTCCTTGTTCTTGACGTATTCCGCTTCCGACTTGGCGGCGCTGGCTTTCAGCTCGGCCTGGGTTTTCAGGGCCAGGTCTTTCAGGCGCTGGTGACGTGGCGCATCGGCGCCCGTGCCCAGCACGCCTTTTTTGTAGCCTTGCTCGATGATGCTCAACGCTTCGCCTGGATTGCCGGCTTGCAGGGCCAGCTGGCTGATTTCCATGTATTCGGAAGGCTTGGTGAACAGGCCGTTGGCCAGGCGCAGGCGCTGGACGTCCAGGCCCAGGCGCTGCGAGAAGCCAGGTTTACCCGAAACGCGGTTCAGCAGGTCGGCCCAGTAGCTGGTTTTCGGATAGCTCGATGCCAGTTTTTCCAGGGTGGCGACATAGCCGCCCTTGTCGTTTTGCTTCAACTGGATGTTGGCCAGCATTTGCAGGCTCGCTTCCGAGTTGCCGCCGCGCGCTTGCAGCTCTTTCGCCGCTTCGGCGTAGTTGCCGCTGACGTAGTAGGTCTGGATCAGCAGTTCGCGCATCTGTGGATCTTCGCGGTCTTTCAGCGAGCGTTTGATCCAGGTGATGGTGTTCGGCCAGTCCTTGGCGCGGTAGTACATGCCGGCCAGTGCTTGCGTGAATTTGGGGGCTTCGGCGGCGCTCAGGCGGCCGGAATTGATGACGGCTTCGAAGGCCTTGATGGCGGTGCCGTTGTCGCCAGATGCTGCGGCGGCCGAAGCGCGTACGCGTTCGATCTGGTAGCTTTCAAAGGCGGTCTTGCCGCCGACGCTGTCTGCTTCACGCAGTTTGGCCAGCGCCTCCTTGTTTTTGCCGCTGCTAGCGAGTTTTTGTGCTTCTTGCAGTGGCTTGCCGACTTCGGCGCGCACGGTGTCCGCGGCATATGCCAGCGAGCCCAGGCCGATTACAGGAGTTGCTGCGGTAAAACCGATAGCGGCCATGACGAGACCGAGATGAGCGAGACGAAACTTGGACATGAGAAAGTCTTTCAGTAAAAAGCGAATAGGCAGGAAGTCCTGCCTATTCGGATGTAAAGATAACCTGATTGCTACAGCTTACTGGAATTGCTCGTTGCCGACCAGACCGATTTTGGTCACGCCCAGACGCTGCGCCGACGCCATCACACCGGCGACGACTTTGTATTCCACCAGCTTGTTAGGACGCAGATGCACTTCCGGCTGATCTGCTTGCGCAGCAACGTTGCTCAGCTTGGCTTCCAGCGTATTACGATCAGGTACGACCTGATTGTCCCACAAGATAGTGCCATCAAAATCGACATCGATCGTGACGACCACTGGTTCGGTTGTCGGTGGCGGCGGGGTGCCGACCGGCATGTTCAGGTTCACCGAGTGGTTTTGCTTAGGAATCGTGATGATCAACATGATAATCAGCACCAGCATCACGTCGATGAGGGGCGTCATGTTCAGTTCCATCATTGGTTCCGGATCCGCGCCTGCTGCGCTTCCCGAACCGACATTCATACTCATAGTGTTTCCTTTAAGAAGTCCAACGAAGCACCGGGCGAAACTGCCGCCCGGTCAGCTTCTGGCAGTGGCGTCCCCATGTTGCCGGGACGCCGCTGTCAGTCGCTATCAGCCCTTGTCAGGTGGTTCGGTGATGAAGCCGACCTTCTGGATCCCGGCACGTTGGGTCGTGTAAATAACCCGGCCGATCGATTCGTAGCGTGTTTCTTGGTCGCCACGAACGTGTACTTCCGGCTGCGGTACTTTCACTGCTTCAACTTTAAGATAATCGAACAATTCGTTCGTGTCTTTCAGTCTGGTCTGGCCCAGGTAAATCTCACCATCCTTGTTAACAACGATGTTGACGTTTTCTGGCTTGCTTTGAAGGGCTTGGTTGGCCTCGATCGGCAGATCGATTTTCTGCAATTTGAGGACAACCGGACTGGTGATCAAGAAAATGATCAGCAAAACCAACATGATGTCGACGAGCGGCGTCGTGTTGATTTCTGACATTACTTGATCTTCATCTCCGCTGTCGGAGCCGACGGACATCGACATGATTCTTATCCGATCTTTTTAGCGCCGGCAGCACGGCCAGCTTCGCTGGTCGACATTACGCCGGAAACCAGAACCGAGTGAACGTCGGCGCTGAACGAGCGGATGTCTTCCATTGCCGACTTGTTGCGGCGAACCAGCCAGTTGTAACCCAGAACGGCAGGAACGGCGACCAGCAGACCGAAAGCGGTCATGATCAGTGCTTCACCAACTGGACCTGCAACTTTGTCGATCGATGCGTTACCGGTCATGCCGATCGCGGTCAGCGCGCCGTAAATACCCCAAACGGTACCGAACAGACCGATAAACGGTGCGGTCGAACCAACGGTTGCCAGGAACGACAGGCCATCTTGCAGACGCGATTGGACTTTGTCCGAAGCGCGCTGGATCGACATCGTCACCCAGGTCGACAGATCGATTTGTTCCAGCAGGGCGCCATCATGGTGAGCCGTTGCCTTGGTGCCCGATTCAGCGATGAAGCGGAATGGCGAGCCTTCGCTCAAGGTTGCCGAACCAGCAGCGATCGAAGGTGCTTTCCAGAATTTGGAAGCGGCTTCTTTGGCTTGCTTGAAGATCTTCATTTGATCCAGCAGCTTGGTGATGATGATGTACCAGCTGCCGATCGACATGATGGACAGGATGATCAGGGTGGCGCGTGGCACGAAGCCGCCGTCCCATACTGCTTGCAGGCCGAACGGGTTGTGCACTTCTTCGGTTTTGGCTGGAGCTGCTGCGTCAGCGGCTGGGGCTGCTGCGTCTGCTGCTGGAGCGGCGGCATCTGCAGCAACTGGTGCTGGTGCAGCGTCTGCCGCAGGAGCCGTAGCGGCAGCCGATGCTGGCGCGTCAGCGAATGCCGGAGCTGCTACCAGAGCGGTAGTAGCGGTAACGGACAACAGAACCGCGGCAAAAAATGCGGACAAACGGGTATTCTTAAACATGCTTCCTCCAAAATTAAAAATAACAGATCGCTGAACGTAATGACAACGAAATCATGGTGTGAGACAGGGGATAACTGTCTCGGGTTTTAATCCAGCGACCAAACGTATTGCATTTGCTGCCAGCCTTGTTCCGGCTTGCCGTCAACTGTTGCCGGCTTAAATGTACAGCGGCTGATACCTTGCACCGCAGCTTTGTCCAGGTCTCTGAAGCCGCTTGACTTCACGATCTTCGAATCAGCGACCTTGCCGTCGACACCGATCAGGAACGACAGTGTCACCACACCGGTTTCCTCATTGCGCTGCGACGACTTTGGATAAGCCGGTTTTTCGCAGACACTGAAGTCAACCACGGCCGGCGTACGCACCGATTTGGCTGGTCCAGGAGTTGGCGCAGGCTGTGCAGGCTGTGCAGGCGGTGCCAATACATTCGTGGCTGGCTTCACGGCAGTCGTATTTGCAATCACGTTCTGCTGTGGTGGCGGCTGCTGCACGTTCACCTCGACTGGCGGAATGAATGGCGGCGGTGGCGCTTTCATTTCTGGCGGCGGTGGTGGCGGTGGAAGATCCTTCGGTGGAGGCGGTTTGACTTCCTCGATAATCTTGGTTTCAACCGGTTCCATCATTTTGGTAACTAACCGCTTGCCCAAGCCCGTCGCGATCCCGTAAGCCGCGAGAACGTGCAGCAGGACAACGACAGTGATGCCTGTGTAGTTCTTGGGACTTTTCTCGTTCGAAAAATTCATGCCTGCTTTCTCCAAATACCATCTCTTGTCTTGCAACTGAACCCCAAAATGACGACACAAAGCTCCAGCCGTATCCGGGACGTCGCCGAATTATACATACGAATTCTTTATTTTACACAGATTTTTAACGCCTAAAACCGGTTAAATTTTTGGCGCTTTTGCGCCCTGAAAACGTACTTGCTTATGTCATCTTTGCACGCTTTCGGACAGAAAAAAAGGCGGTCTTATCGGTTTTTCACAGCCGTTTTGGGCGACCGCTGCTAAGTTCTCCGATGTGCCTATCTGGCGGAATTATATTTCGTGATATTCAATATGGAAACTGCTAAATTTGGAGAAAAATCTTTCTTTTATGAAATGTTTTAGCTCTGAACCAGACCACTTAGCCATCCTGACGCACCAAACGGGTGCGAAAGACACTTTATCCAGGTCAAAAAAGGCGCTCCTGGCGGCACTTTTGACGCCGCCAGGCCATACGGAATTCCTATACAGGCATAGGATGCGCTTATATTCTTGCTAAAATTCTTGTCAAGAAAGCTATATCAAGGCCGTGCCGGCGCATCGTCGCGCCGGTTGCGCTTCTCGCGCCGGCAATTCAGGGTACCCAGGACGACGCCCTGCGGATCGACCGTATCGAGGTGCACATCGAAGCCCCACAGCCGTGCCACATGCTTGAGCACCTCGGCCGCTTGCTGGTTCAGCGGGCGGCGCTGGAATTGCGTGTGGCGCAGGGTCAAGGCGCGGTCGTCGCGCGTATTCACGGACCAGACCTGGATGTTCGGCTCGCGGTTGCCCAGGTTGTACTGCTCCGCCAGTTGCTGGCGCACGTAGCGGTAGCCGGCATCGTCGTGGATGGCGGAAATGGCCAGTTTTTCATTCTTGTCGTCGTCAAGCACTGCAAAGAAGTGGAATTCGCGGATCAGCCGCGGCGACAGATACTGGGCGATAAAGCTTTCATCCTTGAAATTGCGCATGGCGAAGTCCAGGCTCTTGCGCCAGTCGCTGCCGGCCATGTCGGGGAACCAGGCGCGGTCTTCGTCGGTCGGGTGCTCGCAGATGCGGCGGATGTCGCTCATCATGGCGAAACCCAGCGCATACGGGTTGATGCCGCTGTAATACGGGCTATCGATGGGCGGCTGGTAGACCACGTTGGTATGGCTTTTCAGAAATTCCATCATGAAACCGTCGCCCACCACGCCTTCGTCATACAGCTGGTTCAATATGGTGTAGTGCCAGAAAGTGGCCCAGCCCTCGTTCATGACCTGGGTTTGCCGCTGCGGGTAGAAATACTGGGAAATCTTGCGCACGATGCGCACCATTTCGCGTTGCCACGGTTCCAGCAGCGGCGCATACTTTTCGATGAAGTACAGCAGGTTTTCCTCGGGTTCGGGCGGAAAGCGGGGCGCGGCCTTGCGCTGCTCTTCCTCGTCTTCGTCTTCGTCGCGCCGGGGCAGGGTACGCCACAGCTGGTTGATCTGCGACTGCACATAGGCTTCGCGATCTTTCTGGCGTGCATATTCCTTCACCATCGACAGTTTCGCCGGGCGCTTGTAGCGGTCGACGCCATAGTTCTGGATGGCGTGGCACGAGTCGAGCAGCATTTCCACGGCATCGACGCCATGGCGCTGTTCGCATTCGGCAATGTAATTCTTGGCAAACACCATATAGTCGATGATGGCGTCCGCATCTGTCCAGGCGCGGAACAGGTAATTGCCTTTAAAGAAGGAGTTATGGCCATACGCCGCATGCGCGATCACCAGCGATTGCATGGTCAGGCTGTTTTCCTCCATTAAATAGGCGATGCACGGGTTCGAGTTGATGACGATCTCGTAGGCCAGGCCCATCTGGCCCCGCTTGTAGCTTTTCTCGGTAGACAGAAAGTGCTTGCCGAACGACCAGTGGTTGTAGGAGACGGGCATGCCGACCGAGGTGTAGGCGTCCATCATCTGTTCGGCCGTGATGATTTCCAGCTGGTTCGGATAAGTGTCGAGGCCGAACTGTTGCGCCACTCTGCGGATTTCCTCGTGGATTTGCTCGATCAGCTCGAACGTCCATTCCGACTGCTCGGGCAGGGCGTTCGGGTGGCGCAGGCGCACGAACGGTTCGCCCGGGGTGTTGCTGGCGCGGTCAAAGGCTGCACTCATCATTTCACCTGTTTCTTGAACAGTTCGCGGAAGACCGGGTAGATATCAGCCGGCGTGACGATCTTTTGCATGGCGAAATGGGCGTGATGGTCGAGCACGCCCGCGTATTGCTCCCACAGGTTTTGCTGCGGGCCATCGGTGATCTCGACATAGGTGTAGTACTGCACCTTGGGCATGATGGTGTTGATCAGCAGTTGCCGGCACAGTAAGGAATCGTTGTCCCAGTTGTCGCCGTCGGAGGCCTGCGCCACATAGCTGTTCCATTGCCCGGCGCCATAGCGTTCGTCGATGATGGTATTGAGCAAGTGCAGGGCGGAAGACACGACGGTGCCGCCGGACTCGCGCGAATTGAAGAATTCATGCTCGTCCACTTCGGCCGCCGCCGTATGGTGGCGGATGAAGACGACCTCGATCTTGTCGTAGGCGCGCTTGAGGAACAGATACAGCAGGATGAAGAAGCGCTTGGCCGTGTCCTTGCGCGACTCGTCCATGGAACCGGATACGTCCATGATGCAGAACATGACGGCTTGCGTCATCGGCTTGGGCACCTTGATGCGGTTGCTGTAGCGCAAGTCGAACGGGTCGATGAAGGGAATCGCCAGCAGGCGCGTGTGCAGATGATGGATCAGGCGGCGCAGTTCCACCACCAGCGGGTCGCTGTCGGGCGCGCCTTCGTGCAGCAGTTCGGCCAGGTCTTCCTCGGCCTGCGCCAGCTGCTTGCGGGCGCCGCCGCCGACGGCGATGCGCCGGCCCAGCGCGCCGCGCAGGGAACGCAGCACATGGATGTTCGATGGCGTGCCCGACATATTGTAGCCGGCGCGCTGGTTCTTGAATTCCGTGGTGGCCGTCAGCTGGGTTTTCACCATGTGCGGCAATTCCAAGTCCTCGAAGAAATAATTCATGAATTCTTCACGCGACAATTCGAAGATGAAATCGTCTTCCGTCGTTTCGTCGCTATTGCCCGCCTTGCCCCGGCCGCCGCCACCGCCGCCTTTCGGCCGGGTGATCTGGTCGCCTTTCAGGTATTCCTTGTTGCCGGGATTGACCACTTCCCACACGCCGCCATGCGCGTGGCCGAACGACGGTTCGCCCACATCCTTGACGGGGATGCTGACCTTCTCGCCATTCTCGACGTCCGTGATCGAGCGCCCCTTGATGGCGCGCCCCACGGCATCCTTGATCTGGCCCTTGTAACGCCGCAGGAAACGCTCGCGGTTGACGGCGGATTTATTCTTGCTTTGCAAGCGCCTGTCGATAAGGTATGTCAAAGGGTGCCTCCTTGCCTCTCGTCTCGCGCGCCCCGCCATTCATCGGGCGGGAGCGCGCCTTCGCTGTCCGCGCTATGACGACTTGCGTACGCGCAAGTACCATTCGCATAACAGGCGTACCTGCTTGGCCGTATAGCCTTTTTCCACCATGCGGGCGACGAAGTCGGCGTGCTTGTTGGCATCGTCGGCGCTGGCCTTGGCATTGAAGGAAATCACGGGCAGCAATTCCTCCGTATTCGAAAACATTTTCTTTTCAATCACGGTGCGGAACTTTTCATAACTGGTCCAGGCGGGATTCTTGCCGCCGTTCGAGGCCCGCGCGCGCAGCCCGAAGTTTACGATTTCATTGCGGAAATCCTTCGGATTGGAAATGCCCGCCGGCTTCTCGATCTTTTCCAGTTCATTGTTCAGCGATTCGCGGTCGAAACTTTCGCCCGTGTCCGGATCGCGGTATTCCTGGTCCTGTATCCAGAAATCGGCAAACGTCACGTAGCGGTCGAAAATGTTCTGGCCGTATTCCGAATAGCTCTCCAGGTAAGCCGTCTGGATCTCCTTGCCGATGAATTCCACATAGCGCTGCGCCAGGTGCTCTTTGATATACGAGAAGTAGCGCTGCTCGAGTTCCGGCGCGAATTGCTCGCGCTCGACCTGCTGTTCCAGTACATATAATAGATGCACGGGATTGGCGGCCACTTCGGAATTGTCAAAGTTGAACACTTTTGACAGGATCTTGAAGGCAAAGCGCGTCGACAGGCCGTTCATGCCCTCGTCCACGCCCGCGTAATCGACGTATTCGTGCATGGACTTGGCTTTCGGGTCCGTATCCTTGAGGTTTTCGCCATCGTAGACGAGCATCTTCGAGAAAATGCTGGAGTTTTCCGGATCTTTCAGGCGCGACAGGATGGCGAACTGGGCCATCATGCGCAGGGTGCCGGGCGCGCACGGGGCCTTGACCAGCGAGGAATTGGCCACCAGCTTGTCGTAGATCTTGATTTCATCGGTCACGCGCAGGCAGTACGGCACCTTGACGATATAGATACGGTCAAGAAACGCTTCGTTGTTGCGGTTGTTCTTGAAGGTCTTCCATTCCGACTCGTTCGAGTGGGCCAGGATGATGCCGTCAAACGGAATCGCGCCGAAGCCTTCCGTGCCCTTGTAATTGCCTTCCTGCGTGGCTGTCAGCAGCGGATGCAAGACCTTGATGGGGGCCTTGAACATTTCCACGAATTCCATCAAGCCCTGGTTGGCCAGGCACAGGCCGCCCGAATAGCTGTAGGCGTCCGGGTCGTCCTGCGCATAGTCTTCCAGCTTGCGGATGTCGACCTTGCCCACCAGCGAGGAAATGTCCTGGTTGTTTTCGTCGCCCGGTTCCGTTTTCGAGATGGCGATCTGTTTCAGCACGGAAGGATAGCGCTTGACGACGCGGAACTGGTTGATGTCGCCATTGTATTCATGCAGGCGTTTCACGGCCCACGGGCTGGGGATGTTGCGCAGGTAGCGGCGCGGGATGCCGTAATCCTCTTCCAGGATGGTGCCGTCCTCCTGCTCGTTAAACAGGCCCAGCGGCGATTCGTTGACGGGCGAGCCTTTCAGGCAATAGAAGGGCACGTGTTCCATCAGCGACTTGAGTTTTTCCGCGATGGACGACTTGCCGCCGCCGACAGGCCCCAGCAAATACAGGATCTGTTTGCGTTCTTCCAGGCCTTGCGCCGCGTGGCGGAAATACGAGACGACTTGCTCGATGACTTCCTCGGTGCCATAGAACTCGCGGAAGGCTGGATAGATCTTGATGACCTTGTTGGCGAAGATGCGCGACAAGCGCGTGTCGTTGCGCGTGTCGACCAGTTGCGGCTCGCCGATGGCGGCCAGCATGCGTTCGGGCGCGCTGGCATAGGTCAGCTTGTCCTTCTTGCACAGGGCCAGGTATTCGGTGAGCGACATTTCCTCTTCGCGGGTGCGCTCGTAGCGTGCTGCATAGTTATCAAAAATGGTCATGTCAATGTCCTTTAATGTAAACCCGTACTGCCAGTCACCATGGCCGCCCGCCTGGCACTCGCCTGGGCTTGCCGTCTGAACTTTTCCTGTACCCCGTATCGATTTTTATTGTTGTTTCAAGCCCGGCTGTCTTTGCGAGTCCGGATTGCCCGGACCAAAAAACTGGCGCTTGATGCCGTGCGCTGACGTGGCCAGCCGGCTTTTTTTTACTGTTGATAGCGCTTGTTGCACCTACCATTACCCCATGAAATTTATTATTGCTCTAAAGGATCAGGAAGTCAAAAGATATGTCAGCATATCCTTAATAATTGTTTGTAAATTGTTGATTTAATTGGATAAATCATGAAATTTTTCATCGGTTTCAATGCATCTTTTTGTACCTTTTAAAGCATCATACGACAATTCGCCAGCGCGTGCCGGTGCCGGCCATGGCGCTGCTGCCGCCGGCGCCACGGCGGCCGCCCGCCGGTGAGGCCGGCCATCTTGCGCTAAGATGCCTGCATGTCTGATGGCCCTGCGCGCCGCGCGTGCGCGTGCCAGCACTTTTATCGTCACCCTATGAGGAACACCCATGATGAACCCCCAATTGCGCGCGATTGTCCGCGGCATGCCGAAGGCCGAACTGCATATCCATATCGAAGGCTCGCTGGAGCCAGAACTGATTTTCGCACTGGCAGCGCGCAATGGCGTGCCGCTGGGCTATGAATCGGTGGAACACTTGCGCAGCGCCTATGCTTTTACGGATTTACAGTCTTTTCTCGACATTTATTACGCTGGCGCAAGCGTGCTCTTGAAAGAGCAGGATTTCTATGACATGACGCAAGCCTATCTGCGTCGCGCCGAAGCCGATAAGGTGCTGCACACGGAAATCTTCTTCGACCCGCAAACGCACACGGCGCGCGGCGTGGCCATCGCCGATGTGATCAACGGTATCCATCGCGCCTGCCAGGACAGCCCCGTCAGCGCGACCCTGATCCTGTGTTTCCTGCGCCATTTGAGCGAGGAAGAAGCCTTCGAGACCCTGGAAGACGCCTTGCCACACCGTGACAAATTCATCGGCATCGGCCTCGATTCCTCGGAAGTGGGCAACCCGCCCGAGAAATTTTCGCGCGTGTTTGCCCGTTGCCGCGAGCTGGGCCTGCACCTGGTGGCCCACGCGGGCGAGGAAGGTCCGCCAGCCTACATCCGCACGGCGCTCGACGACTTGCAGGTCGAGCGCATCGACCATGGCGTGCGCTGCTTGGAGGATGCGGAACTGACGGCCCGCCTGGCGCGTGAACAGATCGCCCTGACTGTCTGCCCGCTGTCGAACACCAAGCTGCGCGTGTTTGACCAGATGCATGACCATAACCTGGTGCAACTGCTCGACGCGGGCCTGCTGGTGACGGTGAACTCGGACGATCCCGCCTATTTCGGCGGCTATATGAACGACAACTTCGACGCCATCTTCGACGCCTTGCCGCTGGGCCTGTCCCACGCGCAACGCCTGGCGCGCAACGGATTCATCGCCGCCTTCCTGCCGCAGGCGCAGAAAGACGCCTTCCTCGCCACTGTCGACGCGTATTTCGCGCAGCACGCGGCCGCCCACGGCATCGCGCAATAACGCCTCACAATCAACTCGCATAAAGACCCGCCGCCCATGCTCCGCCTCTCCCTGAAAATGACCGGCCGCGACTGGCGCGCCGGGCAACTGCGTTTCCTGCTCGTCGCGCTGATCGTCGCCGTGGCGGCCCTGTCGGCCGTCGGCTTCTTCGTCGACCGCCTGCGCGCGGGCTTGAACCGCGACGCGCACCAGTTGCTGGGTGCTGACCTGGTCATCAACGCCGACCAGCCCGTCAATGCGGCCTGGCGCGCCGAAGCGCAAAAGCGCGGCTTCCTCCTGGCCGACACGGTAACGTTTCCCAGCATGGCGCAGGCGGGCGAGGGCGAGCAATCGCTGTCGCAGCTGGCGTCCATCAAGGCTGTCTCGCCCGGTTACCCGCAGCGGGGCAAGCTGAAAATCACCACCCAACCGAGCGAAGCGCAGGATGCCGTGGGGCGGCCCACCGACCAGGTGCCGGCGCCCGGCACCCTGTGGGTCGATGCGGCGATCCTGTCCAGCCTGAACGCGAAGCTGGGCGACAGCCTGACCCTGGGCGACAAGGCCTTTACGGTCACGCAGCTGATCGCCAGCGAACCGGACCGCGGCGCTTCCTTCCTCAATTTCGCCCCCCGCGTGATGCTGCCCTTGAGCGATCTGGCCGCCACGGCGCTGGTGCAGAACGGCTCGCGCGTGTCGTACCGGCTGCTGCTGTCGGCGCCGCCCGCCAAGGCGGCCGAGCTTGTGCAATATCAAGCCTGGCTGGAAAGCCAGATCAAGACGCAGGCCATCAAAGGTGTGCGCATCGAGTCGCTGGAATCGGGCAGCCCGCAGATGCAATCGACTCTGGACCGTGCCGACCGTTTCCTGTCCCTCGTCGGCTTGCTGTCGGCCATGCTGGCGGCCATCGCCGTGGCGATGGCGGCGCGCCGCTTCATGCTGCGCCACCTGGACGCCTGCGCCATGCTGCGCTGCCTGGGCTTGACGCAAAACCAGGTCACGGCCATGTACGTGATCGAATTTCTCCTGGTTGGCCTGGCCGGCAGCGTCGTTGGCGTAGCCATCGGCTTCGGCGGCCATTTGGTGCTGCTGGAGCTGTTGGGCAAGCTGGTGCAGAGCGATTTGCCGCCCGTGTCCCTGCTGCCCGCGCTGCAGGGCGTGGCCACCGGCATGTTGCTGCTGCTGGGCTTTGCCCTGCCGCCGATTTTGCAGTTGCGCAATGTCCCGCATAACCGCGTGATCCGCCGCGAGCAGGAGCCGCCGCAGGCGCTGGCCGTGGCGACCTATGGCCTGGGTATCGCCGCCTTTGTCGTGCTGCTCTTGTGGCAGGCGGGCGACGTGAAACTGGCGTTGCTGACGGCGGCCGGTTTTCTCGGCGGCTTCGCCCTGTTCGGCCTGGCCGGCTGGCTGGGCATCCGTTCGCTGAAAACCCTGCGCGGCGCCTTCAATCACCAGGGCTGGCGCTTTGCCGTGACTTCCCTGCAGCGCCGCCCGGGCGCCACCGTCATCCAGGTAGTGTCCCTGGCCCTGGGCCTGATGGCCTTGCTGCTGCTGACGGTGGTGCGCGGCGACTTGATGGTGGCCTGGCGTAATGCCACGCCGCCGGACGCGCCGAACCGCTTCATGATCAATATCCTGCCCGAGCAAAAAGACCCGATTGCCGCGCGCCTGGCCCAGGCCGGCGTGCTCAACGCGCCTTTGTATCCGATGATACGCGGGCGCCTGGTGGCCGTGAATGGCAATGCCATCACGGAAACCACCTATGAGGATGACCGCGCCAAGGGCCTGGCCGACCGCGAATTCAACTTGTCGACGATGGCCACCATGCAGGAAGAAAACAAGCTCGTCGCGGGCAAGTGGTTCGGCAATGCGCCGGGTGCGCCGTTTGAGGCGTCGGTGGAAGAAGGCATCGCCAAGACCCTGAAACTGAAACTGGGCGACAAGCTGCGCTTCGACATCGCCGGCCAGCCCGTGGAAGCGGCCATTACCAGCCTGCGCAAGCTGGAATGGGGCTCGATGCGCGTGAATTTCTTTGTCATCATCAATCCGGCCGCCATGGCGGACACGCCGCAGACCTGGATCACGGCGTTTCACCTGCCGCCCGCGCAGGCGGACCTGAGCAACGCCTTGCTGCGCGACTACCCGAACCTGACGGTGGTCGACGTGGGCGGCGTGCTGAAACAAATCCAGGGCGTGCTGGACCAGGTGGTGACGGCCGTCGAATTCCTCTTCGCCTTCACCTTGGCCTCGGGTTTGCTGGTGCTGTATGCAGCGCTGATGGGTTCGCAAGACGAGCGCACGCGCGAAGCGGGGCTGCTGCGCGCGCTGGGTGCCACGCGGCGCCAGCTGGCGCAGGCGCAGCTGATCGAGTTTTCCCTCGTAGGCGCCCTGGCCGGCTTGCTGGCGGCCACGGGCGCGGCCGCCATGGGCTGGGCCCTGGCCACTTACCAGTTCAAGTTCGCCTGGAGCTTCGCGCCCGGCGTGTGGGCCTTCGGCCTGCTGGCCGGCGCCCTGTGCGCGATCGCCGGCGGCTGGCTGGGCTTGCGCAATGTCCTGAAGCATCCGCCGCTGCAAACCTTGCGTGAAAATTAAGGTAGCAACTACGCGCTGACGCTGTCGCCTGCGCCTGCGCGTAAAAATTGCGCATACGACATGACCGGTTGTCCCAGCTGGTGCGGCGGCACGTCGAACAGCGCCCAGAAGTAGCTGACGCGCCCCAGGCAGATGGTCGGCGCGGCGCAGTAGCGGAACCAGTTTTCGCCGATGTGCGCCGCATACATGCCGTCGCTGTCGGCATCGGAAAAATACGGGATCACGCGCATTTCCAGCAAGGCCAGCAGCAAGGACTCGGGCGCGTCGCTGTCACGCGCCATTTCGTATTGCGTGTGCAGGCCCCGTTCCGTCTCGATGATCATCAGCTTGGCCTGGCCGTCGCGCGTGAAGAACAGGATGCCGCTGGGATTGGGGAAAATATAGTATTCGACAAAACCATGGCGCTGGCACAGCTCGTGCACGACGGCGGCCAGTGCTTCGTCTTGCAGGAAGCGATAGTCGTGCAGCAATAGCAAGTCGCGCACGGTGTCCGATTGCTGCAGGAAGAACTCGCGCTGCAGGGTAACGATTTCCTGTTCCAGGATGTCGAGCGCGTCGTCGTCGCTCTTCTTGATGTAGCGGTCGATCAAGCCCCGGTTAAAGGCCGTCACGGCCACTTTTTCATCGGCCGCGCCTGTAAATAGAATCTTCTTGCACGGCAAGTCGCGCACGGCCTGGCAGAATTCCAAACCATTCATCTGCGGCATCGAATAATCGACTACCAGCACGGAGGGCATGGCAAAGCGCTGCGCCTGGCCGCTGATGCGCCAGATGCGTTCGAGGTCGAGCGCCACGTTGCACTGGTCGGGTGGCAGGTTTTGCGTGTCGAAATTGACGTGCAGCGGCGTTTCGCCCGGTTGCGCGCTATGGCGCAGCCAGTGCAGGGCGCTGCTGGTGTCGTGGAAAGTCTTGCGCGTCAGGCCCGGATCGAGCTGGAACGCCAGGCTTTTCAGGAAGGAATCGCTGTCGTCGATCAAGACGGTCAGGGTCGGATGGGTGTAGACGGGCAGTTGCATGCGTCACCTTGCGGGGGAAGAGGGTTGGAAGCGGGCAGGCACGGGCTGGGGAAATTCCAGGATGAAAATCGCATACGCGTGCTCGCGCGACACGCAGCGGATGCGCGCCTGCCAGGCAGTGACGATCTGCCGGCACAGGGCCAGGCCGATGCCGCTGCCGTTATGCACGGGATAGGAGTAAAAACGCTCGAAGATCAGCGGCAGGCGGTTTTTCGCGATGCCGCAACCCGTGTCGATGAACAGCAGCCTGGGCACGGGGCGGGCGCCATCGATGATGATGCGCACGCGGCCCTTGCCGGCCCGCTGGATGGCTTTCAGCGCGTTTCTCAGCAGGTTCAGCAAGATCACCACGCACAGTTCGTCCTGGCCGGCGAACTGGAAGTCGGCGCGCACGTCCACCTTGACGCTGCTGCGCTGGCTGTTGCCGGTAAACGGATAGCGCTTGAGCACGCAGCTCACCATCGCCAGCATCGATAGCGTCTGGCTGGGCTGCAGATTGCGGTTCACGGCACTGGCGCTCATCAGAAACAAATCGATCATGTGATGCATGTGGCGCACTTCGAACTGGATGCGCGACAGGGCTTCCTGCAACGGCGGCATGTCGTCCGCCTGGCCGGCCAGCTGCGCCAGCAGCCGGCGCATGCCCCGCACATTGGCTTCCACGCTGGTCAGCGGCGTGCGCAGCTCGTGCGCCACGGAACCGAGTCCGGCCGCCAGGCCAGCCAGCCGTTCCAGTTCCAGCACCTTGCTGCCCACTTTCACCACGGACAGCGCGGCAATGGTGAACCAGTGCACGGGCAGTTGCTGCAGCACTTCACGCTGCAACAGGAAGCCGCCTTCTCCTTGCAGGATGACGGCGAGGCAGGCGGCGCTGGTGCCGATCAGGTAGGCGCGGCAAGCCAGTTTCGTCTCGAAATGAAACAGCACGACCAGGCCGATCAGCAGCGATTCGCTCCAGATGGACGAGGCATGGTTCATCAAAAACATGAAAGTAAAGAAGAAGGGCAGGATGTAGCTGAGCGCGAACAGCAGATAGCGCGACAGCCAGCGGGCCGCGAAGCGGCGCGCAAACAGGCCCACCACGCAGATGCCCACGCCCGTCAGGCGCAGGGTCAGGTTTTCATAGGTTTGCGGAAAAAAATAATGCCATAGCAGGTAGTACAGCGGCATCGCCACCGTGCCCACGGCGGCCAGCATGGCGACTCTGCCGGCCAGGTTCTCATGCTGCAGGCGCTCATGCAGCAGCGAATGGAGCAGGCGCCTGCGCCAGTATGTCCATCGTCCTTGCCATTGCTGCGTCATGACTCTGCCTTGATACTCTTCAGAGCATGATCATCGCGTACATTTTCCTGGTTGAATGCTTATCTCACTGGAGCTTGATATACGTCAATGGATGGGTTGGCGACACAGTCAAGGTTTTAAGTTGCAACAAACTTTTCCCCAGGAGAAAAACCATGACCATCGCTACCAGCTTGCACCACCCATCCTTCGCCCGTGCCGAACACTGCCTGCCAGACTACATCGTGCGGCGCATGGATGCGCATCACATCACGCGCATCGAAAAACTGCTGGGCGGCCAGCATCCCCATGCCTGGCAAGCGACACCCGCGCATGCCATTTTCCTGGCCGGCAACGATTACCTGTCCATCGCCGCCGAGCCGGCGCTGGTGGCGGCCCAGGTGGCGTGCCTGCAGGCGCATGCGGGTGGCATGCTGATGTCGGCCGTGTACTTGCAGGAAGGCAGCGAACAGCACCGGCTGGAAAGCCGGCTGGCCCGCTTCATGGGCTGCGAGGATGGCATCCTGGCGCAGTCCGGCATGGCGGCCAACGTGGGTTTGATCCAGTGTATCGCCGGCCCCGGCATTCCCGTCTACCTGGACATGCAGGCCCATGCCTCGCTGTGGGAAGGCGTGCTGTCGGCGCAGGCCCAGGCTGTCCCCTTCTTGCACAATGACATGACGCACCTGCGCCGCCAGGTGGCAAAGCAGGGCCGCGGCGTGATCGTCGTCGACGCCCTGTACAGCACCAACGGCAGCCTGGCGCCGCTGCTGGAACTGCTCGATATCGCCGAGCGCAGCGACTGCGTGGTGGTGGTCGACGAGTCGCATTCGCTGGGCACGCATGGCCCGCAGGGCGCGGGCCTGGTGGAAGCCTGGGGATTGGGGCATCGCGTGCATTTCCGCACGGCATCGCTGGCCAAGGCCTTCGCGGGACGGGCCGGTTTCATCAGTTGTTCCAGCCGTTTCAAGGGATATTTCCTATCCGAATCACGCCCCGCCATTTTCAGTTCCTGCCTGCTGGCGCATGAGCTGGCGTGGCTGGGCGCGGCGCTCGATTTCATCATGGCCGCCGATGCGCGCCGCGCCACCTTGCGGCGCCATACGCTGCAGGTGCGCGAGGGCTTGCGCGAGCTGGGCTACAACGTCAGCGATGGCACGGAGCAGATCGTGGCGCTGGAGGCGGGCGGCGAACCGGCCACCCTGGCGCTGCGCCAGGCGCTGGAACGGCAAGGCATTTACGGCGCCATGTTTTGTGCCCCGGCAACGGCGAAGAACCGCGCGCTCGTGCGCCTGACCCTCAACGCGGGACTCGACGAGACTGGCATCGCCCGACTGCTGGCAGCCTGCGCAGCGGTTCGCGCCGAAGTGGGCGTGGAACACTGGCCGTCGACGCAGCGCCTGCGCAAGCTGGCGCTGGTGTAAGCAGTGGCGCCGGCTGGCAGCGTCAGCCGGTCAGCCGGCCCAGGATGGCCGAAAGGGCTCCCAGCTGTTCTGCCGGCGCGTCCTGCAGCAATTCGCGGCCCACCGCATGCGCCGTGGCGCTGGCATGTTCCAATAATTCCTGACCGGCGGCAGTCAGCACGGCATAGCCGACGCGGGCGTCGCGCACATCGGCCTGGCGCGTCACCAGGCCGATTTTTTCCAGCGGCATCAAGGAGCGCGTGACGCCCGAGGCCGTCAGCGCCAGGCGTTCAGCCAGGTCGATGCGGCGCAGGCGCGCACCGGGGGCGCGCTGCAGCTGGTACAGCAATTGATAGTCGCTGAAGCTCAGGCCATGCAAATTGCCCAGGGTGCTGTCGAAGCGGCGCACGATGAGCGCCTGGGCGCGTGCCAGGCGCAGGCAAAAGTCCAGCGCGCCATCGCTGTCCGGCGACAGGGGAGTGTGATCGTTCATGGCTTCCATTTTATTCGCTGCGAAATGCTTGAGTACGCAAGTGTAATGCACCGCAGCTCAATACAGTGGTTGACCCTGTTCCAGCCACTGTGCGCGGTGCAGGGCCAGCAGGGCGCCCAGTTCGGCGTCCGCATCGAAGGCGGGGTCATCAAGCAGCCTGACGGTGTCGATGATCTCGCAGGAAAAGGCCGCCGCGCCGTCGCGCCGCCAGTCCGCCTGCAGCAGGGCGTTACGGTGCTTGCCCAGGTTGAGCTCGAAGCGGTGCCGGTTCAGCATGCCGGGCGCGTTACGGCTGCATTCGAGCAAGGTTCGCCCGCTGGGCAGGTGCCGCAGGGCGATGATGCCCAGCGGCGGCGGCTGTTGCCGGTAGTGTGCTTTCAATGTTGCCTGTCGTGTCTTGTCCATGTTTCATTGCTCTCCTATCGTTTGTTTACATCGTTTCTGGTCCGGCGATGCGCGGGATGGCCGTGCCGGCCGGGATGGCGAAGGCGGACGCGATGCCCAGCGCCAGCGCGGCCGCATACGCCAGTGCCAGGCTGGCCTGGTCCAGCATCAGCAGCCCGGCCAGCAATAGCAGGATGGCGGCATTGGCCAATTTGCTCGCCAGCAGCACGCGCCGGGGTGTATAGCGGTCGGCAACGGTGCCGCCCAGCAATATGAGCACGGCGCGCGGGGCGCCCATCAGGGCCAGCATGCTGAACTGGTCGCCCAGCATGGAAACGAGGCCGCCACCCAGCAGCCAGCGGAAGTTGCTATTGCGCATCATGTGCGGTTCTGCGGCGGTTGACATGTTTTTCCTGCTTGCATTTAAAGATTGCATAGTAGTTGATATAAGCGTGAGTAGTCAAGTATATTGCTCTTTATTGTCGCAGCGGCAGCGGGCGCCGCATGGGCCGCCGGTGCTTGCGCTATCATGGCGGCCATGACTGATACCACTGCCCCCACCCTGTACGAGACCATCGGCGGCGCCCCCGTGCTGCGCGAAATGGTCGACCGTTTTTATGACTTGATGGAACTCGAAGCCGAGTTTGCCGGCATCCGCGTCATGCATCCGCCCTCGACGGACGGCTCGCGCGACAAGCTGTATTTCTTCCTGACGGGCTGGATGGGCGGCCCAGACCTGTATATCGAGAAATTCGGCCACCCGCGCCTGCGCGCGCGCCACTTGCCTTACGCCATCGGCACCAGCGAGCGCGACCAGTGGCTGCGCGCCATGGCCTGGGCCATGGAAGACACGGGCATCGAAGAGTCCCTGCGCGTGCGCCTGATGGAATCGTTCTATCAGACAGCCGACTGGATGCGCAACAAACCTGATTGATACCCATGAGCCCAATCGAGTTTTACAGCCTGCTGGGCGCCGCCATCGTCGCCATCGTCTTGTTGCTATTGATCTTGCTGCGTCCGCGTGGCGCGGCCGGCGATGGCGCCACCACCCTGGCCCTGGTGCAGCAGCACCAGCAGCAAAGCCTGGAGCGCATCGACCGCGTCGAGCGAGAAGTGCGGCTGCAGCTGCAGGCGTCGGCGCAAGCGACGCGCCAGGATCTGGCCAGCAGCCTGGCGCAATTCCAGGCGGCAACCCTGCAACAGCTCGACAGCCTGCGCACGCAGATGCAGGCGCAGGGGAAAGTCGGGCGCGAAGAACAGGCGCAAAGCCTGGCGCGCTTTGCCGAGAGTACCAATCAAACTCTGGCGCAACTGACGGAATCGAATGCGCAGCGCATGCTGGAAGTGCGCGCCACCCTGGAAAACAAGATCCGCGATTTGCAGGCCGACAATGGCGCGCGCCTGGAAGAGATGCGCAAGACGGTCGACGAGAAACTGCACGCCACGCTGGAAACGCGGCTTTCCGCCTCGTTCCAGCAAGTGTCCGAGCGGCTGGAAAAAGTGCATCAGGGTCTTGGTGAAATGCAGCAGCTGGCGCTGGGCGTGGGCGACCTGAAGCGGGTGCTCACCAACGTCAAGACGCGCGGCACCTGGGGCGAAGTGCAGCTGGAAATGCTGCTGGAGCAGGTACTCACTGTCGACCAGTACGCGAAAAACGTGGAAACGCTGCCGGGCAGCGGCGCGCGCGTGGAATTTGCCCTGAAACTGCCGGGCCTCTCCGATGGCGGTCCGCCCGTGTGGATGCCTATCGATGCGAAATTTCCCAAGGAACAGTACGAGCGCCTGGTCGACGCGGCCGAGCGGGCCGATGCGGACGGCGTGGCCCAGGCCGGACGCGAGCTGGAGCGGGCCGTGCGGAGCGAAGCGAAAACCATCGCCGAGAAATACCTGGCGCCGCCGCAGACCACCGACTTTGCCATCCTGTTCCTGCCCACGGAAGGCTTGTATGCGGAAGTGCTGCGCCGGCCCGGACTGGCCGACGAATTGCAGCGCGTGCACCGGGTCAGCATCGCCGGGCCCTCCACTCTGACGGCCTTGCTCAACAGCCTGCAGATGGGTTTCCGCACGCTGGCGCTGGAAAAGCGCTCGTCCGAAGTGTGGCAGGTTCTGGGCGCCGTCAAGACGGAGTTCGGCAAGTTCGGCGACGTGCTGTCGCAAACCCGGCTGACCCTGGAAAAGGCGGCGAAGAATATCGAAAGCGCGGAAGTGCGCAGCCGGCAGATGGCGCGCAAATTGAAATCCGTGGAAGCCTTGCCGGGCGAGGCGGCCGCCTTGCTGCTGGGGGCGGCAGATGCTGGCTTGCCAGGCGACGGCGAGTAGGATTGTCGTTCAGGCCGCTGGCGCTTGCCTGCGGCGCAGCGCGGCAAAGGCGACCAGCGCCAGTCCCGCCATCAGCATGGCCCAGGTCTGTGGCTCGGGCACGGCGGGCAGAATACTTATATCGGTGGGGGGCAAGGTTGGCAGGATCACTGTGGGCGGCACGATGATGCTGCTGCCCTGGTCTGGCGGCAGGCCACCGCCGCCACCACCTCCACCGCCGCCCATGCCGGCAGGCGGCGCGCTGCCGCCAGCGGTACGCACGTAATCGAAGGGCAGGAAAGGAATGCTGGCCACCTCGGGCGGCATGGCGCCACCCGTGAAGGAACCGCCGCGCAAGGCGTCGGGATTATCGATAAGGGGCACGCCTGCCGCTTCCGGCGCGGCGGGCGCGGCGGCAACGGGTGCTGCGCCACCGGGAGCGGCACCGGCTGCCGGCGGTGCTGACGCTGGCGCCTGCGTAATGCGGCTGACATTGCGGCAGATCGTCGGCACGAGAATACATTGTCCCTGCACGCAATACACGAGTCCCCGTTCCTGCATCTGCTCGCTCCAGCCTGCGCGGGTCACATTGCGGCAGACGCGGCCTGGGCCGAAATGCATGTCGCTGATGCGCGCGTTGTAATTGCCCTTGCCGCGGATGGCGTCGCGGCTGATCACGACGATTTCATCATACTGGCGCGCGCGCATGCGCGTCTTCAACTCTTCGCGCACCTGTGGCGCGATGTCCGGATACCGGTCCACGGCCGCCACCACGTCGCCCATGAACGGGTCGACGCCGGGGCGGTTCCAGCTGCAGTTCTCCAGTACGTTGGCCCGCGGAGCCCCTTTGGCATAGGCGGGCAGGGGCGCCAGGGACAGCATGCCAAGCAGGCAAGCCGCTCCCAGCATGCTGGCGCCTGCGATCCATGAACGGTGTCTCATTATTAGTTTCCTCGTGAAAACAATATCAAAATTGAACTTTTGCTATGAGTTCGAATGTTATCACCGAAGAAACTTCAATATCAACTAATAAATAAAATTATTACAATTTGTGTTGTGTTTATTATTTTGTTTTTATGGGAAATGATTAATATTTTTATCTCGACGGGCGAACGTTTGCCGCGCAGGGGAATTGATTGCAATGGGGAAATGCAAACGGCCCGCGCAGGGCGGGCCGTTGAGGGGAAGGAGGGGGGTGGCTTACATCAATCCATGGAACAGCACGATATCGACCAGGTCGCCGGCCGCCACGTGGCCTTGCGCTTCATGCAGCACGATCATGCAATTGGCTTGCGTCATGGAGCGCAGGATGCCCGAGCCTTGCGCACCCGTCACGCGCACGTGCTGGCGCCCGTCAGCGCCGCGCTCGACGATGCCGCGCTGGTATTCCGTGCGGCCCCGTTTCTTGCGGATAGCCGCTTGTGCCGCCACCTGCAGCAGCGGCAGGCTGGCAGTGTCCGCATCAGCGCCCATCAGGCGCAGCAGGGTCGGGCGGGCGAGGAAATAAAACGCCGCCATCACGGCCACGGGGTTGCCGGGCAGGCCCAGCAGCAATGCCGTCTCGCCTTCGCTGGCAATCCGGCCAAAGGCCATGGGACGGCCCGGGCGCATGTTGATTTGCCAGAAGGCCACTTCACCGAGGCGCGCCAGGATCTCGCGCGTAAAATCGGCCGCGCCGCTGGACACGCCGCCCGAGGTGATGATGACATCAGCCTTGGCGCAGGCGCCGCGCAAGGCCGCTTCCAGCGCTTGCGGTGCATCCTTGACGATGCCCATGTCGAGCACTTCGCAACCGAGACGGGTCAGCATGCCCAGCAGGGTGTAGCGGTTGCTGTCGTAGATGCAGCCGGCGTCCAGCGGCTCGCCGATCGAGCGCAATTCGTCACCGGTGGAAAAGAAGGCCACGCGCAGCCGGCGGCGCACGGGCACCGTGGCGATGCCCAGCGAGGCCAGCAGACCCAGTTCGGCCGGGCCCAGGTGCTTGCCTTGCAGCAGGGCCGGCTGGCCCTGCATCAAGTCTTCGCCCTTGAAACGGCGGTTGTCGCCGGCGCGGATGCAATCCGGCGCCAGCGTAATGCTCGTTGCGCTGGCCTGTTGCACCAGTTCCTGCGGCACCACGCTGTCGCAGCCGTCCGGCATGACGGCGCCCGTCATGATGCGCGCGCATTCGCCGCGCCCAACTTTGACCGTGCCGGGGCGCCCGGCCAGGATGGTGTCGACCACGGCCAAGGTCACGGCAGTGTCGCCACCGAGGTCGGCACCGTGCAGCGCGTAACCATCCATGGCGGAATTATCGTGCGCGGGCACGCTGATGGGCGAGATGATGTCGGATGCCAAAATGCGCCCGAATGCTTGCGGCAGCGGCAATGTTTCGATCCCGGCGACGGGGACGACGGTGTCGGCCAGGATGGCTTGCGCCATCGGCACGGACAGGCCCTGTGCCTGCAGGGCGGCCAGTTCGTCCGGGGTATTGATGTTGCCGAACGCGCTATTGTTCTCGAAGAGCACTTCGGTCAGTTTCAAGGGGCCGTGCCAGGTGCGCATGCGGCGTTCTCCGCTGTGCAGATACGCATCCAGCTGGGGCAGGGCCGATGTTTTCACCAGGCAAAAGACGGGATGCGGGCGGCGCACGGCCGAGCCCGTTGCCGCATCGATTTCTTCGGTGACGGCGATGGCCAGGTCGGCATCGCTGTCGCTCAAACCGGCCGCCAGGCGCGTGGCCAGATCGGGCGGCAGCAAAGGCGAATCGCACGGCACCGTGAGCAAATAGGGCGTGCTGGCGTGCTGCATGCCACTGTGCAAGCCGGCCAGTGGACCCAGCTGGCCCGGCAGCACGTCCGGCCACACGGGCAGGCCGAAGTGCGCGTAAGCGCCGGCATCCGCGTGGACGCTGAGGGCCAGCTGGCCCACTTGCGGCGCCAGGCGCTGCAGC
Source organism: Janthinobacterium leeuwenhoeki (assembly GCF_051380795.1). Lineage (NCBI taxonomy): Bacteria > Pseudomonadati > Pseudomonadota > Betaproteobacteria > Burkholderiales > Oxalobacteraceae > Janthinobacterium > Janthinobacterium leeuwenhoeki. The sequence continues at coordinate 83,754 of NZ_JBNYXT010000014.1, forward strand.
ACGTGGCGCGCCAGGGGCTGGCCATGCAGGGGCAGCATGCCCTTGTCGCGCTGGCCCATGCGCGTGCCGAGGCCGCCGGCCAGGATCAGGCCGGTAATATCGTGTTTGTTGATCATGAGAGGCGAAAATGTGGATGCATACGCCATGGTAGCAGCGGCGGGCGCGCGCCGCGTCCGATTCAGCCGCCGATGTACGACATTTCCACTTTCTTTTTACCGTGCTCAAGCGCACCGCCCGTCAAATCCGTCTGGCTGGTGCGCAACTGCGAATAGCGGTCGCCACGGCCGCGCCACAGTTGCGCCACGGCAGAGGAAATTTCGGCATCGCTGTGGCCGCCGCGCAGCAGGCTGCGCAAGTCGTGGCCGCTGCTGGCGAACAAACAGGTGTACAGCTTGCCCTCGGTCGAGAGGCGGGCGCGGCTGCAGTCGGCGCAGAATGCTTGCGTGACGCTGGAGATGAGGCCGATCTCGCCGCTGCCATCCGCATAGCGCCAGCGCGCCGCCGTCTCGCCCGTGTAGTTGGGGTTGATGGGTAGCAAGGGCAAGTGCGCGGCGATGCGCCGCACGACTTCGGCGGACGGGATGACTTCCTGCAAGTTCCAGCCGTTCGAGGCGCCCACATCCATGTATTCGATGAAGCGCAAGATGTACGGCGTGCCCTTGAAGTGGCGCGCCATGGGCACGATTTCCTGCTCGTTCATGCCGGCCTTGACGACCATATTGATCTTGATGGGCCCCAGGCCAGCGGCGTGCGCCGCATCGATGCCGTGCAGCACGTCGGCCACGGCGAAGTCGACATCGTTCATGCGCTTGAAGGTGGCGTCGTCAAGCGAGTCGAGCGACACGGTGACGCGGTTCAGGCCCGCATCCTTGAGCGCCTGCGCTTTTCTCGCCAGCAAGGAACCGTTGGTCGTCAGGGTCAGGTCCAGCGGCTGGCCCGATGGCGTGCGCAGCTCGGCCAGCATGGCGATGAGCTTTTCGATATTCTTGCGCAGCAGCGGTTCGCCGCCCGTCAGGCGGATCTTTTCCACGCCGTGCGCGACGAACAGGCGGGCGATGCGCGTGATTTCCTCGAACGACAGCAAGTCCGTGTGCGGCAGATACACGTGGTTCTTGTCGAACACGTCCTTGGGCATGCAATACACGCAACGGAAATTGCAGCGGTCGGTAATCGAGATGCGCAAGTCGTGCAGGGGCCGGCCCAGGCTGTCGGCCACGTTGCCGCTGGGGCTTTCCAGCCGCGCGGGAATAGCCAAGGCCCCGTTGCGGGCCTCGGCGAGGTAGATAATCTTGTCAGCCATGAAAGGTGATACCACTTACGTTAAGTCGTTCAAGGCAGATACGATAGCACGAGGCCGAAGATGGCACAGGCGAGCAGCAATTTGATGGTGCCCATTTGAAACCTGAGCAGCGCCACGCCGGCCGCCAGCGCGATGGCGATCGCCAGCCAGTCCCAGTGCGGCAGCGGGTTTGCTTGCCAGAAGACATGGCGGCCAAAGAACAGGGCCAGGCTGGCGATGACGCCCACCACGGCCGCCGAGATGGCCGTCAGGGGCGCGCTCAGGCGCAAATTGCCGCGCGACGCTTCCACCAGCGGCGCGCCGGCCAGGATGAAGATGAATGAGGGCAGGAAGGTGAACCAGCTGGCGACGAGCGCGCCGCACACGCCCGCCAGCCACAGGTGTTCACCAGCGATGCCTGCGGCATGGCTCCAGCCGCCCACAAAGCCGATGAAGGTGACGATCATGATCAGGGGGCCGGGCGTGGTTTCGCCCAGCGCCAGGCCATCCATCATTTGCGCGCTCGTGATCCAGTGGTAATGGTCGACGGCGCCCTGCACCAGGTAGGGCAGCACGGCATATGCGCCGCCGAACGTCAGCAGGGCGGCCTTGCTGAAAAACACGCCCATCTGCGCCAGCGGCTGGTCAACCCCGCCCAGTAGCGCCAGACCCAGCCAGGCGAGCAAGGTCAGTGCCAGGCCGACGGCGGCCGTGCCGAGCAGGCGCGGCCATTTGAGCTGCGCGTGGTCCGGCGTGGGCGTATCGTCATCGATCAGTGCGTCGCCGTAGCGGGCCGCGCCGCCATGCGGCGTGCCGCCCGTATGAAAGTGGGCCGGCAGCCAGCGCCCGCCCGCCATACCCAGCAGGGCGGCGGCGAGCACGATCAGTGGAAATGGCAGCCGTAGCACGGCGATGGCGATAAATGCGCCCGCCGCGATGGCGATCAGGCCGGGGCTGCGCAAGGTGCGTCGGCCCAGGCGCCAGGCGGCGGCCAGCACGATGGCGACGACGGCCGGCTTGATGCCGTACAGGACGCCGGCGATGGCGCCCACGTGGCCATACGCCATGTAGAGCCAGGACAGGGCGATCAGCAGCAGCAGCGAAGGCAGCAAAAACAGCAGGCCTGCCACCAGGGCGCCGCGCGTGCGGTGCATCAGCCAACCGATGTAGATGGCCAGCTGGGTCGCTTCCGGCCCCGGCAGCAGCATGCAGTAGTTGAGGGCGTGCAGGAAACGCTGTTCGGAAATCCAGCGCCGCTTTTCCACCAGTTCTGCATGCATCATGGCGATTTGCCCGGCCGGGCCGCCAAAGCTGACGCAGCCCAGCTTGAGCCAGTACCAGAAGGCGCTGCGCAGGCTGACGGCGGCGGGGCGGGCAAGGTTGGCGTTCTCGTGCATGGCGGCTGGCTGGCAAAGAAGTGGACGTAAAAAAAGGGGAAGCCTGAGCTCCCCCTTTCATCATTGGCGGCTGGGCGAACCCGGCGCGCTTATGGACGTTGCGTGTTGACCTGGATCAACGGCTCATCCGATTGCGGCGGCAATGGCTTGCGTTCGCGCGGCTTGCGCACGGGAGCGACTGCCTTGGCAGCGGCTTCCTGCGCCAGACGCAGTTTTTCCGGATCGGTGGCAGCCAGGGTCAGGCCGGCCGAACCGAGCACTGCGCTCAAGTCCAGCGGCGCGGCAGGAGCCGGTGCCGCAGCAACGACAGGCGCAGGAGCAGGAGCAGGAGCAGGAGCAGGAGCAGGAGCAGGAGCAGGAGCAACAACCACCGCAGCGGCTTCCACCACGGCAGGCGCCGCTTCAGCCACTGGCGCTGGTGCTGCCTCGATCACGGCGATGGCTTCCACCAGCGGCACAGCTTCTACGGCAGGCACGGCTTCGATGATGATTTCAGCAGGTGCAGCTTCCGCTTTCTCGACAAAGCTGTACTCGGCAGCAGGTGTCGCTTCGGCAGCGGCTGGTTCAGCTTGCGTTGCAGCCGCTTCGACAGGGGCTGCCGGCACGATCACTTCAGCAGTTGGTGCGGCTTCAGCTGCAGGAGCAGCTTCTTCGACCTTGGCCACTTCCACCACTTCGACCACTTCCACGACGGCAGCTTCCACTGGCGCAGCGACGGCAACGACAGCGGCGGCGGCCACGGCGGCTACTGGGGCAGCATCAGTTGCAGCTTCCGGCGCCGGAGCGACCGTAAAGCTGATCACGGGCGCGTCCTGGCCTTCGTTCTCGCCGTTTGCCGATTCTATCAGCTCGCCCGTTTCGCGGTCGCGGCGGTTGCGGTTGCGGCCACCACGACGACGACGGCGGCGCGGTTCTTCGCCTTCCACGTCGTTTTCCGTCTCTTCGCCTTCAGGGCCGGCATTCGCCGGCGCTTTCAGCAAGCTCATTGGTGCTGCATCAGCGTCCGGACCGCTTGACGCCACGACGATATTTACCGCGCTGGCGCTGGCGCCAACCAGGGCCAGCTCTTCAGCTTTCACTTCAGCAACAACCTTGTCGGCGCGTGGTTCGCGGCCTTCGCGTGGCTGGCGTGGCGGACGCTCGGCGCGTTCCGGGCGCTCTGCGCGCTCTGGACGTTCCGCGCGTTCCGGACGCTCGGCGCGCTCTGGACGCTCACCGCGTTCGCGTGGCGCCGCCGTTGCATCGCCGGCTTCACGCGGTTCGCGTGGCGGACGCGGTGGACGTGGCGGACGGGCCGCTTTTTCCAGTGCTTCCGCTTCCTTGGCTGCGTCGTCCTGGGCTGGACGGCCCTGGCCCGGTTCGCGTTCTTCGCGGCCAGGTTTGCCGTTGCGGCCACGGCCACGCGGGCCACGGCTGTTGCGGTCGCCACGGTCGGCGCCGGCCGGCTTGGCTGGTGCGACAGGGGCGGGCGCTGGCGCCACCGGCGCCGGGGCGCCGGTGAAGAAGCTGATGATCTTGGCGATCAGGCCTTGTGGTGCGGCAGGCGCTGCCACCGGAGCCGGTTTGGCTTCGACGGGCTTGCGCTCGACCAGCGGAGCCGGCTGGTCAGGCGTGATCGTCTTGACGACGGCTTCCTGGCGCGGCTTGGCTTCTTCCTTCTGGCGCTTGCTGTAAGCCATGTCGGTTTCAGCGCTTTCCGCCAGGTTGTAGCTGGCCTGGCTGTCTTCCAGACGCGGATCGTCGTGCTTGATGCGTTCCAGCTTGTAATGCGGCGTTTCCAGATGCTTGTTCGGGATCAGGATCACGGCGATGCGGTGGCGGTTCTCGATTTTGAGTACTTCGCCGCGCTTTTCGTTCAGCAGGAAGGCGCCCACGTCGACGGGCACTTGCACGTGGATGGTGGCCGAGTTTTCCTTCATCGCCTCTTCCTGGATGATGCGCAGCACCTGCAGGGCGGACGATTCCGTGTCGCGGATGTGGCCGGTGCCGGAGCAGCGCGGGCAGGTCACGTGCGAGCCTTCGGACAGCGATGGACGCAGGCGCTGGCGTGACAGTTCCATCAGGCCGAAGCGGGAAATCTTGCCCATTTGTACACGTGCACGGTCATGGTGCAGCGCGTCTTTCAGGCGCTGTTCCACTTCGCGTTGATTTTTTGCCACTTCCATGTCGATGAAGTCGATGACGATCAAGCCGCCCAGATCGCGCAAACGCAGCTGGCGGGCCACTTCTTCGGCCGCTTCGCAGTTGGTGTTGAAGGCGGTCGTCTCGATGTCCGAGCCGCGCGTGGCGCGCGCCGAGTTGACGTCGACGGACACCAGTGCTTCCGTATGGTCGATCACGATGGCGCCGCCCGATGGCAGCGGCACGGTGCGGCTGTAGGCCGTTTCAATCTGGTGTTCGATCTGGAAGCGCGAGAACAGCGGCACGTCGTCGCTGTAGCGTTTGACGCGGTGCACCATGTCGGGCATCACGTGGCTCATGAACTGGTGCGCCTGGTCGTAGATCTCGTCGGTGTCGATCAGGATCTCGCCAATGTCGGGCTGGAAGTAGTCGCGGATGGCGCGGATGACCAGGGAGGATTCCTGGTAGATCAGGAAAGCGCCGTTGGCCGACTTGCCGGCGCCTTCGATGGCGCGCCACAGTTGCATCAGGTAATTCAAGTCCCACTGCAGTTCATCGACGTTGCGGCCGATGCCGGCGGTGCGGGCAATGACGGACATGCCAGCAGGCAAGTCCAGTTTATCCATGGTTTCGCGCAATTCCTGGCGCTCTTCACCTTCCACGCGGCGCGATACGCCACCGCCACGCGGGTTGTTCGGCATCAAGACCAGGTAACGGCCGGCCAGCGAGACGAACGAGGTCAGGGCGGCGCCCTTGTTGCCGCGCTCTTCCTTTTCCACCTGGACCATGATTTCCTGGCCTTCGCGCAGCGCTTCCTTGACGGAGGCGTTACGCACGTCGACGCCTTCGCGGAAGTACGTGCGAGCAACTTCCTTGAAAGGCAGGAAGCCGTGGCGGTCTTCGCCATAGCTGACGAAGCACGCTTCGAGCGATGGCTCGATGCGCGTGATCACGCCCTTGTAGATGTTGGATTTGCGCTGTTCGCGCCCGGCTGTCTCGATATCGATGTCGATCAGTTTTTGTCCGTCGACAATCGCTACGCGCAGTTCTTCTTGCTGCGTGGCATTAAACAACATGCGTTTCATTTTTATAACTCCGCGACCCGTAGGCCATCTCAAAGCCGCTTCCGGGGAAGCGGCGAAGTACAGGGATATATGCGAGAAAGGGAGTGCTGGCGGGGGGAATGCCCAGGCGTGCGGAGCAACAACGCGTACGAGGTATACGTTACGGCCGCAACAGGCGCGGTGAGGTCGATCGTCATGCCGAGTGCACAGGACACTTGCAACTCATCTGAAGCAGCCCGAACGAGAATGAACTATATCGGGGGCAGAGAATGCAAGTGGTCAGCAAATTCAGAGCCAAATCGTCAGCCGGCTCATTACAGGGATCGCGATGGCGAGGCTTGGCCTCAGCCTATCATCGACAACCCTCAGTATTGTGGCCGCATACGGGGTTTGGCGAAAACGGCAAGCGTTATCAACTTCATCAACCCGCGAGCCCGACTCGATAAGTCGCGCTAACGGGTACTTATCCTTATAATCCCACACTCACTTCAGCATCTCCACGCGTTATCCGATTACAACTACGGTGCAACCTTGATTCGCGCAGCGATGGTGCATATACATTTTTTTCCACCGAATTTGCAATTTGGCGAGGCCGGTGGAGACGCCCCTGTGTAAAATGTGCTTTTATTCTTACACTCGCAGCAGCCAGGGCCGCAGCAAAAACAATTATATATTCAAAATGAAGGACTTAGAGAGATTTCTGGGAAGACATAGTAAATGAAGAGTCAAAATGATGTTGTTCCCCCTTCAACACCCCCGGTTCAGCCGCAAGCCCAATTCGTAACGATCGCCGAGGAAGAAGCAGGCCAGCGCATCGACAACTACTTATTAAGAGTGTGCAAGGGAGTGCCTAAAAGCCACATCTACCGGATCTTGCGATCGGGAGAAGTGCGGGTTAATAAAGGCCGTATCGATCAGCTGTACCGTCTCGCCGCCGGCGACGTGGTGCGCATTCCACCCGTGCGCGTGGCCGAAAAGGCGCCCACGGGCGCGCCGGCCGCCGAATTCAAGATCATCTTCGAAGATGCGCAACTGCTCGTCATCGACAAGCCGGCCGGCGTGGCCGTGCATGGCGGCTCGGGCGTGTCGTTCGGCGTGATCGAGCAATTGCGCGCCTCGCGCCCCGACGCCAAGTTCCTGGAACTGGTGCACCGCCTGGACCGCGACACGTCCGGCTTGCTGTTGCTGGCAAAGAAACGCACGGCATTGACGAATTTGCACGAGCAGATGCGCGACGGCGTCACCGACAAGCGCTATCTGGTGCTGGTGGCCGGCGACTGGAAGAATGCGCGCCAGCATATCAAGTTGCCGCTGCATAAATATACGACGGCCGAAGGCGAGCGCCGGGTGGCCGTGCAGGCCGATGGCCTGGCGTCGCACACGGTGTTTTCACTGTTGCATAAATATCACAACTTCGCCTTGCTGGAAGCGGAATTGAAGACGGGACGCACGCACCAGATCCGCGTGCACCTGTCCTCGTCCGGTTTCCCCATCGCCGGCGACGATAAATATGGCGACTTTGCCCTCAACCGTGCCCTGTTGAAAGCCGACAGCACGCGCGGGGCCCTGAAACGCATGTTCCTGCACGCGCACCAGATCACGTTTACGCATCCTGAAACGGGCAAGACGATGACACTGAACGCACCGCTGGCTGCCGAATGCGAGCGTTTCTTGGTAAGCTTGGGCAAACCATTGGCCGTTGCTGCACGATAAGTGTGGCCGGGACTATCCACAAGATAGTGAGGCCATTATTCATTCTCAAGGAGCCGGCGGTTATGCCGTCGGGAAACATGGCAAGAAAGCAATTTGATCTGATCGTCTTCGATTGGGACGGTACGCTGATAGACAGTACCTCGACCATCGTCAAGTGCATCCAGGCGTCGGCCAAAGACCTGGGCTTGCCAATTCCCACCGAGTTGGTCGCTTCGCATGTGATCGGCCTGGGCTTGCAGGAAGCCATGCAGCTGGTGATGCCCGACGTGGAGCCGAAATACCATGCGCGCATGGCCGAGCGCTACCGCTATCACTACCTGTCGCGCGACCACGAACTGGCGCTGTTTCCGGGCGTCTACGAAATGCTGCAGGAATTGTCGCAGCAAGCGTACTTTCTGGCCGTTGCCACGGGCAAGAGCCGTGTCGGCCTGAACCGCTCCTTGAATGCCGTCAAGCTGCTGTCGCTGTTCGATGCGACGCGCTGCGCCGACGAAACCTTTTCCAAGCCCCATCCGGCCATGCTGCAGGAGCTGACGCGCGAACTGGGGCAGGATATGCGCCGCACCGTGATGATCGGCGACACCAGTCATGATTTGTTGATGGCAAGCAATGCGGGCGCGGCCAGTATTGCCGTAGAGTATGGGGCGCATCCGGTGGAGCAGTTGCAAGCTTGCAATCCCCTGTATTCGGCCGCCACGGTGGCCGACCTGCATCAATGGCTGAGCGAGCACGCATGATGAGCGATGTTGTCGATGTTTTCATTTGCGCTGCCGACGCCGTGGCCGATGGCGGCAAGGGCGTGCGCTTTCCCGTCTCGGCCGGTGGCGAAGCGACTACCGGCTTTGTCGTGCGCCACGGCGGCAAGGCGTATGGCTACCTGAACCGCTGCGCCCACGTGCCAATCGAACTGGACTGGGCAGAGGGCGAGTTCTTCGAGTCCAGCGGCTTGTACCTGATGTGTTCGACGCATGGCGCCATCTATGTGCCGGAAAGCGGCCTGTGCGCGGGCGGTCCCTGCAAGGGCGGGCGCTTGCGTCCGATTGCCGTGGCCGAGCGCGATGGCCAGCTGTACTGGCAAGCCGACGAGTATGTCCAGCCAATGCCGGCCTGAGGCCGGGGCAGGTCTTCTGTAATTTAAGCAAAGTGAACCATGAGCGATAACACGAATGACAAGCTGGACAGCAGCGCGCCAGCCGCCGGCCACGGTGCCCCTGCGGGACGCTGGGAGCGCGACGTGCTGGAAAAGCTGGTATTTGCCACTTTGCAAGAGCAACGCGCGCATCGCCGCTGGAGCATCTTTTTCAAGCTCTTCGGCCTGTTGATCGTGCTGTTCGCACTGTGGGTGTTTTATGACTACAACACGGCCGACGACAGCGAAACCCTGGGCCGCCACACGGCCCTGATCGACATCAGCGGTGCCATCGACTCGGAAGGCAGCGGCTCGGCCGCCGTTGTCATCCCCGCGCTGGACAAGGCATTTTCCGATGCCGGTTCCGTCGCCGTGGTGCTGCATATTAATAGCCCGGGCGGCAGTCCCGTGCAGGCCGGCATGATCGTCGACGAGATGCAGCGTCTGCGCAAGGGCTATCCGGACAAGCCTTTGTATGTGGTGGTCGATGAAATGTGCGCCTCGGGCGGCTATTACATCGCGGCCGCCGCCGACCGTATCTACGTCAACAAGGCCAGCGTGGTCGGTTCCATCGGCGTGCTGATGGATGGCTTCGGCTTTACAGGCGTGATGGAAAAGGTCGGCGTCGAGCGGCGTTTGCTGACGGCGGGTGAGAACAAGGGCTTCATGGACCCGTTCAGCCCCCTGACGGAAAAACACAAGGCGTATGCGCAAGGCATGCTCAATGAAATCCACCAGCAATTCATCGATGTCGTGCGGGCGGGACGGGGCAAGCGGCTGAAGGAAACGGCCGAGACCTTCTCGGGCCTGTACTGGACGGGTGCGAAAGCCGTGGAAATGGGCCTGGCCGACGATTTCGGCACGGTCGACAGCGTGGCGCGCGATGTCGTCAAGGCGGAAGACATCGTCGACTACACGCAGCATGAGGGTTTGCCGGAACGGGTGCTCAAAAAGTTTGGCGCCGCCATGGGTGCCGGCGCCATGAAGGCAGCCGTGCAGCAGTCACAACCGGCGTTGCGCTGAGGACATCACTCTTGGCTGGCAGGCAAGTCAGTCGAGAATGATTTTCAATAAGGTGGTAAATTGACTTGAAAATGGGGCTGCTTGGGCTATAGTGAAAGCGTAGTTCTTTTCAAGGAGGGGCGATATATCAACTATGTTGTCAGTACTAACTTGATTGGCAGGTCTTGGAACTACTCGCCGCATCGCAGATGTGGTTTTGAGTGAATTTACATTCCTCACTGAAGTCCCGATGGGGCTTGGGAACGGCGGCGCAATGCCGCCGTTTCCTTTTGTGCGTCGTATGTACTGGATGGGCCGGTGTCGCCGGATGTTGTGTCTGGGTTGCTGGCAAGGCAGGCATGCGGGGGCGGGGCATGGCTGGTCGGATGGGCCGCGCTCAGGCGGCGCAGCCGTTGCAGTGCGCGGGCAGGGGTGAGGCGTCTGATTGCCGGGCTGCCGTTGCACTGGCGCTGATGCTGGTGCTGGCGCTGGTGCCGATGTCGGGCGGCGTGTCCGCCATGGCAGGCGCGGTCACGTTGTCGGCTTCCACATCCGCGTGCGCAAAACCGCCCAGTTCCAGCCAGCACATGAAGTGGCGTTGTGCCTCGGCATGCCAGTGCGTCTGGCTGGCGGGCGATGGCGGCGCGTCCGCATCTTGCGGCGCAGGGGCGCTGCTCCAGCGCGCCACGCCGAGTCTGACTTTATGCATGGCCGCCTGTTCCGCAGCGATGCGCTGGCGCATGTCGGCGATGCTGCCTTGTAAGGCGATGGTATCGGTATGCTTCATACAATGTCCTTGTGAGTCGTTGCTGGTTATTATTCCTAAAGCGCATTAGGCGGATTCCTAACGAAGTTTCAGTCTATCAATGCGATATTCCGAGCGCTTGATATATCTCAAAGGAATCATCCATTTCTCGCCAAATCTCACCTTGTACTTTTTGGTATTTCTGCCTGCGCGATGATTTTGTGCTGCTGGCACCACCGCACAGGCGCCAGGTGCCGCCGCTTCACGCTGCCAGCCGCTTCTGGTAAAGTCACGCCCATGAGTAAATTATCCCTAGACCGCATCCTGCAATCGCAGGGTTTTGGCACCCGTAAATATTGTCGTTCCCTCATCGAGGATGGCGATGTCGTCATCGATGGCGTGACTCAGACCAGTTACCGCACCACCGTCGAGACCGAAGGCCTGGTGCTGCACGTGTTCGAAGAAGAGTGGGTCTACCGCGCGCACCTGTACCTGGCGCTGAACAAGCCTGCCAACTTCGAATGCTCGCGCAAACCCAGCCATCATCCTGGCGTCCTGACCCTGCTGCCGGAGCAATTCACCTGGCGCGAAGTCCAGCCCGTCGGCCGGCTCGACCACGATACGACCGGCATGCTGCTGATGTCCGACGATGGCCCCTTTATCCATGCACAATCGTCACCGAAGCGTCACGTGCCAAAGATTTACCAGGCTACCACGCAAGAGCCTGTGACCGATGAACTGGTGGCCCTGTTATTGGCTGGCGTGCAATTGCACGACGAACCGGCCCCGCTGGCAGCCCTCGTTTGCGTCAAGCGCGGAGAATTCCAGCTGGAAATCGTCCTCGAGCAAGGCAAATACCACCAGGTCAAGCGCATGCTGGCCGCCGCCGGCAACCATTGCAGCGCGCTGCACCGTTCCGCCATCGGCAGCCTGACCCTGGAATCGCTGGGCATCGCCGAAGGCGAGTGGTGTTATCTGACGCCTGAGCAGATCGCGCTGCTGGCGTAAATCCCTTCTGACCGCCAAAGCCGGGGACTTCCCGGCTTTTTGGCGTCTTTAGCCTCCACTACCTGCATTTGACGAAGTTTCCTCCACATGAAATTAGCTACCCTGAAGGATGGCACGCGCGACGGCCAGCTGGCTGTCGTCTCGCGCGACCTGAAAACGGCCCATCTGGCCGATGGCATTGCCTCGACCCTGCAAAAGGCGCTCGACGACTGGAGTTTCATCGCGCCCCAGCTGGACTTGCTGTACCAGACCATCAATAGCGGCCGTGGCCATCGGGCCTTCGAGTTCGACCCCGCCAACTGCATGGCGCCCCTGCCGCGCAGCAGCCTGCGCGTGGGCGGCACGTCCTACCTGCAGCAGATCGAGCGGGCTTGCAAGGCGGCGGGCGTTGACGCGCCCGCCAATTTGCGCGAGGCGCCACGCATGTATCAGGGCGCCAGCGACGATTTCCTCGGCGCCCACGACGACATCACTCTGGCGCACGAGCAGTGGGGCATCGATTACGAGGCCGGCATCGCCGCCATCACGGACGACGTGGCCATGGGTTCCACGCCCGACCAGGCGCACCTGAACATCAAGCTGTTGATGCTGGTCAACGACATCACCCTGCGCAACCTGGCGCCCGACGAGCAGGCGGGCGGCTACGGCTTCCTGCAAGCGAAACCGGCCATGGCCTGCTCACCGGTGGCCATCACGCCCGACGAGCTGGGCGACGCCTGGCGCGGCGGCAAGGTGCATTACGCCCTGCGCTGCAGCCTGAACGGCAAGTTGACGGGCCAGCCCCACGCAGGCGCCGACATGGCGTTTAATTATCCGCAATTGCTCGCCCATCTGTGCCAGACGCGCAATGCCCGCGCCGGCAGCGTGGTCAGCGCGGGCGGGGTCGCCAACAAGGAAGTCAAGAAGGGATTTTCCAGCATCGTTGAGCGACGTAACCAGGAGATGATCACCGATGGCGTCGCCAGCACGCCATACTTACTGTTTGGTGATGTTGTCCGATTGGAAATGCTGGGCGATGACGGCAAGTCGCTATTTGGCGCGATAGAACAGACGGTGAAACAGGCTGAAGCGCGCAAGTCCCGCTAAGCTTACTGGGGAGCAAAGGAAAAGCAGGGGATTCGCCCTCCTTTTCCCTTGATGGCATTGCGGTAATTGAACCGATAATGTGTCATGCCCAGTCCGTATTGCGCCTAGCCAGGCTGCAGGACTTCACCGGAGTTGATTGATGTCGGAAGACAGCGACGCAGAAAAGACCGAAGCCGCGTCACCGAAGCGCCTCGAGCAGGCGCGTGAGGAAGGCGACGTTCCGCGATCGCGTGAAGTGGCAACGTTCACTGTGTTGATGGCGTCCGGCTGCTGCCTGTGGTTTGCCGGCGACGCCATCGTGCGGCGGCTGACGGCCGTCATGGTCTCCGGGCTGACCCTGGACCGGGAGCAGATACTCAATCCCGACGCGATGATGTTGCGCATCGGCTACGACGTGGGCTCGGTCTTGCTGACTTGCCTGCCGTACGCGCTGGCCATCATGCTCGTCGCGCTGGCCTCGCCCGTGCTGGTGGGTGGCTGGCTGTTCAGTTCCAAGGCGTTCACCCCCAATTTTGGCAAGCTCAACCCGATTCGCGGCCTGGGCAATATGTTTTCGAAGAATGCGCTGGTGGAATTGCTCAAGGCCATCGCCAAGACCCTCGTCGTCGGCGTCGTCGCCTGGATGGTGATGCAGCATCAGAAAGACGCCGTGCTGGGCTTGTCGGTCGAATCCTTGCGCTCCGGCTCGGCGCATCTGATCAGCCTGCTGATCACGGCCTTCCTGCTGATCGTGGGCGCGCTGGGCCTGATCGCCGCCATCGATGGCCCCTACCAGATGTGGCACTACGCCAACAAGATGAAAATGTCCTTGCAGGAAGTCAAGCAAGAGTCGAAGGAATCGGATGGCAATCCGCAGATCAAGGCGAAGATACGCCAGATGCAGCATGAAATGTCGCGCCGCCGCATGATGGCCGACGTGCCGACGGCTGACGTGGTGGTGACCAATCCTACCCACTACGCGGTGGCCCTGAAGTATGGCGAGAATTCGCGCGGCGCGCCGCAGGTGGTGGCCAAGGGCATCGACGAGGTGGCGGCGAAGATCCGCGAACTGGCCGGTGAGCACAAGGTTGCCATCCTGGAAGCGCCGGCCCTGGCGCGCGCGCTGTACAAGCATACGGACATCGGCGACGAGATTCCCGAGGCGCTGTATGGCGCCGTGGCCGAAGTGCTGGCGTATGTGTTCCAGCTGCGCAGCTACGGCAAGGGCCAGGGCGAGCGACCCGACAAGCCGAAGAAACTCGACGTGCCGGCCGAGCTTGACCCGCAGAATCCCGCATCGCAGACACCGCCCGCAGCCGGCGCAGCAGACAAGAATAAAGGAAGTACACCATGAACGGCCTGAGATTGCCAGCCTGGCTCAGCGGAATGAGCAACAACGCCAGCAAGGGCCTCGCCGCGCCTATCATCATCATCATGTTGCTGGCGATGATGGTGCTGCCGCTGCCGGCGTTCATCCTCGACATTTTCTTCAGTTTCAATATCGCGCTGTCCATCATTGTGCTGCTGACGGCGCTGTACACGGTCAAGCCGCTCGACTTCATGGCCTTCCCGACCATCCTGCTGGTGTCGACCATGCTGCGCCTGTCGCTGAACGTGGCGTCCACGCGCGTGGTGCTGACGGAAGGCCATACGGGGGCCGACGCGGCCGGTAAAGTGATTGAAGCGTTCGGTCACTTCTTGATTGGCGGCAACTACACGGTCGGTATCGTGGTGTTCATCATCTTGACGATCATTAACTTTACCGTGGTGACCAAGGGTGCGGGCCGTATCGCCGAGGTGGGCGCCCGTTTCGCGCTGGACGCCATGCCTGGTAAACAGATGGCCATCGATGCCGACCTGAACGCGGGCCTGATCGGCGAAGACGAGGCGCGCCGCCGCCGCACGGAAGTGGCGCAGGAGGCGGAATTCTATGGCGCCATGGACGGTGCCAGCAAATACGTGCGCGGCGACGCCATCGCCGGCATCATGGTCACCGTCATCAACATCGTCGGCGGCTTGCTGGTAGGCTTGTTGCAGCATGATATGGGCTTTGCCGATGCACTCAAGAACTACACCCTGCTGGCCATCGGTGACGGCCTGGTGGCGCAAATTCCTTCGCTGATCATTTCCACGGCGGCCGGTATCGTCGTCTCGCGCGTGGCCAGCGACCAGGACATCGGCACCCAGTTGGTGGGGCAGCTGTTTGCGAAACCGCAAGTGCTGTATATTACCGCCGCCATCATCGGCGGCATGGGCTTGATTCCCGGCATGCCGAACATGGTCTTCCTCTTGCTTGCCTCGCTGCTGGCCGGCTCCGCCTATCTGATCAGCAAGAAACGCACGCAGGAAAAAGAGGCGGCCGAAAAGCCGGCCGACGTGCCGCAAGCGACCGTGGCGCCCGAGCAGGAAGAAGCCAGCTGGCAAGACATCATGCCTGTCGATACCCTGGGGCTGGAAGTGGGCTACCGTTTGATCCCCCTGGTCGACAAGACGCAGGGTGGCGAATTGCTCAAGCGCATCAAGGGCATCCGCAAGAAATTTGCCCAGGAAGTGGGCTTCCTGGCGCCGCCCGTGCATATCCGCGACAACCTGGAGTTGAAGCCGTCCGCCTACCGCATCACCCTCAAGGGCGTGGAAGTGGGCGTGGGCGAAGCGTTCAACGGCCAGTTCCTGGCCATCAATCCCGGCATGGCCAGCGGCACCTTGCCGGGCCTGGCCACGAACGACCCCGCCTTCGGCTTGCCCGCCACCTGGATCGACGCCAGCTTGCGCGACCAGGCGCAATCGATGGGCTACACGGTCGTCGATGCCGGTACCGTGGTGGCCACGCACTTGAACCACCTGATCACCTCGCACGCTTCCGAGCTGCTGGGCCGTGCGGAAGTGCAGTCGCTGCTCGACCACCTGGGCAAGGATGCGCCGCGCCTGGTGGAAGACCTGGTGCCGAAGATGTTGTCCCTGTCGACCCTGCAAAAAGTGCTGCAGAACCTGCTGGCCGAGGGTGTGCACATCCGCGACATGCGCAGCATCATCGAAACCCTGGCCGAGCATACGGTCAGCACGCAAGATCCGAACGACCTGACGGCGCTAGTGCGCGTGGCCCTGGGCCGCGCCATCGTGCAGCAACTGTTCCCCGGCGCGGCCGAACTGTCCGTGATGACCCTCGACAGCCGCCTGGAGCGTTTGCTGATGCAAGCGATGGGCAATGGCGGCGATGGCGCCGGCATCGAGCCGGGCCTGGCCGACACCATCGCGCACCAGGCGGGACTTGCCGCCCAGCAACAGGAAGCGCTGGGCCTGACACCGGTGCTGCTGGTGCCGGCGCCGCTGCGCGCCTTGCTGTCGCGCTTCCTGCGCCGCGCCTTGCCGCAGCTGAAAGTGCTGTCGCATGCGGAAGTGCCGGAAACCAAGACGATACGCGTCACCAGCCTGGTGGGCGCGCAATAGTTGACATAGTCAATACCGGGGTCAGACCCTCAACACCGCCAACACCAAGGTCATCGCCAACGTGTGAGGGGGTCTGACCCCAGCCTTTGCTTAGCCCTTGATTTTGGTCAAATAAACATCAATTTCCTGCTGGCAAACTGAATAACGGGTACTTTCCCGTCCTGTTCCTTCGATCGTTTCCTGCAAGCATCGCTAATAATGGAAACTGTCCGGGTGATCTGTGTCCATGTGGAAGACAGCACCCAAGCAACAGGAGTCGACGATGGTCACACAGTTCAGCCAATATTGCGCCACCCCCGCCTTGGGAGGCCGGTCATGAATGTGAAGAAATTTACCGGCGCCTCGTCGCGCGATGCGCTGCGCAAGGTGCGCGAAGCGCTGGGTCCCGATGCCGTGATCCTGTCGAACCGCCAGGCCGATGGCGTGGTGGAAATCCTCGCGCTGGCCAATGACGATGCCGCTTCGCTGGCGTCGCCGCCGGCCGCCTCCGAAATGGCCCAGCCCCGTCCCCAGTTGCAGACCCAGTTCGCCACGCCGCAGCGTGCGGCCGCCCCGGCCCAGCGCCCGGCTGCGCCACGTCCTGCTGCACCGCGCCAGGCTGCCTCTGAGCCAGTGGATATGGCCCGCATGCAGCAGATGATGGCCAGCGCGCTGGCACACGTCAAAGAAAACGCCGCCGCCGAAATGAGCGGCATGATGAATGAAATCCGCGCCATGCGCGGCATGATGGAAACCCAGCTGGCGGAAATCTCCTGGGGTTCGACGCAGCAGCGCGAGCCGCAAAAAGCCGTCGTGCTGCGCGAAATGCTGGCCGCCGGTTTTTCCGCCAGCCTGGCGCGCTACCTGATCGACAAGCTGCCGGCCGGCCTGGATGGCGCGCAAAGCATGCGCTGGATCAAGACTGTCCTCAGCCGCAACCTGAATACGGTGGCCAATGAAGACGCCATGCTGGAGCAGGGCGGCGTGTTTGCCCTGGTGGGCCCGACCGGTGTCGGCAAGACCACCAGCACGGCCAAGCTGGCGGCCCGCTGCGTCATGCGCCACGGCCCGGAAAAGCTGGCCCTGATCACCACGGATGCCTACCGTATCGGCGCGCATGAACAGCTGCGCATCTACGGCAAGATCCTCGGCGTGATGGTGCATTCGGTGAAGGATGAGGCGGACTTGCGCATCGCTCTGAAGGAGCTCAAGAACAAGCACACGGTGCTGATCGATACGGTGGGCGTGAGCCAGCGCGACCAGATGGTCACGGAACAGGTGGCCATGCTGTCAGGCGCCGGCGCGGACGTGAAACGTTTGCTGTGCCTGAACTCGACGGCGACGCAGGAAACGTTGAACGAAGTGGTGCGCGCCTACCAGGGCAGCGGCCTGGCCGGCTGTATCATGACCAAGCTCGATGAAGCGGCCTCGATCGGCAATGTGCTCGACGTGGTGATCCGCCAGAAACTGAACCTGTTTTATGTGTCGAACGGCCAGCGCGTGCCGGAAGACCTGTACCTGGCCGACCGCGGCTACCTGATCGACCGCGCCTTCAAGCTCAAGCGCGATGCGGCGGCGACGCAGTTTTCCGATGCCGAACTGCCGCTCTTGATGGCACAGGCAGCCGCCCGCAACAATGAAGCGCGCGGGGTGCGCCTTGGCTAATTTCGATTTCGACCAGGCCGAAGGCTTGCGCCGCATGCTGGCCGGCCCGCAGCCGCGCGTCATGACATTCCTCTCGGCTACGCCGCAGGACGACAAGGGCGCCATGCTGGTCAACCTGGGCGCCTCGCTTGTCTACGGCGGCAATGACGTGCTGCTGCTCGACGCCAGCGGCGGCAGCGATGGCGTGGCTGCGCGCCTGGGACTGGCGCACGGCGCCAGCCTGCGCGACGTGGCGCGCCAGCAATGCGCCTTGAACCAGGTCATCCACCAGGTGCAGCAAGGCTTTGGCGTGGCCAGCCTGGGCGCGCGCAACCATTTGATGGACAGCATGGACTATGCGGGCGAGGACGAACTGCGCCGCCTGGGCAAGACTTTCGACGTGCTGGCGCGCCAGAGCGGCATCGTGCTGGTCGACGGCGTCGTGGCCGACGAGGGCGATTGCTTCCCCGTGCCGCTGATGGCTTCGTCCGATATCGTCGTGCAAGTGTCTACCAGCGCCACCTCGATCAAGGCGGCGTACTGCCTGATCAAGCGCCTGAGCCAGGAACTGGGACGCCGTCCGTTCGGCATTCTCGTCACGGGCGCTTCCGAATCCGAGGCAAAAGTGGTATACGATAATATGACGCAGGCGGCGAGCCGCTACCTGGCCGTGAAGCTGACCTCGATGGGCTCGGTGCCTGCCGATGAATATCTGCATCGCGCGGCGCGGCTGGGCCGCAGCGTGGTCGATGCGTTTCCGCTGGCGGGCGCTTCGGTGGCGTTTCGCGGACTGGCCGAGCGGCTGGCCCGTTCGGCGTCGCCGGTGCTCGGCGGCACCTTGTACCAGACGGGGAGCCCGCACCAGTTCAGCGCCTGAATCGAACCGTAGCACCAGATAAGATAAGAAAACAATAAGCAGCCTATGTACACGGTCAAAGGGAAATCGAACAAGGACTATTTGCTGACGGAGCACATTCCGCTGGTGAAGCGTCTGGCGCACCATATGAAGGCGAAATTGCCGCCTTCGGTCGAGGTCGATGACCTGATCCAGGCCGGCATGATCGGCCTGCTCGATGCCATCAGCCGCTATGAAGAAACGCATGGCGCGCAATTCGAGACGTATGCCGTGCTGCGCATCCGCGGCGCCATGCTTGACGAATTGCGCACCAGCGACTGGCTGCCGCGCAGCATGCGCCAGAACATGCGCAAGATCGAAGAGGCGATGAGCACCTTGCAGCAGCGCCTGGGCCACCCGCCGACGGAGTCGGAAGTGGCGAAACTGCTGAAGATGTCGCTGGCCGACTACCAGGAAATGCTGGGCGACGGCGGCGGCCACCAGTTGGTGTACTACGAAGACTTTCATGACCCGGACGGCAATGACAGCTTCCTCGACCGCCATTGCGTGGACGAGGACAGCGACCCCTTGCGTTCCCTGCTCGATACCGATTTCCGGCAATCCGTGATCGATGCCATCGACGCGCTGCCACCACGCGAGAAAATACTCATGGGCCTGTATTACGAAGAAGAGCTGAATCTGAAGGAGATCGGCGCGGTGATGGGCGTGTCCGAATCGCGCGTCTCGCAGCTGCATACCCAGGCCGTCGCGCGCCTGCGCGCAACCTTGAGGGAGCAGGCGTGGACTGGTCCAGCGTAATCGGGCTGGCGCTGGCGCTGGCGGGCCTGTTGGTCGGCCAGGCACTGGAAGGCGGCAAGATGGCCTCCCTGCTGCAGCCGGCCGCCTTTGCCATCGTGGTCATCGGCACCTTCGGCGCCGTGCTGCTGCAAACGCGGCTGCGCACCTTCGTGCGCGGCCTGGAAATGCTGCGCTGGGTGTTCCTGCCGCCTGCCGACACGCGCGCCGCGCTGGCGCGCGACATCGGGCAATGGAGCCTGACGGCGCGCCGCGACGGCCCGCTGGCGCTTGAACGCCTGATGGAAAACACTGCCGACCGTTTCAACGCCAAGGGTTTGCGGATGATCGTCGACGGCATCGCGCCCGACAAGCTGCGCCAGCTGCTCGACGTGGAAATTTCCGCCTATGAGCTGGCCGAACGCCAGGCCGTCAAGGTGTGGGAGTCTGCCGCTGGCTATTCGCCCACCATCGGTATCCTGGGCGCCGTGCTGGGCCTGATCCACGTGATGGAAAACCTCACCGACCCCAGCAAATTAGGCAGCGGCATCGCCGTGGCGTTTGTCTCGACCATCTATGGCGTGGGCCTGGCCAATCTGCTGTTCCTGCCGGTGGCCAATAAACTCAAGGCCATCGTCTCGCGCCGCGTGCTGCAATACGAAATCACGGCCGCCGTGCTGTACGACATCGCCACGGGCGACCACACGCGCATCATCGAAGAGCGCGTGGCCAGCCTGCTGCACGAGCACTGAGCATGATGCGGCGCGCGCGCAGGAAGTATGATGAGGAACCGGACAATCAGGACCGCTGGCTGATCTCGTATGCCGACTTCATCACCTTGCTGTTCGCCTTTTTCGTCGTGATGTATGCGATTTCGCAAGTCAATGAAGGTAAATACCGCGTTTTCCAGAATGCCATCGGCCAGGCCTTCAGCCTGGAAAAGGGTGCGCCACCCATCATCATGGAAGCACCGCAAGCGATCCCGCTGCCGAATCCCGCCCTGAAACGCCGCGCGGAAGCCATCCGCCGCGAGCGCGAACACATGACGCGCCTGGCGCAGGACCTGACCTCCACCCTGGCGCCACTGGTCAAAGAGGGTAAAGTCCGCGTGACGCAGACGAGCCGCGGCGTGAGCGTGGAAATCAATGCCAGCGTGCTGTTCGATCCGGGCGCGGCGCGCCTGACGACGGAGTCGGACCAGGCCTTGCGCGCCGTCGCCGTGCTGCTCAAGGACGATACGCACGACGTGCAGGTGGAAGGGCATACGGACGTGCAGCCGATCAGCAATTCCAATTTTGCCTCGAACTGGGAATTGTCGGCCGCGCGCGCCAGCGCCGTGGTGCGCTTGTTCATCGCCAGCGGCGTCAAGGCGTCGCGTCTGACGGCCGTGGGCCACGCCGACAACATCCCCGTGGCACCCAACGACACCGGGGAAGGACGCGCGCGCAACCGCAGGGTCGCCGTGACGATTTTGTCCGGCATTCCCGAAACGGTGACGGAAGTGCCGACGGCGCCGCCGGCCAACTAGGACTGGCTTTCGGGCCGGCGCTAGTCCGGCAGGGCCAGGCCCATGTCATTCGCTGGTCATACTGGAATGCTAGGCTGTCGCACTTCTTTTCAGCTTCCAGGTTTAACCCATGTCTTACTCCAAAATGTTGCTTCCTTCGGCCATTGCCATCCTCCTGGGCGTTGCCGCTTGCGGCGGCAATAGCGATCCCGCTGGCAGCGTGCCACCGTTACCCGCCGGTCGCTGGATCGCCGGCGATTTGCATACCCACACCACCCAATCGGCCGACGCCGATGTCAGCCAGACGCTGGACAAGGTACTGGCCAAGGCCTTCGGCAGCTACGGCCTCGACTGGATGGCCCTGTCGAACCATTTGCGCGTCTCCACGCGCGACGCACTGGGCGCGCCGCTGCCGGCGCCCATCCCGATGTCCATCGGCGCCGAGCGCTATGAAATTCCACGCGTGCAGGCCTTGCAGGCGGGCGGCAACTACGCCGACAAACTGATCTTTTCCGGCTTCGAGTGGGACATGCCGACCCACGATCACATCGGCATCGGCCTGTTCGAAGGGGCGGATAAACTGACTGCCAGCACCAGGGGCATGAAGGAGTTCGAGTACCTGTTTACGACACGTGACGCCAGCATGTTCGACGCTGCCGATGTGGCGGCATGGAAAGCCAAACATGGCGAAACCCGCTATAACAAGACGGCTGCCGATGCGCTGCAAGCCATCAACTGGCTCAAGCAGAACTATCCGGAGACCAGCTACGCCGTCATCAACCATCCGTCGCGCAACAAGGGCAGTTACAGCATCGCCGACTTGCGTGCCTTTAACGATGCCGCCCCCAACATCATGTTCGCCATCGAAGGCATGGTTGGCAACCAGATGGAACCGGACCGTGGCGGCTACACGGCAGCCTATACGGATGACAATGCGCTGCTGCGCGTGTATGGCGGCGTCGATTACGTGGTGGCCAAGCTGGGCGGGCCATGGGATGCGCTGCTGGGCGAGGGGCGCCGCATCTGGAACCTGACCGATTCGGATACCCACTTCAAGATTGTCGGCGGTAACAGCAGCGGCTATTTCCCCGGCGAGTATGCAAAGAACTATGTGTTCAACGGCGCGCAAGGTGCACCGCTGGCAAAGGACTTGCTGGCTGGTTTGCGTTCGGGCAAGATGTTCTCGACATACGGCGACCTCATCAACGCGCTGGACTTCAACCTGGCCAGCAAGGATGACCGCAAGGAGATGGGCGGGGAGCTGAAAGTCGGCAACGGCGATAAAGTCACCATTACCATCCGCTTCAGGAGCCCGGCCAAAAACAACTACGAAAAGCCCGTCGATAGCGGCGTGGCCGCCAACGTCAAGCCCGTGGTCGACCATGTCGATCTGATCGTCGGCGATGTGGGCGCGAAGGCGGCGGCGGGCACGCCGGCCTACAACGTTGCCGCCAATGCCAGCACGCGGGTACTCAAGCGCTTCACCAGCGCGGACTGGAAGGTCGGGGCCGACGGCTACTACAGCGTGAGCTACGAAACGACGGCGACGAAGAACCAGTATTTCCGCTTGCGCGGCACCAATCTGGGTACCGATGTCGCCGGTCTGACGCAGGGCGGCGAGCCGCTGGCCGACCAGCGCACGGGCACGACGGACAGCACCCAGCGTTTCAATGACATCAACGACCGCAATTACCGCAGCCTGTGGTTCTATTCGAATCCCGTGTTCGTTACCTTGCGTTAATAGCACAGTCGGCCGCGCGCCGCCGGACGGGTAGGGAGTCCGCTTGATCCCGCTCCGGCTTGGTACAATCGCGGCCTTCTTTCCTTTTATTTCATCATCATGAAAAGCAACTCCCTGGGCGGTCTCGTGTATTCCACCGAAACGGGCCGCATGTGTCCCGCTTGCCGCCAGCCGCTGGCGCAATGCGCGTGCAAGGCGCAAGCGAAGGCGGCGCCTGCGGGCGATGGCGTGGTGCGTGTGTCGCGCCAGACCAAGGGGCGCGGCGGCAAGAGCGTCACCGTGGTCAAGGGCTTGGCGCTGGACGCCATCGCGCTGGCCCTGCTGGGCAAGCAGTTGCGCACGCAGTGTGGCTCGGGCGGCACCGTCAAGGATGGCGTGATCGAAGTGCAGGGCGACCATGTGGACACTATCCTGGCCGCGCTGGCCAAGCTGGGCCACCAGCCGAAAAAGGCCGGCGGCTGAGGGTGTGGAGGCGTGCGGCCCGCTGCCGCGCGCCTGTGGTAACGTGCGTTTCCCATCCACGCGCGCCACTCAAAATGAATATCAAGCTTACCGGCATCGCCATTGCCGCCGCCATCGCGGCAGTGCTGGCGCTGGCGTACTGGCCCGCGCCTGACGGCGGCGCGCCGCAAGCGGACGTGGCTGCCGCCGGTGCACCGCCGGGACGCAGCCTGGAATCGTATTTGCATATCGATGCCAGCCCGCTCGCCGCTGCCGCGCCCGTTCCCGTAACCCTGGCGCAGCAGCTTGCGCGCCTGACTGTCAGTGGCAAGCCGGAAGACGCGTATGCGGCCTTCAAGCTGCTCGACGACTGCATCGTCTTCCAGCGCGAAAGCCGCTTGCCGGGGCTGGAATTCGAGCTGGGGCGCGAGATGACGGTGGAAGAAAAAGCCGTCCAGCAACATCTGTGCGCTGGCCTGACGCAGCGCCAGAGCGAGGACCGCCTCGGCTACCTGGCCACTGCCGCCCAGGCGGGCGTGCCGGGCGCCGCCACCCTGTTCCTGTCGGAAGGGCCGTTCGGCGACCGCAGCGCGCTGCGCAACCGTCCCGACGATCCGCTGGTGCAGGCGTGGAAGCGGCAAGCCATCGCCCAGCTGACGGCGCAGGCGGATGAAGCTGAACTGAGCAGCGTGGCGACCCTGATGATGGTGTATCTGCGCGATGGCGAGGTGGTGCAGAAGGATGCGCCGCAAGCGTATGGCTACCTGCTGGTTCTGCGCCAGGTCTACGACGATATCCTGGCGCCCGGCGTTACCAATCCGTATCAGGATGAATACTGGCACTGGCTGCAGGCCGAACTGACGCCGGAGCAGCAAGCTGCCGCCAGCGCCAGGGCGCAAGCCATCGTGGCGAAATATCGCCAGCATGCGGGGCGTCCCGCGCACGGTTGAGCTGGCAAGGCCGCTGCGCCTTGCCGGGGGAGGCTAATTAAATAAGGGAAATCAACCGATGACGACGCGCCGGCTGGCCATGTTCGTCGTCGCTTGGCCGCTGGGGCCGTAGAAATTGCCGCTCTGGGCCGGGGGACGCATGGCGTTCAGGGCGCCTTGCGTATGTACCATGTGCTTGTTGACGAGCAGGCTGTTCAGGCGGTTTTGTTCCTTGGCTTCGCGCGTCGTCTCGAGCAGGGCTTTCCACAGGGGCGCCGCTTCGGCCTCATTGGCGCCGACCAGCCAGTCTTCCATGCCCGCTTCTGCGGCCGTGAAGCCCGCTGCCGCCAGCGCCTGGTGGCGTTGCGCCGCCAGCTGGCTCAATTGTCCCACCAGTGCCGTCTTGCGCGCCGTGAGCTCCGTGATTGCATCGATGTCAGCGGCAACCAGATGCCGCTGTTCTTCTTTCATCAATGCCAGCAATGTGGTCATGAGCTGTTGCTCGTCGCGCAGGCTGGAAAACGGAGTCACTGATTGCATGAGGGAACCTATCTATTTCGTGAGTGCAGCAAGTCCTTGACTGTGTCGAGGAGACCGTCCGCCACTTTTTCTGAGTTGACCTGGAACTGGCCGTCGGCGATCGCCAGCTTGATGCGTTCGACTTTTTTCGTGTCGAACACGGCGCCGCTGCCGGCAGTTGCACTGGCCGCTAATGCCTGTCCTTGCGGCGACAGGCGTACATTGTCCGACGTTGTCGGTGTTGCCTGGGCTTTCTCGGCATTCCGGGCGCCGGAGGTACTCGCGGGCGCCACCGGCAGGCCGGGATTGCTTTTAATGGTGTTATCGGTAATTTTCACAGCGTGATCCTCGTCTGGTCGAAGTCAAAAAACTCCGGGATATGTGTCATTATCGGCACCTTTTGCGGAAACTTTAGTGCGCCAGACCACAATATCGCTGTCCATCCGTGTTTAAAACGCGACCTCCACCAGGCCGCCCGCCCGCGCCACGCCGCTGATCTGCTGGCCGCTCTGCGTGCGTACCTGCACCGTTTGGCCATCGCCGGCGCTGCCGATGGCGCGTCCTTCTGATGCTACCTGGAAACCGTTGCCACTCGAAACGACACGCACCAGCTGGCCCTGCATCACCACCGGCTTGCGGCGCAGGGTGTCGAGGCGCATCGGCGTACCGGGTGGCAAGGAAATATTCGTGCTGGCGCCCACCACCTGGGCCATGTCGGTGGCGATGCCTGCCGGCAATGCGGCCAGGTCGCCCTGCATCGTCACCAGCTGACTGGCGTCGATGGCTTGCCCTTGCGCCAGCGGCACGGCGCTGGCCACGTAGTCGCCGACGACGGCCACGTTCGCTTGCAAATAGATGGTCCAGTTGGCGGGCGCGGTGCAGCGCACGCCGACGGTGGTCTTGCCCCAGGCGCGCGCACCCGGTGCCATGAACGCTTGCGGCGCGGGGCAGGCAGCCAGGTTCAGGCGCGGATCGACGGCGCCGACGCTGATCGTCACCTTGCCCGGCAAGCCGTTGCTTTGCACCTGCAGGAATTGTTCCACGCTGTTGCGCAGCGCTTCCGGCGTCTGCCGGCCGGCGTTTTGCGCCTGCGCCAGCAGTGGCAGGGCGGCAAGAGCGAAGAGGAAAGCAAGCGGTGTTTTCATGGTGATAGGCCTCTGGAATATTGCCATGATAGAGCGCGCGGCCCCGTTCGAAGCGCCGATTAAGGGGTAAAAGTATGGTCTGATCCGGCGATGGCCTTGCCGGTGGGCACCGTACTATGTTTCCTGTCATCACTATACCGCCATCCTTTCGCCATCTCGGGCGCCAGTGGCAGATCTTTCCGGAGCCTGACATGATAGGGAAACTCGACGATTACATGCGCTTCAACGAGACGGCGCTAAGCCTGCGCTCGACGCGCCAGGAATTGCTCGCCTCGAATATCGCCAATGCCGACACGCCCAACTACAAGGCGCGCGATGTCGATTTCGCCAGCGCGCTGAAGGGGGCGATGGCGCGCAAGGATGGTGTGCCGCCGGCCCTGAAGGGCACGGCGCCGCAGCATATGCCGGGCAAGGGCGTCGCCGCTGCCGCAGGGAGCAGCACGGGCGGCAAGGTCGAGACCCTGGCCGACGGCACGCCGCTGCTGTACCGCGCACCGGCCCAGGGCGCCGTCGATGGCAATACGGTGGACATGGATCTCGAACGCAACGCCTTTGCCGACAACGCCATCCGCTACGAGGCGGCGGTGACGTTCCTCAACTCGCAGATCAAGGGCATGCTGACGGCCATCCAGGGAGGACAATAATCATGTCGCTATTTAATATCTTCAATGTGTCCGGTTCGGCCATGAGCGCCCAGGCGCAGCGCCTGAATACGGTGGCCAGCAACCTGGCCAATGCCGACAGCGCCACCAGCGCCTCGGGCGAAGCCTACCGCGCCAAGCAGGTGGTGTTCGAAGCCGTGCCCATGGCCAACGGCGCCACGGCCGTCAAGGTGCAGAAGGTGATCGAAGACCCGTCGCCGATGAAGCTGGTCTATGACCCGAAGAACCCGCTGGCCGACGAGAAGGGCTACGTCACCATGCCCAACGTGAATACGGTCGACGAGATGGTCAACATGCTGTCGGCTTCGCGCTCGTACCAGACCAACGTGGAAACCATGAACGCGGCCAAGTCGCTGCTCCTGAAAACCCTCACCATCGGCCAATAAGGCTGACTGATCATTATGGCAACCATCGATACGAACAGCACCGTCACCACCGACCTGATGGCGACGATGAATCCGAAGAGGACAACGGCCGCTGCAGGCAGTGTCGAAGCGGAAACGAACAAATTCCTCACCCTGCTGGTTACCCAGTTGAAAAACCAGGATCCGATGAATCCGCTGGACAATGCACAGCTGACCAGCCAGCTGGCCCAGCTGTCCACGGTGACGGGCGTCAACAAGCTCAATACCACCGTGGAAAGCTTGAAAGCCAGCTACCAGCAAGCCGAATCCATGCAGGCGGCCAACATCATCGGCCATGGCGTGCTGACGGCGGGCAAGGACATCAACCTGAGCAAGAGCGCCGCGCTGCTGGGCGTGGACCTGGCCACGCCAGCCGACAAGGTCAAGGTCATCATCTACAAGAATGGCAAGGAAGTCCATTCCATCGACCTGGGCGCACAGCCAGCGGGCACCTTGCCGCTGGGCTGGAACGGTTCCACCGCCGATGTCGGCAAGGACGGCAAGCCGGTCGTGCTGGCCGACGGCGCCTATACCTTCACGGTGGAAGCGACGCGCGGCGGTACCAAACTCAAGGATGCTACGGCGCTGATGTTCGGTTCGGTCGCCAGCGTGTCGACGGGCGCGAATGGCGTGAAATTGAATGTCCCTGGCGTGGGCAGTATCACCATGGCCGACGTGAAACAGATTCTGTAAGCCGCTTCCCCTTAGCGTGACCCTCTACCCCTAATTTATACCAGGAGAACACAATGTCTTTCCAACAAGGCCTGAGCGGCTTGAATGGCGCCGCCAAATCGCTGGACGTCATCGGCAACAATATCGCCAACTCGTCGACCGTGGGTTTCAAGCAGTCGCAGGCCCAGTTCGCCGACATTTATGCCAATTCGCTGTATAGCGTGGGCGGCAACCAGGCGGGGATCGGCGTATCGGTCTCGCAAATCGCCCAGAAATTCAATCAAGGTAACCTGGAATCGTCGTCGAATCCTCTCGACATTGCCATCAATGGCGGCGGCTTCTTCCGTACCAGCGTCAACGGCGCCATCCAGTACTCGCGCAACGGCCAGTTCCAGGTCGACAAGAGCGGCTTCATCGTCAACGCCCAACTGGCGCAACTGACCGGCTATCCGGCCGACGTCAACGGCAAGATCGTGGCCGGCGCCATCGTGCCCCTGCAGATCGACCAGTCGGACATGAAGCCCCAGGCAACGACCAAAGTCAACACGGAAGTCAACCTCAATTCGAATACGGCCATGCCGACCACGGTGCCGTTCAAGACAGGGGAAGACACCTCGTACAGCAAGCAGTTTCCCGTCGAAGTCTTCGATTCGCTGGGCAATTCTCATATCATGTCGAATTTCTACGTCAAGACGGGCACCAACACCTGGGATGTCTACTCGGCCGTTGACGGTACGGAAGTGACCAGCATGAAGGTCGCGGCAGCCCTGCAGACTGACCCTGCCTCGCTGGCCGCGCGCGCCGCCTACCAGGCGGCCGCCACGGCCGTGCCGCTGGTGCCGGCCAATGTGACGGCCGCCGCTGTCGCCTATGGCAATGCGGTCGGCGCCGCCGTATCAAACGCCGCCGCCGCCGCGGGCGCCACGCCGGCGCAACTGGCCGCCATCGCCGCCACCTACGGCAGCGCCGTACCGAATGGCATCAACTCGAGCCGCACGCCCGACCAGATCGACGCGGCCGTCCGCGCCGTCACCAATGTGCCAGCCGTCAAGACCGGTTCGCTGGTCTTCAACACGGTCGGCAGCCTGGACCGCGCCGCCATGCTGGCCCTGACGCCGCCGCAAACCTTGCCCGTCACTGTCAACTTGCCGATCTTCCCGGCCACGGGCGCGAATGCGACCCTGTCGGTCCAGGTCGATTTCAGCAGATCGACCCAGCTGGGCACCGCCACGGCGGAAAAGAAAACGGAAGCGGACGGCTTCAAGGCGGGCCAGCTGAGCCAATTCATCGTGGGCGACGATGGCGTCATCCAGGGGCAGTACAACAATGGCAAGACGCGCAGTCTCGGTCAGGTGGTGTTGAGCAACTTTGTCAACCCGAACGGCCTGGAGCCGCTGGGCAACAACGCCTGGGTGGAAAGCTCGGCCTCGGGCAAACCCGTCACGGGCGAACCCAAGACAGGCAACCTGGGTAACTTGCGCGCTTCGGCCGTGGAAGTGTCGAACGTCGATCTGACGGCGGAACTGGTCAACATGATCACGGCCCAGCGCGCCTACCAGGCGAATGCGCAGACCATCAAGACGCAGGATTCCGTTTTACAGACTCTGGTGAACTTGCGCTAATCGTTTGAACCCCTGACGGCGAAAGGCTGGGGTCGGACCTTAAGGACTTGGCGTCCCCGTCCGACCCCGGTTTTTGCCTTGGGTTGAAGGCAACAGGAGAAAACACATGGATCGTCTCATCTACACCGCCGGCTCGGGCGCCAAGCACATTCTGGACAAGCAGGCGACCACGGCGAATAACCTGGCGAATGCCACCAGCACGGGTTTCCGTGCCCAGCTCGACTCGTTCCGCGCCGTGCCCGTGGTGGCCGACGGCATGATGCCGACGCGCGCCTTCGTCGTCGATTCGACGGTCGGTTCCGATTTCACGCAAGGTCCGATGCAGCACACGGGCCGCGCGCTCGATGTCGCCGTGGAAAACAATGGCTGGATTGCGGTGCAGTCGGCCGACGGTTCCGAAGCCTACACGCGCAATGGCGCCTTCAAGCTCAATGAAAACGGCATGCTGCAAACGCAGGGCGGGCTGATGGTGCAGGGCGATACGGGGCCCATGGCGATTCCGCCTGGCGTGACGGTGGCCATCGCCAGCGATGGCACGGTGGGCACGATTTCCACGGACGTGCCGCCAGGCCCATCGACGGTGCTGGGGCGCATCAAGCTGGTCAACCCGCCGGAGCAGCAATTGGTGCGCGGCGACGACGGCCTGTTCCGCCTGAAAGATGGCACGGTGGCGCAGGCCGACCAGGCCGTCAAGCTGACCACGGGGGCGCTGGAAGGCAGCAATGTCAGCCCCGTCGACTCCATGGTCAGCATGATCGCCCTGGCGCGCCAGTTCGAAACGCAAATGAGCTTGTTGAAGAATGCCGAGAATAACGCGGCGAAAGCCACCCAGATCCTCGCTTTGAATTGATGGGGGCCAACGCATAATGGTCACATAGAAATAGTCTACAGGGCTGGTAAGCGCTGTTATTGGAGAAAAATCATGATTCGTTCCCTTTGGATTGCCAAGACCGGCCTGGAAGCGCAGCAAACGCAGATGGACGTGATCGCCAATAACCTGGCCAATGTCAGCACCACGGGCTTCAAGAAGTCGCGCGCCGTGTTTGAAGATTTGCTCTACCAAAATGTGCGCCAGCCGGGCGCGCAATCGTCGCAGCAAACTCAGCTGCCATCGGGCTTGCAGATCGGCACGGGCGTGCGCACCGTGGCCACCGAACGCATTCATACGCAGGGCAATCCCCAGGCCTCGGGCAATTCGCGCGACGTGATGGTCAATGGCACCGGTTTCTTCCAGGTGCTGATGCCGGACGGCGCCACCGCCTACACGCGCGATGGCTCATTCCAGACGGATGCCAACGGCCAGCTGGTGACGTCCGAAGGTTTTGTGATCCAGCCCGCCATCACCGTGCCGACCAATGCGCTGAGCCTGACCGTGGCGCGCGACGGCACCGTCTCCGTCACCTTGCCCGACACGGCTGCGCCATCGCAAATCGGCTCCCTGCAACTGACCACCTTCGTCAATCCGGCCGGCCTGGAATCGAAGGGCGAAAACCTGTACATGGAAACGGGCGCTTCCGGCGTGGCGCAGACCAACACTCCGGGTACGAACGGCGCCGGGGTGCTGATGCAGGGCTATATCGAGACGTCGAACGTCAACGTGGCCGAAGAGATGGTCAACATGATCCAGACCCAGCGCGCCTACGAGATCAACAGCAAGGCCATCACCACATCCGATCAAATGCTGCAGAAATTGTCGCAACTTTAATTTTCATAGTCGTCATGCCATCCGCCGCCGGATGGCAGCGGAGGTTCGCCATGCAATACCCCATCATCGCCCTGTTGTCCGCAGTCCTGCTGTCCGGCTGCGCCATCACGCCTACGTCCATCGTGCAATATCCCACCACCACGCGCGCGCCGATGCCGGAACCGGTGGTCGTCAGCAATGGCGCCATCTACCAGCCGTCGACTTACCGTCCCGCCTTCGAAGACCGCCGCGCGCGCCACGTGGGCGATACCATGACGATCGCCATCACCGAGCGCACGAATGCCGTCAAGGCGGGCGCCAGTTCCGGCAACAAGTCGGGCAGCGTGGGCTTCAGCACGCCGGGCATGCTGCAGGGCCGCCTGGGCGGCAGCGTGGCGGCGAATGGCGCGACGAAATTTGCCGATGGCGACAACCAGTCCGCCAGCAACACGTTTTCCGGCGTGATCGGCGTGACGGTCATTGAAGTACTGCCGAATGGCAACCTGATCGTCGCCGGCGAAAAACAGATCGCCATGAACAAGGGCACGGAATTCATCCGCTTCTCGGGCATGGTCAATCCGGATACCATCGGCACGGGCAACGTCGTGCCATCGACCCAGGTGGCCGAAGCGCGCGTCGAATACCGCACCAACAGCCAGATCGACCGCGCCGAAATGGCCTCGATGGCGTCGCGCTTCTTCCTCAGCCTGTTGCCGTTCTGATCATGGTGACTTTTACTTTTCCCCGCTTTTTCGCCATTGTCGGCTTGGCTATCTCTCTGCTGGCGCCCGTGGCGCAGGCCGAGCGCATCAAGGATCTGGCCAGCATCGCCGGCGTGCGGCAGAATCAGCTGATGGGCTATGGCCTCGTCGTCGGCCTTGACGGCAGCGGCGACCAGACCACGCAAACCCCATTCACCATCCAGAGCGTGGCGGCGATGCTGCAGCAGCAAGGTATCAACTTGCCGCAAGGCACCAGTTTGCAGCTGAAAAACGTGGCTGCCGTGATGGTGACGACGGCCTTGCCCGCGTTTGCCCAGCCGGGCCAGTTGCTCGACGTGACGGTATCGTCGATGGGCAATGCAAAAAGCTTGCGCGGCGGCACTTTGCTGATGACGCCATTGAAGGGCGCCGATGGCCAGGTGTACGGCATGGCGCAAGGCAACGTGCTGGTGGGCGGCGTGGGCGCGCAGGCGGCCGGCAGCTCGGTCGTCATCAACCACCTGAGCGTGGGACGCATCTCGGGCGGCGCGACAGTCGAGCGCAGCGTGCCATCGGCGCTGGGCGCCAACAACACCATCCGCCTGGAATTGAATGCCACCGATTTCGCCACCGCCAGCCGCGTGGTCGACGCCATCAACAGCCGTTACGGCGCCGGCACGGCCGCCGCGCTCGATGGCCGCGTGATCCAGGTGCAGTCGCCCAGCGGCAGCGACCAGCGCGTGTCCTTCCTGGGCCAGCTGGAAAGCATCGAAGTCAACCCGGCCCGCCTGGCGGCCAAGGTCATCATGAATGCGCGCACCGGTTCCGTCGTGATGAACCAGTCCGTGACCCTGGAAACGTGCGCCATTTCGCACGGCAACCTGTCCGTCACCATCAATGTCGAGCCGCAAGTGAGCCAGCCGGCCCCCCTGTCGGGCGGGCGCACGGTGGTCACCCAGACGGCGCAGATCGATATCAAGAAGGAACCGGGCAAGGTCATGCTGGTCAAGGGCGGCGCCTCGCTGTCCGAGGTGGTCAAGGCCCTCAACGCCATCGGCGCCTCGCCGCAAGACTTGCTTGCCATTCTGCAGGCGATGAAAGCGGCCGGTTCGCTGCGTGCCGAACTCGAAATCATTTGATGGACATGCCATGATCAGCCAAACCGACCTCAGCAATACCGCCGCCTATGACGTCAAGGGCATGGATGGCTTGCGCCAGTCCGCCAGGGCGAAGGACCCCGCCGCCCTGAAAGAGGCGGCCACGCAATTCGAAGCCATGTTCATCAACATGATGATGAAAAGCATGCGCGAAGCCACGCCGCAGGACGGCATCATGGATAGCCAGCAAAGCAAGATGTACACCTCGATGCTGGACCAGCAGACGAGCCAGAACCTGGCCAAGCGGGGCACGGGCCTGGCGGACGTGCTGATCCGCCAGCTGTCGTCGTCGAACCAGGCGCTGGCCGCCGATGGCGCCGAAGCGCCGTCGCCCCGCTCCTCCAGCATGGCGCAGGCGCTGGCCGCCTTCCGCCAGCAGCAGGGCGCCCTCAGCGACGTCGCAGGCAGCGCCGCCGCCAGCGGCAAGACGCTGAGCGAGAAGGCCAACGCCACGCAGGCGCCGCACGTGCGCGCCTTCCAGGAAAAGCTGGGCGTGCATGCAGAAGAAGCCAGCCGCGCCACCGGCATCCCGGCCAAGTTCATGCTGGGCCAGGCGGCGCTGGAAACGGGCTGGGGCAAGCGCGAAATCATCAGCCGCGACGGCAGCAGCAGCCACAACCTGTTCGGCATCAAGGCCACGGGCGACTGGAAAGGCAAGGTCACGGAAGCCGTCACGACCGAATATGTGAATGGCAAGGCGCAGCGCAAGGTGGAGAAATTCCGCGCTTACGACAGCTACGCGGACAGCTTCAAGGATTATGCGCAGTTGATTACCAATAACAAACGCTACGAAAAAGTGCTGGCCAGCGCGGGTGACGCCAGCACGTTCGCCCAAGGCTTGCAAAAGGCCGGCTACGCGACGGACCCGAATTACGCTGCCAAATTGACAAAAATCATCAAGAATTCGCTGGTCGGTTAAGCCGCCTTCCTACCTTTGTGCAGGTCGCGCGCTTCAAGTTTTCGCCGCGGCTGCCGTAAATACCTTTGACGGTAACCAATAAGACACCATGACTTCGAATTTACTCAGCATCGGTAAAAGCGGTTTGCTTGCAGCGCAGGTGGGCCTGTCGACGACCGGGCATAACATCACCAATGCCAACGTGGACGGTTACAACCGCCAGGTGGTGCTGCAGCAGACGGCGCAGTTCAACAATGCCGGTTATGGTTTTGTTGGCAATGGTACTGAGGTATCGCAAGTCAAGCGCCAGTACGACGGTTTCATGGCGGCCCAGGTGAACGGCGCGCAGTCGACCACCAGTTCGCTCGACGCGTATTACACGCAGATCAGCCAGATCGACAATATGCTGGCCGACCCCACGGCCGGGCTGTCGCCGGCGATGGCCGATTTCTTCAAGGGCGTGCAGGATTTCAGCTCGAATCCCTCGTCCGTCTCGTCGCGCCAGGCAATGTTGTCGAGCGCAAACTCGCTGACGGCGCGCTTCCAGGGCCTCAGCGCGCGCCTGACGGAAATCGGCGATGGCGTCAATTCGCAGATCACCTCGAACGTCAAGGTGATCAATTCCTACGCCAAGCAGATCGCGGAACTCAATACCGCGATTACCAACCTGACCGTGAATGAAAGCAATCAGCCCAACGACTTGCTGGACCAGCGCGACCAGCTGATCACGGAGCTGAACAAATACGTCAAGGCAACGGTTCAGCCTGGCGCCGGCAACTCGATTACCGTCTCGATCGGCTCGGGCCAGCCGTTGGTGGTGGGCAACAAGAACTTTGAACTGGCCACCACGCCGTCGCCGACTGACCCGAACCGCCTGGATGTGGGCTATGTGACGGGCACGAGCGTCACCAAGCTGTCGGAAAGTTCGCTCAGCGGCGGTGCGCTGGGCGGCTTGCTGGAATTCCGTAGCGGCAGCCTGGACCGCATCCAGAATTCGCTGGGCAAGGTCGCCATCGCTTTGGCTTCCAGCTTCAATGAACAGCATAAGCTGGGCCAGGACTTGAATGGCGACATGGGGGGTGACTTCTTCAAGTTGCCCAATCCCGTCATCGGCGCCGACTACCGCAACAACGCGACCAGCACGACCGCGCTGTCGGCCAAGGTCAGCGATCCGACCAAGCTGACGGCCAGCGACTATGCCGTCAAGTATGACGGCGCCAATTATGTGGTGACGCGCCAGAGCGACGGTGCAAAAACGACCATCAATCCGTATCCGCAAACCGTGCCGCAAACCATCGACGGCGTGGACTTCTCGATCACGGGCACGGCTGCCGAAGGCGACAACTTCATGGTCAGGCCGACCGCGCACGGCGCTTCCGACCTGGCCGTGGCGATTACCGACCGCAACAAGCTGGCCGCCGGCGCGCCGATCACCACGGGCGCGCCCGTCAGCAATACGGGTAGCGGCAAGCTCGGTCCAGGTAGCGTGGACAAGGCGTATTTAGCGCCGGGCAACGCCTTGACGGGCACTGTCACCTTGACGTACGACAAGGTGACCACCTCGCTGTCGGGTTTCCCCGCGGGCCAGGCCGTGACGGTGAAAGGCTTGAACGGCGCGACCACCACGTATCCGGCCGGCACGGCGAGTATTCCGTACAAGGAAGGCGACAGCTTCAGCTTTGGCGGCGTCAGCTTCAATATGACGGGGGCGCCCGCGCAAGGCGATAAATTCACCATTGCGCCGAACTCGGGCGGCGTGGGCGATAACCGCAATGCTTCCTTGCTGGCGGGCTTGCAGACGAAAAACATTCTCGATGGCGGCAAGGCCACGTTCCAGGGTTCGTACGCGGAAACGGTCAGTTATGTCGGCAACAAGACGCGAGAAGTACAGGTCAGCGGTCTGGCCAGTCTTGCGTTGTTGCAACAAACTAGCACGCAGCAGCAGGCCGTTTCCGGCGTCAACCTCGATGAAGAGGCGGCCAACCTGCTGCGTTATCAGCAAGCCTACCAGGCGTGCGGCAAGGTCATGCAGATCGCCAGTACCCTGTTCGACGTGGTCATCGGCCTCGGACGTTAATTATTCAAGCGGCGGCGCATAGCGCCCCGCCGCCATCAGGAAGGGCAGCATCATGCGCATCAGTACCAAAATGATCTATGACGGGGGCAGCACGCAGCTGAACAATCTGCAGGGCGCCTTGAACCGCACGCAGATGCAGCTGTCGGCAAATCGCCGCAATCTGACGCCGGCCGACGATCCGATTGCCTCGGCGCGCGCGCTGGAAGTGACGCAGTCGCAAACGATCAACACGCAATTCGTGACGAACCGCTCGAACGCCAAGAATTTCCTCTCGCAGGAAGAGCTGGCCCTGGCGAGTACCACCTCGCTGCTCGCCGACGTGCAGCAACTGGTGCTGAAGGCCGGTAATCCGGCATTGAAGGATATCGATCGGCAGAGCCTGGCCACCGAGCTGAAGGGGCGCCTGACCGACCTGATGGGCATCGCCAACACGTCCGACAACGCGGGCGGCTACCTGTTTTCCGGTTACAAGTCGACGACGCAACCGTTCAGCCAGACGCCCGGCGGCGCCACCTATGTGGGCGACCAGGGACAGCGCGAGCTGCAAGTGGGCTCGGCCCGCTACCTGGCCACCAGCGATTCGGGCGCGACCGTGTTCGAGAACAATTTGACGGGCAACGGCAAGTTCACCACGGCGGCCGATCCGGGCAACTTCACGCGCGGCGGCGCCGGCATCATTTCCGGCGGCACCGTCACCGATCCCACCAAGTTGACGGGACACAAGTACACGATCGATTTCCAGGTGACGGGCACGGGCACGGATGCCAAGACGACCTATACCGTGACGGACGTGACCCTGGGCCAGACCATCCCGAATCCCGCCGTGCCGGTGGCCTACAAATCGGGCGATGCCATTAACTTTGACGGCCAGCAAGTCAATGTCGCCGGCAAGCCGGCCGACCTGGACAAGTTCACCCTGGAGCCCAGCAGCAAGGAATCGATCTTTACCACGATTACCAACCTGATCGGCGCGCTGGGCCAGCCGGCCTCGGGCGACGCAGGGCAGGCGCGCCTGACGGCCAGTCTGAACACGGCGCACAATATCATCGATACGGCTTACGATAACGTGCTGTCGGTGCGCGCGGAAGTCGGTTCGCGCCTGAAGGAACTCGACACGCTCGACAGCGCCGGCGACGAC
Organism: Janthinobacterium leeuwenhoeki; assembly: GCF_051380795.1. Taxonomy (NCBI): domain Bacteria; kingdom Pseudomonadati; phylum Pseudomonadota; class Betaproteobacteria; order Burkholderiales; family Oxalobacteraceae; genus Janthinobacterium; species Janthinobacterium leeuwenhoeki. The sequence continues at coordinate 120,274 of NZ_JBNYXT010000014.1, forward strand.
CTCGACCTGCAATATGCGAGCACCCTGTCGGGCTTGCAGGACCTGGACATGGTGAAAACGATTTCCCTGTTCAGCCAGCAGCAGATCACCCTGCAGGCGGCGCAAAAGTCCTTTACTTCGATCTCCGGCCTGTCGCTGTTCAATTACATCCGCTAAGCAGCCGGCATCGGCAGGTAGTCCGGCAAGCCGGGGCAGGGAGGATATCTCCCGCCCCGGCTTTTTTTGCGGTGCGCCCGGCAGGGCGCACTCACTGGGAGGTGCAAGTCCTCTACTCGCCCGACAAGGGGAAGAGTTAGCTGAACGGCAAGGGTGCCGCGGGCGACTGCGGATCTGGAG
>NZ_JBNYXT010000015.1:0-119121 GCF_051380795.1 Janthinobacterium leeuwenhoeki
GTTTCGCTGCTGGACACCCAGCAGCGCTTCCAGCTTGTGAAATGAACCGCCGTATGCGGAACCGCACGTACGGTGGTGTGAGAGGGCGGCTGAGGTAACTCAGCCCCCTACTCGATTATGGCCAACTGGTTTGCGTTCCATCAATATGCCAGCGTTCATCATGGTTAGCATGGGCCAGGGGAACTATCCGCAGGAGGCAATATGGATGATGGCAAGCTGGCAGCCGATCTGGCGCGGCTTTTCGGAGCGAACTGGCGCGTCCAGGACAGCCGCTTGCTGCGCATGGATTTTCCGCGCGAGGACGGTCCGCCCGATACCGCGCTGCTGGTCAACAGTTTGCGGGCACACGAGGAAATGTCACGCGACTTTCGCTTCGACGTCGAACTGCTGTCCGACAATCTCCACGTTCCCCTGACAGCGATGATGGGACGCATGGTCACGATTTCGATGGTGCGCGATGACGGCAGCTTGCGCCATTTTAATGGTTATGTCGGCCAATTTCGCTTGTTGGGCAGCGATGGCGGTTTCGCGTTCTACCAGATGGTGCTGCAACCCTGGCTGGCGTTTTCCAGGCTGCGCATGGACAACGTCTCGTTCCACGAGCGCACGGTTATCGACATCAGCGAAACGACCTTCGATCATTATGTGCAGCGCGACTGGCAAAACCGGCTGCATGAGGAACAGGCGATATTAAGCTGCGCCAACCAGCATAATGAAACCGATTACAACCATCTGCACCGGCGCTGGGAAGACCAGGGACTCCATTACTGGTATGAGCATCGCGCCGACGGTCATACCCTCTGTTTGGGCGACAATACCTGGCTGAGCGACAGCATCGACCCAGGCAACCGCGATGCCAGCGACGCCGACGAGATGGTGTTTCGCAGCGACGCGGGCTCGCTGGAGTGCGACGGCATACGCGATTGGCAGGCAATACGGAAGATCGCTTCAGGCTCGCTCACGCTGGCCAGCTTCAACTACAAGTATCCGTTTGCCAGTCGCGCCAGTGGCTATGCGCTGCACCAGCAGGGCGACGTGTTTGCCCATGAACTGTATCAAAACACCGGCTATGGCTATGCCGGCATGGGTGACGGCGAAGCGCTGGCGCAACGCCGCCTGGAGGAGCATAACTGCCAGGCGCAAACTTTCGAAGCGGGCGGTAATCACCGCTGCGCCCAGGCCGGGCGTAGTTTCACGCTGGGCGGCCACTTCAGCGGCGAGCAATCCATGCCGGCCAGAGGTGAAGCGGCGCGCCCGGACATCCGCGCGCGTGAATACCTGATCCTGTCGGTCGATCATGTCGCCAGCAACAATTACCAGGCAGGGACGGGCGCAAAGTCGCATTATGAAAACCGTTTTAGTTGCATACGCAAGAGCATCCGCTGGTATCCGGGGCGGCACTTCAACAGCACGCCTTGTGCCTTGCCCGGCGTGCAGACCGCGATTGTCACCGGGCCGGCAGGCGAAACCATCCATACCGACGCGCTGGGCCGGGTGAAGGTGCAATTCCACTGGGACCGGCTGGGCAAATTCGACGCGGGCAGTTCGCCATGGATCAGGGTCATGACGCCATGGGCGGGCCAGGCCTTCGGCCAGATCGCGTTGCCGCGCATTGGCCAGGAAGTGCTGATCCAGTTTCTCGACGGCAATATCGACCGTCCCGTCATTGTTGGCGCGGTGTACAACGGCAACCATGCGCCGCCGTGGAATTTGCCGGGCCAACGCATGCTGGGCGGCTGGCGCAGCGCCGAGCTGATGCCTGGCGGCGGCTACGGCGTGCGCGGCAACCAGTTGGTGCTCGACGATACGCACCAGCACATCCAGGCGCAGCTGAAAAGCGATCATCAACACAGCCAATTGTCGCTCGGCTGTATCAGCCGCATCGAAGACGCCAGCGGGCGCAAGGATGCGCGTGGCGAGGGCTGGGAACTGGCGTCAGACGCCTGGGGCGTGGCGCGCGCCGCCCGCGGCATGTTGCTGACCACCGAAGCGCGCCCTGGCGCCGCCTCGCATATCAAGAGCATGGATGAAACCTTGCGCCGGTTGGCCGAGGCTGCTGAGCGGCACAAGGCGCTTGCCTCCCTGTCGCAGCATTACGGCGCGCAAGAAAGTGCCGCCCAGCAGGGCGCCGCCGCCGATGTGCTGAAAGCCCAGCATGCCGGGATCAAGGGTGGTGCCGGCAATGGCGAAAACGCCTTTCCCGAATTATCAAAGCCGCATCTGGTGCTGGCCAGTCCGGCCGGAATCGAAACGACGAGCGCGCAATCGACGCACATCGCCAGCGCCGAGCACACCGCGCTGACGACCGGGTGCGACCTGTCGCTGGCGGCCGGCGGCGGCCTGTTCGCCAGCATCGGCGCAGCGCTGCGCCTGTTTGTCCACAAGGCTGGCATGAAACTGATCGCCGCAGCTGGCCCGGTGCAGATCGCGGCGCAAACCGATGCGGTCGAAATCGTTGCCAACAAGGTGCTGGAATTGATCAGCCAGGCCGACTGGGTGAATATTCGCGGCCGCAAAGGCGTGCGCCTGCATGGCGCCGATTGCATGCTTGAAATTAGCGACAAGGTACAGTTTTTTACCGCGTCGCCGACGCTGTTCCATGGAAACCTGGAAACACTGGCGCCCAAGAACCGGCCGCAACCGGAGCTGGAACCGCCCATCGCGCCGCTAGCGGGGCAGTTGCAGCATACGATACAGGCCCATGCGGATGGTGGCCAGTACGCCAATGTGCCTTACACGCTGTACAACGGGGAAGCCGAAGTCGAGCAAGGTCTGACCGACGAATTCGGCCGCATCCTGATCGCGCATCAGGACGGCACGCCGCGCTACCGTGTCGTCCTTGGCAATGGCGAAGAGTTTTCATTGCAGGCGAGCGCACGCTTCGACCCGAACGCGGCGCCGGACGGCGAACACAAGCTGTCGAACCGCGGTTTGCGCGCGTTCGACGACACCGCCGACGGCCGCGCTGTTCAATGATTCACGACACTGACAGGAGAGCGCCATGCCCGAATCGAGCGGCCGCATCGAAACCACCCATATCGACGAAGTCGGACGCACTGCGACGAGTTCGCTCCAGTGGCTGCTGGAAAATCGTAACCTGAAAGGCAAGGCCAGCCACCCGATCACGCACAACAACAAGCTGACGCTATTCATTTGCGGACAGGAGGGATTCGCCGACATCGCCGGCGAGATCGCCAAGGCTAAAAAGTCCATTGACCTGTGCTGCTGGGGTTTCGACCCGGGCATGGAACTGGTGCGCGGCAACAGCGCCACCTGGCCGCGGGGCGAAACGTTTGGCGACTTGCTGATCGCCGCCACGCGGCGTTACGTCAGGGTGCGCCTGCTGATCTGGTATGACCGGATCGGCTCGCCGATAGCGCGCACCATGCCGGGCTATTCGCACGGCACCTCGCCATGGAAAACCGGTGGACAGCGCGCCGACGACATCAGTGCAAAAGCCAGCCTGGCGATGTTGCAGGAGGCAGTCAGGAAAAAACTTGTTTTAAGCAGTGCTTTCAGGGGCGATATCGTCCGGCCCGAGGATATCCCTATGCTGGCGCGTGAAGAATATTGCCACAGCTGGTATGCGGCCGCGTTCCATGGCTTGTTGGAGGGCCTGGAGGTTCGCTTGCGGCACGGCGACAGCGCCGCGATCAGCAAGAGCATCGCGACCGAAATCAACCAGCCGCACGGCTTGACGAAAGTGGAGATCGAAAAGCCCGGCATGCAATACCTGGGCACGCACCACCAGAAGCCGGTCTTGATCGATTTCTCCCACGAAAAGGGATCCAAGGCCGTCGGCTATGTAATGGGCCTGAACTCGGTGACCGATTATTGGGACACGACCGCCCATCTGCTCGACGATACGCGCCGCGAACAGGGCGGTGTCAACGAGCGGCGCGAGTGTTTGCAGGGAATGGCGGCGGACGGCGGCTTTGCCACGCTCAAGCCCTATCAGGATTATGCCTGCCGCATCGACGGCGGCAAGGCGCTCATCGCGCTCTATAACAACTTCGTAAAGGCATGGGATCGTGCGGTCGACGACCGCACGCATCAGGCCGCCGGGGAATGCGTGAGTTGGTATTCGTCATGTAAAAACCCGCCGGCCCAGCTGTTGCGCGAGGCCGGGCCGGACGACTCCACCGTGCAGATCGTCCTGACGCAGCCCGAGGAGCAAGACAAGACCATCAAGGAAACCTATTTTCGCGCGGTGACCCAGGCCAGCCTGGCGGCCGGCTACCTGTATGTGGAAAACCAGTATTTCCAGTATGAAGAATGGGCCCGGCACTTGCTGGCCGAGCGCAAGAAGGTGGTCGCCGCCTGGAAGGCCGGCAGTGTCAAGGCAGGCAAGAGTCTTGAAGATATGCCGGTCATGCACGTATTCATCGTCATCCCGGTACCGGAGCGCGCGCAGATGGTGCCGCGCACCCACGATACGCTGGCGACACTGGGGCAGCACGCTGGCATGACGGGGCAAAATACCATGATCGACGACTATAACAAGCGACCCAAAACCCGGCGTGTCAGGGCAGGATTCGGCATTTCCACCGAGGCGGAAGTCAAGTTGCCCGACGTGGTGCAGCATTCCAACAGCATCAACAAACCCGGCGTGATGACGCTCGAAAGCGAATTCGGGCTGAAAGTATCGGTGGCCATGCTCAATGTCAGCGCGTTTGACAAGGACCGCTGGCGCTACCGTGAAATCTACATCCATTCCAAATTGATGCTGGTCGACGACGTGTTCATGACGCTCGGCAGCGCCAACCTGAACCAGCGCAGCATGGCCGTCGACAGCGAAATCAATATCGCCACTATCGACCGTCGCGTGGCCAGCGATTTGCGCAAGCGGGTGTGGCGCATGCATAGCGGGGGATTGGTCGATGGCGGGGGCGGGACGAAGGGGGAGATTGGGTCGGCGTTTGAAAATTGGACAAAACTTATGAAGGAAAACCGCAAGAAAAAATTCAACAAATCCGAAACTGCAATTTTCAAGAAAATGACTGGTTTTTTGCTGCCATTGGAAGACAAACGCAGCTCCACCATACGTCTGGGTTGATCATGCGTAAGAAAAATACCGTATCTTTTCGCCTGCCATTTTTTGCGTTGGCAGTTCTTCTCTTTGTTCCTTTGATTGCTTGCAAAATGCCTAACGACAAAGTCCTGCCACGCAACCAAAGCCTGCCGCTCTTCAATCCGCATGCTCCTGATTTCATTTGCGAAACTGAGGCGAACAAGGTGCCGCCCATTGATGTGCAAGCCGAGGATTGGTTCCTCGAAGCGCGCGCCTTGGAAGATCCTGAAATTGCCGTGGAAGACCGCGATTACAAAAAAATCGTCGCTCTGACGCGTCAGGCGGCAGAGCGGTTGCACTGGAAGGCGATACTCAATCTGGCCAGCCTGTATGTGGAAGGGCGCGATCCTTTATATGGTGAGGAAGAAGCGGTGCAACTGGTGGAAAAGGCGATGCGGCTGGGCATACCGGCGGCATATGACCGGATGGGGACGTATTATGCGAACAGCACAGGCGTTAATGGCGACATCACGCGTGCTTATGCCTTCTGGCAAAAGGCGGCGCAGATGGGAAATCCACAGGCAATGGGGTTTCTCGGCGAAAAATTGACTGCTGGAGAGGATCACCCAGGTATTGATATGTGGGGCAACATTCCTGTAGCGACCAAAATGCTGGAATGTGCTGTTGCCCAAGGTTATGGTCCAGCGGCATATGATTTATATTATTTATATGCTGCGCCAAGAACTGCAGATGGCACAATAATTGGCGATCATCGGACGTCAGAAACAAAAGACCGCGCACTAAAAGTTTTACATGAAGGTGTCCGCCTGGGTTGCGCGCAGTGCGCACGCGATCTCTCAATAGAGTTCAGCCAACCTTTCAATATGTCGGATATGTTAGTGCCGTTCATTGACAAGGCTCGCGGCGAACGTTATGCGGTACTTAATCGTGCCCTAGGCTTCAACCCTAATCGCCGCTTTCCCAACCTCGATAAAATCCTGCCATTGCCACCGGCCGATCTGCCGCCGTGGGATGGTCAACGAAAGAGCTTGCTCGACGCCGCCATGGGTGTCCGCCCGCCGCCAGCCACCCCGCAGCCAAGCGCCGCCTCGCTTTTACAAAAACCGTATTTCCTGGCAGCCGACTATGCGCTGCGTCCCTCCGGCTTGCACAGCGATGCGCCGACTGCGCCATTTTCCGCATACTGGCAACCGGCCGCTGGGCAGGGCTTGACGGAACCGGCCCGGCTGCTGCGCAAAGGCGAAGAGTTCCGCCATTTCAGCGTGCTCGATGCCGCTGGTAAGACCCGTTATGGCCCCGTGACATGGGAACAGTGCCTGACGATACGGCATAACCATGGGGCAGTGGAACCGCGCGCGGCGCACGGCTTGCTGCGCGAGGTGGAGCGGCCCGAGCCTTTGTTGAGCTGTGCTTGCGGGCAAGCCTGTCCGGTCAGCGGCGTCTGGCAACCGTGGGTAGCAGCCGACCATCCGCTGCAGGCCATCGTCAACCAGTACTGGCGCCAGGCCTGGCTGACCCAGGGCGCGCCGTTCCCGCAACCGCGCCGCGACTGGCTGCTCGATTTGCCAGATGGCGACATGACGTGGCATTTGATGGATATGTCCCTTCCTGATCTTGGATAGGACGGCGCGGCAGCGATGGAGGATGCAATGGATAGCAATCAATCCAGCATGGCTGGCACGAGAGAACGCCTCGCGTCGCTTGTCTTCTTGTGCTGCCTGCTTGCCTGCAAAGTACCAGACGACAAAGTTTGGCCGCGCAACCAAAGCCTGCCACTTTTCAATCCGCATGTCGCGGATTTTATTTGCGAAATCGAGGCGAGCAAGGTGCCGCCCATCGATGCGCAAGCCGAGGACTGGTTTCTCGAAGCACGCGCCTTGGAAGATCCTGAAATTTTCGTGGAAGACCGCGACTACAAAAAAATCGTCGCTCTGACGCGTCAAGCGGCAGAGCGGTTGCACTGGAAGGCGATGCTCAACCTGGCCAGCCTGTATGTGGAAGGGCGCGATGCTCTATATGGTGAGGAAGAGGCGGTTCAATTGGTGGAAAAGGCGATGCGGCTGGGCATACCGGCGGCGTATGACCGGATGGGAACCTATTATGCGAATGGCACGGGCGTGACAGGCGATACAACCCGGGCTTATGCATTCTGGCAAAAGGCTGCTGTCATGGGAAATCCTCAAGCGATGGCATTTTTAGGAGAGAAATTAAGAGCAGGAACAGACGGTGCTATTCCTGGATATTGGGCCAATATTCCTGTATCGATAAAAATGATGGCATGTGCGTTTTCTCAGGGATACGGGCCTGTTGCGTTTAACCTGCACTATTTGTATGCAATACCAAGAGCTGCGAATGGCGATGAGATTGGCGATCGAACTCCTACAACCAAACAGCGTGCTCTAAATGTATTGCATGAGGGAGTCAAGTTTGGCTGCGCAGAATGTGCGAGCGCATTGGCAATTGAATTTGGTTCGCCTTTTGATCTTACCGATATGCTGGCACCAAATGTGGACAAAGCTCGCGGTGAACGTTACGGCGTACTTAATCGTGCCCTCGGCTTCAACCCCAATCGCCGCTTTCCCAACCTCGATAAAATCCTGCCATTGCCGCCGGCCGATCTGCCGCCGTGGGATGGTCAACGAAAAAGCTTGCTCGACGCCGCCATGGGTGTCCGTCCGCCGCCAGCCACCCCGCAGCCAAGCGCCGCCTCACTCTTACAAGAACCATATTTCCTGGCCTCCGACTATGCGCTGCGTCCCACCGGCTTGCACAGCGACGCGCCGGCCGCGCCATTTTCCGCATACTGGCAACCCGCTGGTTTGCGGTCCCGGCATCGCCCGCACTGTTCACGCGCCACCGTCTGCCGCATTGGCTGTGCCACGTATAATTCTTTCACTATCGACCGCTATTTTTTTTGACAGGCCCCCATGCCCCAGACTCCCGATTTGCCGCCGGATTGGCACGCGTTTGAAACGGCCTATGACGTTGAAGCAACCTGGTTCAGGCTGGCCAGCGCCTCGCTGGCGCTGCTTGGCGCGTCCGCTTTCAAGGATCAACCATTTTCAGCCTTTGCTTTTAATGCCGTATCGTTTCCATCCATTTCCTTGAGTTTTGACACCGATCCCGATAACAGGCAGCGCAATGATTATCCACCGGACTGGTCGAACGAGTGCATGGAAGTCGATGTGCCGGAAATTGGCCAACTGTGGGAGGACGGCCATGCAAGGATCGAATCTGCGTTGAGTGCGCTGATCGACGCTGCCGATGACGAATTGCTCTGCGCCATCGAAGAGGGCTATCTGCACAGCCTGAGGAAAACGATGGTGCGCCTTGAAGCGAGCCATGCTTTCGAGCAGATCAAGACGTGCGCGCGATTCTGGACCGTGGTCACGCAAGTCGATGCCGATACCGATGAAGAGGAGCGCCTGCTCGACCAGGTGCGCCAGGGCCTCCTGGCGTGAGCTTCCACCGCCGTTCCCGGCCGCATGCTATGTCAGGGCCTGCCAGCGCCTGACTTCCTCATTCGTCGGCATCGGCACCCAGCCGCTGCGCAGCGCCGTATCCTGCCATGCAGAGCGCAGCTATCGATATATTGTGCATAAATCGTCAGTTGTGGATGGTAGCGTCTGCTCTGGATGAGGGGAGGAGATGCTATCTGCACCTGTGCTGCCGGTCACTGATTCATTTTATTGTTTTTCTCCCGCAGGCTGGTGCGCCTGCCGCAGCGCCTCCACCGGCAACTGAAAAAACCGCGGCACCATCGCTGGCGACAGCTCGTCGCCGCTGTCCGCCATGGCCAGTCGCCCGCTCAGCAGCAGCATCACGTAGCCGTGGCCCAGCGACCAGCCGGCGCTGGCGGCGGCCTTGTCCCAGCGCGCATCGAGGCCCGCTTCGCGCACGGCTGCGCCGGCCGTCTGCAGCACATACTGGAAGCACGCTTGCGCCGCCTCTTGCAAGGCGGGGAACTGGCGCACGTCCTGGTGCTCGAACATCAGCCGGTAGTGGGCCGGCGCGGCCAGGGCGAATTCGATGTACTGCTGGCCCAGCAACTGAAAACGCTGTTCGGCGGGCAGGCTGCCCGTTGGCGGCAGTTCCGCCTCCCATGTGGCGATCAGGCTGGCGAAACCGGCCGCCGCCACCTCGGCCAGCAGGGCCTCCTTGCTGGGAAAGTGGCGGTACACGGCGGCGATCGATACGCCCACCGTGCGCGCCAGTTCGCGCAGCGACAGGGTGGCGTCGTGCTGCTGCGCCAGTTGCGCGATGGTGGCGGCGATCAGGGTGTCGCGCAAGTTGCCGTGGTGATAGGTACTCGTTGTTGTCATTCTATGTTATCGCTGTTCACATTGTCGTGTATGATGGCCATGTTATCACTGAACACATGGAGAGCACATGCAAGAGATAAGCAACGTGGTACGCGCCGTGGCCTTGCCGCCAGGCGCCAGCATCGCCCCCTTGTACGCGGGCAGCAATCTGGCCGACGCGTATGCCGTCGGCCTGCCCAGCGCTGGTGTGCGGCAGATGGATATGCAGGCCCTGGCGCGCGTGGTGCTGTGCAGCCAGCCGCGCTGGGCGCAGTGGCTGCTGGCGGTGCGCGACACGATGGTCACGCCCTTCGGTATCAAGACGGCGAAACAGCTGGCGGCCATGCCTGATGGACGCATCGGCATCTTCCGCATCTTTGCCATCAGCGATGATGAAATCATCGTGGGCGAGGACGACAGCCACCTGGACTTCCGTTTGTCCGTGCTGCGCAACCGCGATGCGGGGCAGGAACAGTTCGGCAGCATCACCTTTTCCACCGTCGTGCATTGCCATAACTGGATAGGGCGTACTTACATCCTGCTGATCCGGCCATTTCACAAGCTGATCGTGCGGCGTACGCTGGCACGCGCCGTCAAGGGTGGCTTTGCCTGAGCAGGGAAGGGCGTGACGGCGCGGGCAATCTTGCTTATTCATGGCTGGTATTGCATACTGCACCACCAGCCTCATCACGATTCCCATGAACGATACGCTTCTCCTGCTGGGTTTTGCCACCACGCCGCTTGAACTGATTTCCTTTGTCCTGGCACTGACAACCGTTGCGCTGAATATCCGCCAGAATCACTGGGCGTGGCTGTTCGCCATCATTTCCTCGGCCGCCTACGGTTTCGTCTTTTTCGAGTCGCGCCTGTATGGCGACATGGCTTTGCAACTGCTGTTCATCAGCGTCTCGTTCTGGGGCTGGTACCAGTGGCTGCATCCGGCCAGCGGCGGCAAGATCTTACCCGTCACGCGCCTCGATGGACGCGGCTGGCTGGCCTGCGCCGCTGGCTGGCTGGTGGGCTTCCTGCTCATCGCCTGGCTGCTGACGACGACCGACACGGACGTACCCCATGCGGATGGTTTCCTCACCGCAGGCAGCCTGGTGGGGCAATTCCTGCTGTCGCGCAAAAAGCTGGAAAACTGGATCGCCTGGATCATTGTCGATGTGTTGTATGTGTGGCTGTACCTGCACAAAGGCCTGACCCTGACGGCCGTGCTGTATGGAATTTTCGTTGTGATGGCCATCATCGGCTTGCTGGCGTGGAAAAAATCGGCGCCGGCCGCGCCCGACGCCATGGTCCTCAAGTGATGGACAACTGCGTGCGCGTGGCGATACTGGGCGCCGAATCGTCGGGCAAGTCGACCCTGGCGGCCGCTTTGGCCGAGCGCTATGGCAGCGTCTGGGTACCGGAATACTTGCGCGAATTCGTGGCAATGCAGGGCAGGGTGCCCGTCGCGAAAGACCAGTACGGTATTGCGCGCACGCAAGTTGAACGCGAAGCGGCCGCCACCGCGCAAACGCGCAACTTCCTGTTTTGCGACACGACACCCTTGATGACGGTGGTCTACAGCCGCCATTATTTCGATGGTGCCGATGCGCCGCTGGCGGCGCTGGCGGACGCCACGCAGTACGATCTGACCCTGGTGACGGCGCCCGACAGCCCGTGGGTGGCCGACGGCTTGCAGCGCGAGTCGGAAGCCGTGCGCCAGCTGATCTACCGCTACCTGCTCGACGAGCTCGACGCGCGCGGCATCGTCTATCACGTGTTGCACGACAGCCTGGACGCGCGCCTGGCCCAGGCGGCGCCCTTGCTGCAACAGGCGCTTGCTGCGGCGCCTGCCGTTTCTTCTACTTAATTAAAAGTCAAACTGCGCCGACACCTTCAAGGTACGGCTGGCGCCCGGGAACAGGTAGCCGCCGGCTTCCGGCGTCACGTCGCGCCAGTAGAACTTGTCCGTTACGTTGTTGACGCTGGCGCGCAGCACGGCCGCTGTGCCGGCCAGGCGCGTGGCATAGGCGGCGCCCAGCTTGAACACGTTGTAGGACGGCACGAAGGTGGTGTTGCTGTACTCAAAGGCCTTCTTGCCCGCATATTCCCAGCTGCCATTGACGCTCAAGCCGGCCACCTGTTGCACGGCGTAGTCCGCATGCACGGTCGCCTTGAAGGCGGGCACGTTGGGTACGCGCTTGCCGTCGAGGTCGGTATTGCCCGTGCCTGACTGCTGGCTGTTCAGGGCCGTCACGGAGGCGCCCAGGCTCAGGTTGGACGATGCCTTGCCCTGGGCCGATAATTCCAGGCCACGGTGCTGGGCCTGGCCCGCGCGCACGAAGTTGTACTTTTCCGGTTCCGATACCAGCGGCTGGTTGAATTCCAGCCCTTTGCGGATCTGGAACAGGGTGGCGGCGACCATGAAGTCCGGCGTCAGGTCCGCCTTCACGCCCACTTCGATCTGCTTCGAGCGGCTCGGCGTCAGTTCCACATTGGCGTTTTCCGCGTAGCGGTCGGCCGTGCCGCCGTGTTCCATGCCTTGCGAGTACGACGCGTACACGGCGATATTGTCTTGCGGGGTGTAGACCAGCGCCACGTTGGGCAGCAGGAAGTCATGCTTGGCGCGGATTTCCGTGTCGGCCTTCAGCACATACTGGTAGCCGTCGACATTGATATGGCGCAAGCCGCCATGCAACTTCCAGTTTTGGGCCAGGCTGACGATATCCTGCACGAAGGCCGATTTTTCCTTGTCGTTGCGTACCAGGCGCACGGGGCCCGTGACACCGTCGGATGGGGCGACGATGACGGGACGGTAGATATTGCTGATGCCCACTTCGTCGTAGACGTACTTGCCGGCCCGGTCCTTGCGGTTGAAGTAGGCGACGCCCGCCGTGAATTCATGGCGCAGGCTGCCCGTGGCGAACTTGCCCTGGATCATGGCTTGCGCGCTCAGCGGTTTTTTCGTCTCGCCCAGGCTGCGGAAGTCCCACACGGAGAAATCGCCATTGCTGCAGAAGACGGGCGCCCAGCCTGCCGGGCTGCAGCCATACGGATAAGCCGTGTAGTCGTCGCGCTTGAACGAGTGCTGGTTGGCCGACAAGGTGGCGTGCCAGTCGTCATTGAAGGCGTACTGGAAGCGCAGGCCGATGTTGCTGGTGACCGTTTCCACGGGATGTGTCCACGGCTGCTTGTTGAGCATGGCATCGGCGCTGACGTTGGCGGGCAGCTTGCCATTGCTCAGCAACTGGAAGCCGGGCGCCGTCACTTGCGCCTTGTCCTGGTAGTCGGCATCGAGCTGCAGCAAGGCTTGCGGGGAAATCTGCCAGTCGAAGGCGCCGGAAATGAACCGACGGTTGCCGTCCGCGCCCTGGATGTAGGAGCGCAGGCGCTCGGCCGCCACGTTGACTCTGTAGCCGAAGCGCTTGTCTTCCAGGCGGCCGCCCAGGTCGACGGCGCCGTACAGGGTGCCCCGTTCGCGCGCTTCCACGGTGACGGTGCGCAATGGCGCGTTCGTCGGGCGCTTGACGATGAAGTCGATCACGCCACCGGGCGCGGCCACGCCGGCCTGCAAGCCGGCCAGGCCTTTCAGCACTTCGATGCGTTCCTTGTTTTCCAGCGGAATTTGCGTGTCGCCGGGAATGGCCACGCCATCCTTGCGGTAGCTGGAGTTCGTATCGAGCTTGAAGCCGCGGATGGTGAACTGTTCCGCATAGCCGACGGCGTTGTACGACTCGTTGATGCTGGCGTCGAGCTTGACGGCGTCGCTCAGATTACGGATTTGCAAGTCCTGCATGTCTTTTTGCGCAATGACGGTGACGGACGCGGGCGTCTGCAGCAGGGGCGCGTCGGCAAAACCGCCCACGGAGGCGCGCCTGGCGGCCGGCGCCTTGCTGGCCGTGACGACCACTTCGGCCATGTTTTGCGCCTCGGCCTTGGCCTGCGGATCGGCGGCGGCATCGTCGGTGCCATGCGCGGCCAAGGCTGGCGTGGCAAACGCGTGCAGGATGGCCAGGGTCAGTACAGAAACAGATAAATTCGGTGTGGACATAGATTGCTCGTGGTTCATGTCGTCTCTAGGGAAAGAGCACGGCAGGCTGCTTGTTCGGCTGGCGCCAACGCAGGAGCTATCAAAGGAGGGAGGTACTTTGCGCTTTCCTTCGCTGGCATTATCCAGATCAGGTACGAAGGGTATCTCTCACCCGGATGACTGCTCCAGGACCCCTAGCGAACTGACAGCTTAGCATGAAGCACGGCCAGCTGTCCCACCTGGCTGACCGTTTTACAACAGTGTGGTGCGAATCTACAAACTGAGCTCGAGCACCTTGCGGCTGACGGCGGGCGTCACTTCGCGCTGTTCGCCCAGCGCCGTCATGCCGTGCGCCTCCAGGGCGGACACGACGGCGTCCACGCTGGCATGGTTCAGGCCATAGTCGGCCAGACGCGTCTTGACGCCCATGTGGCGGAAGAACAATTCCGTGCGCGCGATGGCGGCCTCGATGCGCCCATCCTCGTCGCCGCCGTCGAGTCCCCACACGCGGGCCGCGTATTGCAGCAGCTTGGCGCGCTTGGCCTGCTTGCGCACGCGCAGCATGCTGGGCAGGATGATGGCCAGGGTTTGCGCGTGGTCAAGCTCGTAAAGGGCCGTCAATTCGTGGCCGATGGCGTGCGTGGACCAGTCCTGCGGCACGCCCACGCCGATCAGGCCGTTCAAGGCCAGGGTGGCGCTCCACATCACATTGGCGCGCACATCGTAGTCGTCCGGCTGCGACAGGGCTTTCGGGCCTTCCTCGATCAGGGTCAGCAGGATGCCTTCGGCGAAGCGGTCTTGCACCGACGCATTCACGGGATAGGTCAAATACTGTTCCATGACATGCGCAAACGCATCGACGACGCCATTGCCCACCTGGCGCAGCGGCAATGTGAACGTTTTCGACGGGTCCAGCACGGAGAATTTCGGATACACCTTGCGGCTCATGAACGAGCGCTTTTCCTGCGTGGCCTTGCGCGTGATCACGGCCGAGCCATTCATTTCGGAACCCGTGGCCGGCAAGGTCAAGACCGTGCCGAAGGGCAGGGCGGCCTCGACGATCTTGCCGCCTTTCGCCAGGATGTCCCAGGCCACGCCTTCATGCAGGGCGGCGGCGGCGATGAACTTGGTGCCATCGACCACGGAACCGCCGCCGACGGCCAGCAGGAAGTCGATGCGCTCGCTTTTCACCATGGCCACGGCCTGCATCAGGGTTTCATAGCTGGGATTGGGTTCGATGCCAGAAAATTCCAGCAAGGTATGGCCGGCCAGCGCCGCCTTGACTTCATCATAGACGCCGTTCTGCTTGATGCTGCCGCCGCCATACGTCATGAGCACTCTGGCCTGGGGCGGAATCAGCGCCGTGATGGCGGCGATCTGGCCCTGGCCGAAGAGGATTTGCGTCGGATTGTAAAAGTCGAAATTGAACATGGGGCTCCTGCCGCTGAGGTTTAGGCTGTTGCTGAGCCATGATTATGGCCGAACAGGTGGAAACGTGTCATGGACGCTTGAGCTTTTCGTCCGCGCGGTGGAGAATGCAGCCGATGTCACCACCACGCGAAAAGGAATGCGCATGACCACCGTCCCACTGGAAGAATCCGGCTTGCCGGCCACCGCGCTCGACATGCACCGCGCCATCGGCGCCACCATCGCCGCACTGCAGGCGCTGGACTTGAACAGCCAGCGTTTCGAGGCGTGCACGGACCCGGAACTGCGCCGCGTGCTGGCGCATGCGGGCGACACCAGCCGCAAGGAAGCGGCCATGCTGCTCGAATGGATGCGCCGCCGCGATGCGCGCCTGGACGTGGCCATGAAGGAGGCGCTGTTCAAGGCGGGGCCGATTGTTGCCCAGTATCACTATGACGAGAAAATATTGTAACTATTGGTTCGTTGCTGTGGCGTACCATGCGCCACATAGCCCTTGCTTCGCGTAGACTGTGCCCCTAATTAAATTTAAGGTCGGATAGCAGCGGCTGTCCGGCGTACTCCTGGGGTTTTTATATGAGATCATTACCATACCGAGAAGGCAGCTGGTTTGCCGTGCCCCTGCCGGGCGGCGGCTATGCCGTCGGCGTGGTGGCGCGCCGGGCGCCTGCCGGGCGCATCATGCTGGCGTATATGTTCGGGCCGAAGCGCGACAGCCTGCCTGCGCTGGAAGAGCTGGAAGGCTTGCGGCCGGAACAGGCCGTGCGCCGCCTGCGCACGGGCGACATGGCCCTGCTCAACGAGCGCTGGCCCCTGCTGGGCGACAGTCTCCACTGGGAGCGTGATGCCTGGCCCATGCCGGCCTTTATCCGCCGCAATGAATCGCTGCAGCGCGCCTGGCGCGCCAGTTATGCGGACGCCGATCCTGCCAAGCTGAACCGCGAGGAATCGATCCCCTTCGATACGCCGGGCATGGAAAGTGATTCCCTGTACGGCTATGGGGCGACGGAATTGTTGATGAATAAATTGCTGGCGCAGGAAGCGGCGTCGGCAGCGTAGGTCGGATTAGCGCCTGGCGCGTAATCCGACAGGAATAGCCAACAATGTTGTCGGATTACGCGAGGCAAGGCCTCGCTAATCCGACCTACGCCGCTGGCAAGCTGATCTGAAACGCCAGGCCGCCGCCTTCACGGTTGCGCACTTGCAATTCGGCGCCGTGGCGCAGCAGCACGCGGTCGACGATGGCCAGGCCCAACCCGGCACCATTGGCTTGGCCGCGCGCCGTGTCGAGGCGGGTGAACGGCTTCATCAGTTGCTCGATCTTTTCCGCCGGCACGCCCGTGCCGTGGTCTTGTACTTCGATAATCACTTTTTTCACGCCGTGGCTGGTGCGTACCTGGCAGGCGATGTCGATTTCCGTCACGTCGCTGCCCGGCGTCTTGCCATAGCGGCGCGCATTCTCGATCAGGTTGTTCAGCACGCGGCGCAAGTCGGTGGGATTGCCCATCGCATGCGCGCCTTCGGCGATGCTGGCGTTGATTTTCAGGTCCGGCAAGCGCATCGCTTCGCGCGTCATGTCGCCCAGCAAGCCGCTCAGGTCCACGTCCGTAAAGCTCGACGCTTCCGTCGGCCTGGCATAGTCGAGAAACTGGCCGATGATGGCGTCCATCTGCCCGATATCGGACTGGATGCCCTCGCGCGCCTCGTCCGACAGGTTCGCCATTTCCACTTCCAGCTGCATGCGCGCCAGCGGCGTGCGCAAATCGTGCGAAATGCCCGCCAAAATCACGGCGCGATCCGATTCCACCTGTTTCAAGTCATCGACCATCTGGTTGAAGCTGCGGTTCGCCTCGATGATTTCGATCGGGCCCTTTTCCGGCAGCGGCGCCGGTTGCTTGCCCTTGGCGATGTCGCGCGCGGCCGCCGTCAAACGCGACAGCGGCAGATTGATCAGGCTGGAAATGATGGCCGCACCCAGCAGGGACAGCAGGGACACCAGGCTGGCCCAGCCCAGCCACTGAAAGCCCGTCAGGCCGCGCAGGCGCTCGCGATCCAGCATCAGCCAGTACTCGTCGTCGTCGATCTTGAAGCTGACCCAGAAGCCGGCCACGCCGTTGACGCGCGCGGAAAAGCGCGTGTCCTTGCCCAGCTTGGCCTTCACCAGCGCCTCGATCTCGGGCATCAGGTAATTGTCGGGCGGCGGCTCGATGCGGTCGTCCTCTTCCAGCGAGAAGATGCGAATGCCTTCATTGCTGACAAGGTCGAACAGCAGCTCGCGGCGCAGCTCGGGAGCCGAGTGCGTCAGGGCTGCATGCGTGATGGTGACGACGGAAATGATCTGGGCGGAAATCTGCTGCGCCTGCGGCTCGCGCTGGATGACGGAAATCATGCCGATCCAGGTGATCATGCTGACCGTGGTCAAGGTGCCGAGCAGCAAAAAGGTGCGCCAGAACAGGCCGCTTTTCAGCCGTGCCAGGCTGATATCGGGAACAAGCTTCATCATGCCTTGCCTGCGATCAGCGCGGCTGTCCGTCCGGAATGAAGACGTAGCCGAGGCCCCACACGGTCTGGATGAATAGCGGGCTCGACGGATCGGGTTCGATCAATTTGCGCAGGCGCGAGATTTGCACGTCCAGGCTGCGGTCGAATACTTCGTATTCGCGGCCACGCGCCAGTTCCATCAGTTTCTCGCGCGACAGCGGCTGGCGCGCATGGCGGGCAAACACTTTCAGTACGGAAAATTCACCGGTCGTCAGCGGCACCGTTTCGCCATTCTTTTTCAGGGTACGCGTGCCCAGGTCCAGCACGAAGTCGCCGAATTCGAAGGTTTGCGGCGTTTCCGACGGCGCGCCCGGGATTTCATCGGGACCCTTGCGGCGCAGCACGGCGCCGATGCGGGCCACCAGTTCGCGCGGATTGAACGGTTTCGGCAGGTAATCGTCGGCACCCATTTCCAGGCCCACGATGCGGTCCACGTCCTCGCCCTTGGCCGTCAGCATGATGATCGGCGTCTGGTCGCCCGCGCCGCGCAGGCGGCGGCAGATCGACAGGCCATCTTCGCCCGGCAGCATCAGGTCGAGCACCAGCAGGTCGTAGCGTTCGCGCAGCCATAGCTTGTTCATGGCCGTCGCGCTCTCTGCCGTGAAGACATTGAAGCCCTGTTCGGTCAGGTAGCGCCGCAGCAGGTCGCGCAGGCGCACATCGTCATCGACCACCATGATTTTTGCCTGGTGGCCGTGGATCGATTGCGTTGTTGTATTGCTGCCGGAAGTGGAGGTTGTGGTCATTTAGGGTGTCGTGTTATCTTATATTAGTTGCTATAGTAACGCCTCGCGCGGCGTCGGCAAGGGGCTGTGGCGACCCATTACAAAGTGTTACAAACTTTACCCATTTACTCTTACTGCACCGTGTAAAGCATCATACACTGGGGCCACAGTGGAAATCAGCTTTAAGTTTATACGGCATCGCGGAAGAGGAACCCAATGAATATCTTGACTAAAAAAATTCACGCCGCTCCCAGCGCAGCTATTGCCGCACGTACGACTGTGCTGTCCGCATTTGCCGTTTGCTCCGTGTT
Organism: Janthinobacterium leeuwenhoeki; assembly: GCF_051380795.1. Taxonomy (NCBI): domain Bacteria; kingdom Pseudomonadati; phylum Pseudomonadota; class Betaproteobacteria; order Burkholderiales; family Oxalobacteraceae; genus Janthinobacterium; species Janthinobacterium leeuwenhoeki. The sequence continues at coordinate 18,354 of NZ_JBNYXT010000015.1, forward strand.
TGCCGCCAGCCTGGCGTCAGCGCAAAACCAGCCGCCGCCACGCCGTGACGACCAGCAGCAAATGCAGGCCCAGCGGTATGAACAGGTACAGCGCACTAACAGCAATGATACGCGACTGCGCGAACAGCGTGACGCACGCAGTTTCGAGACGCGCGCCGAAGAGCAGCGCCGCGCCAACGAAGGCGCCGAGGCTTCGCGCCGCACGGGCCGCATGACGCCCGACGAGCGCCGCGACCTGCGCCGCCAGATCAATGAAGTGGGCCAGGATATCTATTCCAACCCGCCGCGCCGCTAGACACAGCGCACCCATCCGACAGGGCCATCTCGCAAGACATGGCCCTGTTTGCATTTGGCCGCCAACATTGTTGCTCAGTCAGGCACACGGCGCCGCCGCGTGATATTGTTCTAACGCAATGAGGCAATTCTCAGTTTTTGGGGAGGCAAGTGGTGAGCGACGACGACACACCCGTTCCTGAAGCGGTCCCCGCAGGCGGCTTGCCGCACGGCCTGCTCCAACGCGACGAGGGCGTGTTCCTTGACCTGTCGCTGGCGCCGGCGCAGCTGCGCGCCGCCGTCGACCAGTTGTTCCAGTCGGGCCAGTTGCTGGCCGGCCTCGATTACGCTTTGTTCCTGCTGACCCTGTTCCATGCCCCCACTCCCGGCGCCGCGCCCAAGGGCGACGCCTTGCTGCGCATCGGCGTGCGCGTGGCACCATTCCCGCCGCCGCGCCGCGCGCTGTATAAGCAGGTCAAGATCCGCGGCGATAGCGCCGAGTTTTACTTTGAAGCCTTGCCCGCAGACGCGGACGGCCAGGTGCCGGCGCGCCGCGAGTTTGACGAACTGGTGGCCGACCTGTGGTGCAAGGGCGTGCACTACGGCATCGATAGCGCGGCCGTGCGCGCCATGCTCGTCAGCGGCAAGGCTGAGCGCATTACGGTGGCGCGCGCGCTGCCGCCACAGCCGGGGCGCGACGCCCAGCTGGTCGAAGTGTCGCAAGGCATGCACCGCGACGATGCGCCGCGCGAACGCTCCGATGGCCGCCTGGATTTGCTCAGCTTCAAGAACCGCTTTCCGCAAGTGAAAAAACACGCGCGCCTGCTACGCCTGCTGCCTGGTACGCCCGGCTTGCCTGGTTACGACCTTGCCGGCAAGGCGCTGCCGCCGCCCGCGCCGCTGGCACTGGATCTGGCCACGGTGGCGGGGCCAGGCACGGCGGTCGAGCATTTCAGCGATGGCGATTTCCTCGTCGCTACCCAGGATGGGTATGTGAGTGTCGATGAGCACGGCAAGATGTCGATCGACAACAAGATCGTCAGCCGTGAAGGCGTCAGCAGCCGCACGACGGGCAATCTGAAGCTGCGCGCCGCGTACGAAGAGTATGGCGAAGTGCAGGAGCAGCGCCAGCTCGACGGCAGCGACATCACCATCCATGGCGACGTGTATGGCCATTTGCACTCGCATGGCGGCTTGATATGGTTGCAGCGCAACCTGGTGGGCGGCACGGCCTTCAACGAGCATGGCGACGTGCGCGTCGAGGGCGTCGCTTCCGGTTCCGTGCTGCAGGCGCTGAGCGGTGAAGTGCATGTGAAGCGCGCGGAAAGCTGCGTCATCGCCGGCACGCGGGTGGTCATCGACAGCGCCAGCAATTGCGAAATCATCGCCGATGAGGTCGTCATCGAACTGGCCGAAGGCTGCGCCGTGGCGGCGCGCACCATCCGCATCGGCAGCGCCGGTCCCCGCAGGCAGGTGGAGATGCTGCTGTTCCCGCTGGTGCCCGATCTGAGTGCCCTGGAACAAAAGATCGCGGACAACCAGGCCAAGGCCGCGCATTACCAGCAGTTGCAGCACAAGCGCCAGCAGGAAATCGACGCCATCGCGCAATTACCGGAAGTGCGCAATTACCTGACCCTGGCGGGCCAGCTGCGGCGCGGCGAATTGCAGCTGCAGCTTGCACAACAGCTACAGTACGACAAGCTGGCTGCGCGCATCGCCCCCGTGCTGAAGGAGGTGGCGCGGCTGCGCGTGGAGGTAAAACAGTCGGAAATCCTGCAGGCGCAAATGCTGGCGCTGGTGGTGCAGCTGCGCCAGGAGCGCCAGGCAACGGCCGGCCAGTCGCGCTGTACCCTGGGCCTGGTCGATGGCGAAACGGCCGTCCGCGCCATGGTCGTGCCGCCCGGGCCGGCCAAGGTCTACGACCGGCCGCCAAAAGAAATCAAGGCCTTGCTGCGCAGCGCCACGCCGCCCACGCAGAGCGTGTTTGCCGACAGCACGGGCAGCCTGGACTGGACGTATGCGCCGCCGCCGTAGCGTTTAATCCGTCACTTTGCCGCGCGACTGTTTCAGCACGCTGTGCGTGCTCTTGCTGTCGAGGCGGCGCCGCTGCGAGCTGCGCGTGGGCTTGGTGGCGCGCCGCACGGCGGGCAGGAACGTGACACTGTCGATGATTTCCTGCAAGCGCCGCAAGGCTTCTTCCTTGTTCTGCTCCTGGCTGCGCGACTGCTGCGCCTTGAGCACCAGCACGCCATCCTTGCTGATGCGGCTGTCGCGCAGGGCCAGCAGCCGTTCCTTGTACGCTTCCGGCAGCGACGAGGCGGCGATGGGAAAGCGCAAGTGGATGGCGCTGGACACCTTGTTGACGTTCTGCCCGCCCGGGCCCTGGGCGCGGATGGCGGAAAATTCAACTTCAGCGGGATTGACGAGGTGTTGCATGGCCGGCCTGTGGGGAAACGATGTGGGTATTGTAAGGGAAGATGGCTGCGCCGGCGCAAGGCTGGGCAGTGAGGCTAGGCATGCCTTCCGGGAAAGTTGATGTTTCTCAACGCCGCCTGAGGTGATGCTGGTTAGCATGGGGCCAACGTTGCGCCACTGCGCATCCTGGCAGCGCTTACCGGATGAAAGGAACACCATGCAGCCCACGACGACGCCTGGCGCCGCAACGGCCCAATATCTGACGCAGTACTTGAGCTTCCGGCTGGGCGGCCTGGAATACGGTCTCGATTACCGCTGCGTGCGGGAATTGCGCCCGCTGAAGGAGCTCGACCGTTTTTCCTCGGAAGGGGAAGTGCTGCACAGCGTGGCCGTCTCGCGCGGCGTGATCATCCCCATCGTCGACATGCGCGCCGCGTTCGGCAGCGCCCACGGCGCGCCCGACCCGGCTACCGACGTGATCATTCTGCAGCTGAGCAATGGCGTGATGGGCATGGTGGTCGATGGCGTCACCGATATCGTCAGCCTGGCCGCCAGCGACATCGCTGCCGTGCCTGGCCTGGGCGAGGCGGAAGCCGATTATCTGCTGGGCCTGGGCACGGTGGCGGGGCGCCGGCTGATCCTCGTCGACATCGACCGCCTGATGGCCATCCGCAGCCCCAGCCCGATGCAGGCGGCATAAAAAAAAGACGACCCGGGAGTCGTCTTTGTGTTTTGCATTAGCCCAGTTTCTCTAACTGATCCTGCAAGTCCAGCCACTCCGCTTCCAGCTGCGCCAGGTCCTTGGTGAAGAAGGTCTGGTCGGCCAGCAATTGCTTCAGCTTGGCCTTGTTGGCCGCGTCATAGATGGTCGGTTCGCCCAGCTTGGCTTCCGTTTCCGCCTTTTGCGCGTTGCGCTTGGCGATCTGCTCTTCCTGGCGCTTGATCTTGTTTTCGATCGGCTTGCGCAAGGCGGCTGCCTTCTGGCGGTCTTCCGCTTCCTGGCGCTTGTCGCGCACGGGCGCGGCAGGGGCGGGGGCCGCTACCGGCGAAGGTACGGAAGAAGTCACCGGGAAGTCGGTCTTGTTGGCCTTGCCAGCGGCTGGCAGCACGTCCGTGCCTTTGCCCAGCTTGGTCTTGAACAGCCAATCCTTGTAGTCGTCCAGGTCGCCGTCGAACGGTTGCAGCTTGCCGTCGGCAACGATGATGAATTCATCCGTGGTGGCGCGCAGCAAATGGCGATCATGGGACACGACGACCAGGGTGCCTTCGAACTGGGCCAGCGCTTCCGTCAGCGCTTCGCGCGTTTCCAGATCCAGATGGTTGGTCGGTTCATCGAGCAGCAGCAAGTTCGGACGCTGCCAGACGATCAGGGCCAGCGCCAAACGGGCTTTTTCGCCGCCCGAAAACGGTGCGATCGACGCCGTGACCATGTTGCCGGGGAAATTGAAACCGCCCAGGAAGTTGCGCAATTCCTGCTCGCGCACGGTCGGGGCGATCTTCGCCAGATGCCACAGCGGCGATTCGTCGTGGCGCAGCATTTCCACCTGGTGCTGGGCGAAGTAGCCGATGTTGAGGCCCTTGCCCATGGTGGCATCACCGTTCAAAGGCATCAGTTCACCGGCGATGGTCTTGATCAGGGTCGACTTGCCGGCGCCGTTCTGGCCCAGGAGGCCAATGCGCTGGCCGATCTGCAGCGAAAACTTGATGCCGTTGACGATGGTCTTGTGCGTGATTTCGCCCGTGGCTTCGTTTTCGATCTTGTAACCCGCATCGACGTCTTCCATCACCATCAGCGGGTTCGGCGCGCTCAAGGGCTCGCGGAATTCGAACGAGAATTCTGCGGCGGCGCGCAAGGGCGCCAGCTCTTCCATCTTCGCCAGCGCCTTCATGCGGCTTTGCGCCTGGCGGGCCTTCGAAGCTTGCGCCTTGAAGCGGTTCACGAACGATTCCAGGTGGGCGCGCTTGCGCTGCTGCTTTTCCAGCGCGCCGGCGGCCAGGATCATCTGCGCCGCGCGTTGGCGCTCGAAGCTCGAGTAGTTGCCCGAGTAGCGCTTCAGTTTGCGCTCGTCGATATGCACGACGACGTTGACCACTTCATCGAGGAAGTCGCGGTCATGGGAAATGATCAGCAAGGTACCGGCGTAGCGTTTGAGCCAGTCTTCCAGCCAGATGATGGCGTCCAGATCCAAATGGTTGGTCGGTTCATCGAGCAGCAGCAGGTCGGACGGGCACATCAGCGCTTGCGCCAGGTTCAAGCGCATGCGCCAGCCGCCGGAGAAGCTGGCGACAGGCTGCTGCATCTGGTCCAGGGTGAAGCCCAGACCCAGCAGCAATTGCTCGCCGCGCGACTGCACCGTGTAGGCGTCGGCATCGGCCAGCGCGCTGTACATGTTGCCGATGGCGATGCCGTTTTCCGTGCTTTCCGGTTGCGACTCGAGTTGCGCCAGCTCCGCTTCCAGTTTGCGCAAGGTGGCGTCGCCGTCGATAGCGTAGTCGAGCGCGGCACGGTCCAGCGGCGGCGTTTCCTGCGCCACGTAAGCCACGCGCCATTTGGCCGGGAAATCGATCTCGCCCTGGTCAGGGTGCAATTCGCCACGCATCATGGCGAACAGGCTCGATTTGCCCGCGCCATTGGCGCCGATCAGGCCGATCTTGTCGCCCGGATTGAGGGTGACATCGACTTGTTCGAGCAACGGTTTGATGCCGCGCATCAGGCTTACTTGTAGGAAACGTATCATTTTTTTCTTTGTGTTTTAACCCAAAGGCGCAAACCTGGGGTCGTACCCTGAGGGTGCGACTCCGGCATTTGCTATTGGGTTGAGTGAGGTCGTGCGTTTGTCAATTAACCCAGCTTCAGCTGCTCGGCCGTCAGCAGGAATACCATGTCGTCGCCGGCGCTCGTCGTCAGCCAGGTCAGGCCCAGCTCGCCGAAGGCCGCTTCCGCGTAGGCGCGTTCGTTGCCGATTTCAATCATCAGGATGCCGTCGTCGGTCAGGCGTTCGGCCGCGCCGGCGATGATCTTGCGCACCAGGTCCATGCCGTCGCTGCCGCCGTCTAGGGCGATTTGCGGTTCGGCCAGGTATTCCTGGGGCAGGGCGCCCATCGAGGCGGAATTCACGTACGGCGGGTTGCTGATGATTAAATCATATTTCTTGGCCGGCACGTTGGCGTACAGGTCCGATTCGATCAAGGTGACACGGTCCTGCAATTTGTATGTGTCGACGTTGCGCTTGGCTACGGCCAGCGCGTCGGCGGAAATGTCCACGGCGTCAACTGCGGCGTTCGGGAAGGCGTCGGCCATCATGATGGATAGGCAGCCCGAACCGGTGCACAGTTCCAGGATGTTTTCCACCGCTTCCGGTTCCGCCACCCATGGCGAGAAGTATTCGGGGATCAGCTCGGCGATGAAGGAGCGGGGCACGATCACGCGCTCGTCCACATAGAAATTGTAGGTGCCCAGCCAGCCTTCCTTGGTGATGTAGGCAGCTGGCACGCGGTCGATGCTGCGGCGGTCGATAACCGTCATCACGCTGGCCACTTCCGACGGCAGCAGCTTGGCGTCGAGGAAAGGTTCGAGCTTGTCGAGCGGCAACTTCAACGTGTGCAGGATCAGATAGGCCGCTTCGTCGAACGCTTCGGCGCTGCCGTGGCCGAAAAACAGCTTGGCGGTATTAAAACGGGTAACGGCGTAGCGCAGCAGGTCGCGTGGCGTGGAAAACGGGTTCGGGGTCATGGCATTCTCGAAAAGACGGTGTTCTGGCCCGCCGTGACGGGCCTCGGTATTCTGCTTCAGGCGGGCAGCAAATGCTCCAGCGTGCGCCGGTAAATATTCTTCAGGGGATCGATGTGGCGCAGTTCGATGTGCTCGTCGATCTTGTGAATACTGGCATTGGGCGGCCCGAATTCTATCACTTGGGGGCAGATTTGCGCGATAAACCGGCCATCCGAGGTGCCGCCCGTGGTCGACAGCTCCGTCGTGATGCCCGTTTCTTCCAGGATGGCGGTGGACAGCGCATCGGAGAGGGTGCCGCGCGGCGTGAGGAAGGGCAGGCCGCTCAGGGTCCACTGCAAATCGTATTGCAAGTCATGCTGGTCGAGGATGGCGTGCACCCGTTCCTGCAGGTTTTCCGCCGTGCTGGCCGTGGAAAAGCGGAAATTAAAGTCGATCACCATGTCGCCCGGAATCACGTTGTTTGCGCCCGTGCCCGCGTTGATGTTGGACATTTGCCACGAGGTTGGCAGATAGTATTCGTTGCCCGAATCCCATTTTTCCTCGACCAGGTCGGCCAGCGCCTGCGCCGCTTCATGAATCGGGTTTTTCGCCAGGTGCGGGTAGGCGATATGGCCTTGCACGCCCTTGATCGTCAAACGGCCCGACAGCGAACCGCGGCGGCCATTCTTGATCATGTCGCCCAGCTGCGCGCTCGACGTCGGCTCGCCCACCAGGCAATAGTCGATCTGCTCGCCCCGTTCCTTCAGTTTGTCGCAGACGATGACGGTGCCATCCGTGGCCGGGCCTTCTTCGTCGCTGGTGATCAAAAAGGCGATCGAGCCCGTATGCCCGGGCGTGGCGGCGATGAATTCCTCGCAGGCCACCACCATGGCGGCGATCGAGGTCTTCATGTCGGCCGCGCCACGGCCGTACAGCTTGCCGTCGCGGTGCGTGGGGATGAAGGGCAGCGAACGCCATTGCTCGACGGGGCCCGTGGGCACCACGTCCGTATGGCCGGCAAAGACGAACACGGGCGAGGTGGTGCCGCGGCGTGCCCACAGATTGGTGACGTCGTTCGACTGTATCGTCTCGCAGACAAAGCCCAGCGGCGTGAGGATGTCGATCAAGTGCTGCTGGCAGCCCTTGTCATCAGGCGTGACCGAGGACAGGGCGATCAGTTTTTCGGTCAGGGCGAGGGTTTTGGAGGTGGTCATGAGTAAGGTCGTGCCGGCAACATCGTTCCGGTGGTCAACTAGAGGGTTACAGCGAGAAAATGGTCTTGTATTGCGCATCCGAAAACGCCACGCTGAACTTTCCATCCTTGTCCAGCACGGGGCGCTTGATGATGGACGGGTTTTCCAGCATCAGGTCCACGGCGCTGGCCGCATCGCTGATCGATGCCTTGCGTTCGTCGGACAGGGCGCGCCAGGTCGTGCCTTTCTTGTTGACCAGCACATCCCACGGCAGCTGCTGCAGCCATGCTTCCACGGTGGCGCGTTCCAGGCCCTGCTTCTTGAAGTCGTGGAAAGTGAAGTCGCGTTGCTGCGCGGCCAGCCAGGTGCGGGCCTTTTTGACGGTATCGCAGTTGGGGATACCGTAAAGTGTAATGGTCGTCATGGGTAGGGCCAAGGGGAATGAATGCGGTTCGCTTGATCGCGGCGCTTGCGCCAGAGCAAAATGCGATGTTAGCCGCCATTATACAGTCGATACGGCAGTCGATGCGGCAGTGCAGCACGCCCCAGTGATTTTCCCTACACGGGCCGTGGCGCCGTCTTGCCCGATTCTGCGGGACCAAAATGCAGGCCCAGGCGCAGGGCCAGGGCGCGCAGGGCGCCGCTTTCCTGCAGGTGCAGGGCCAGCGCGATATGGCCGTCGGGGCGCACGAGGTAAGCCGCGTCGCGGCCCAGGCCGGCCAGTTTGGCGGCCACGTTATAGGTGTAGCAATGCACGGGCAGTTTCAGCACGCGCGCTTCGTCCAGCAGTTCGGGCGCCGGCTCGCCATAGATGTGCAATTGCCAATCCATGCTGCGCAAGGCGATAAAATTGTCTTGCGTGCCGTCGGAGAACCATGGCAGGCGGTCGCCGCCGCGCAGGTATTGCGCGTGGCCCGCGGACAGGGCGCTGCCTTCATAGCTGATCTGGATTTGCGACACCGTCTGGAACAGCAGCCGGCGTGCCCGCCCGAAGCCGGAGAGGAAGGGTAGCGCGTGGGGCACCAGCCAGCGGCGCAGGAATTGCCCGGCCATGCCTTGCGCGACGATGGCCTGGAAGGCGCGGTCGGTGGTGGCGACGAGTTTGCGGGCAAACACGATGCGCTCGCTTTCATAGGTGTCGAGCAGGGCGTCGTTGCTTTGGCCACGCAGCTTTTGCGCCAGCTTCCAGGCCAGGTTGACGGCGTCGCCCAGGCCCGTGTTCATGCCCTGGCCGCCCACGGGGCTGTGCAGATGGGCCGCGTCACCGAGGATGAAGCAGCGCCGCTCGCGGAATTGCGCCGCCACCCGGTGATGCACCTTGTACGTGGAAAACCAGTTCACGTGCTCGACCTGGATATTCAGCAAGCTTTCCACCTGTTCCCGCACGTCGTCGAAGACGGGCGCCGGCGCGCCATCGGGACGGTCGGGCAGGATGCCGATCAGGCGCTGCATGCCGCTGGTGCGCACGGGCAACATCAGCGCAAACGAGTTAGCGCCCAGGTGGGCGTGCAAATCCGTATTCTTGCCGGCCACTTGTGCATCGGCCACGTAATACAGGTGGTCGTAGGTACCGCCAGAAAAGTCGAAACCGGCGATTTCGCGCACCTTGCTGCGGGCGCCGTCGCAGCCGCAGATATAGTCAAACGTGCAATATTGTCGTTCGTCATCTTTCAGCAGGATGGCTTGCACTTCGCTATCGTCCTGCATCCACAGGTCCAGCGCCACATTCCATTCCACGTGCACGCCGGCCGCCGCCAGCTTGCTGATAAGAAAGCGTTCATGCTCGTCCTGCGGCAGGCTCAGCACAAAAGGGTAGGGGCTCAAGCCTTCGCCGATCTCGCCCAGCGCCAGTTTCACCAGCTCCTCGCCGCCTTCATGGATGTGCATGGCATTGATCTTGATGCCCAGGCTGACCAGTTCGTCGGAAAAGCCCAGCTGCTGGTAAAACTCCAGGGTGCGCGCATGCACGGCCATGGCCCGCGACGCCTGCCCGGGGCCACTGTTTTTGTCGATGATGCGGCAAGCTACGCCATGGCGCTCCAGGCGCAAGGCAAGCATGAGGCCGGTAGGGCCGGCGCCGACGATCAAGACGGGAGGAGTATGCATGCCATCCAGTATAGGACAGGATGGAAGAGGATAGCGCGACGATTGAAGTTGTCGAATAGAAATGAAAATGTCCCGACTAAGCGGGACATTCAGAGTGCTGTGCGCGCCTTGCGGCGCAGTATTTAAATGCCGCGCAAGAGTTCGTTGATACCCGTTTTTGCGCGGGTTTTTGCATCCACGCGCTTGACGATGACGGCGCAGTACAGCGAGTACTTGCCGTCTTCCGAAGGCAGGTTGCCCGAGACCACGACGGAGCCGGCGGGCACGCGGCCGTAGGTCACTTCGCCCGTGGCGCGGTCGTAGATCTTGGTCGATTGGCCGATGTACACGCCCATCGAGATGACCGAGTTTTCTTCGACGATCACGCCTTCGACGATTTCCGAACGGGCGCCGATGAAGCAATTGTCTTCGATGATGGTCGGGTTCGCTTGCATTGGTTCCAGTACGCCGCCGATGCCGACGCCGCCGGACAGGTGGACGTTCTTGCCGATCTGGGCGCAGGAGCCGACGGTGGCCCAGGTGTCGACCATGGCGCCTTCATCGACGTAGGCGCCGATGTTGACGTAGGACGGCATCAGCACGACGTTCTTGGCGATGAAGCTGCCGCGGCGGGCGACGGCTGGCGGCACCACGCGGAAACCGCCCTTGGCGAAGTCTTCGGCCGTGTAGTTGGCGAACTTGGTCGGCACCTTGTCGTAGAACTGCATCGTGCCATCCGATGGCAGGACGACGTTGTCTTCCAGACGGAACGACAGCAGCACGGCTTTCTTGACCCACTGGTTGACGACCCAGTCGCCCGAGGTTTTTTCCGCCACGCGGATGCTGCCGTTATCCAGGCCATTGATGACGTGGGAGACGGCGTCGCGCAGTTCGGCCGTGCCGTTGCGCGGATTGATCTCGGCGCGGTTTTCCCAGGCCTGGTCGATGATGATTTGCAGTTGTTGGCTCATGATGATGTCTTGTTTATGTAGGGTTAATGCGGAGTTGATGCGGATGCGGAAAGCTGCTGGCAGAATTTTACTATGCGCATCGCCGCTTCCAGCCCTTCGGCCGTTTCGGCCACCAGGGCCATGCGGATGCGGTTGCGGCCCGGATTGATGCCGTGCGCGTCGCGCGCCAGGTAGCTGCCAGGCAATACCGTCACATTATATTCGGCGTACAGGCGTTGCGCGAATTGCGTGTCGGACAGTCCCGTGCGGCTGACGTCGGCCCACAGGTAGAAACCGGCGTCCGGCAATTGCACGTCCATCACCGTTTGCAGCAGCGGTGTGATGGCGTCGAACTTGGCGCGGTACTTGGCGCGATTTTCCTCGACATGGGTTTCGTCGTTCCAGGCCGCGACGGAGGCCGCCTGTACGGCGGGGCTCATGGCGCCGCCGTGGTAGGTTCGGTAGAGCAGGAATTTTTTCAGTACTTCCGCATCGCCGGCGACGAAGCCCGAGCGCATGCCCGGCACGTTCGAACGCTTCGACAGGCTGGAAAACACCACCAGGCGCGCATACGGGCGTTCGATGGTGGACAGGCCCAGCATGTGCGCCGCCTGCAGCGCGCCCAGCGGGGGCGTGTCGCCGTGGTAAATCTCGGAATAGCACTCGTCGGCGGCGATGACGAAATCGTAACGCTCGGACAGGGCAAACAGGTGTTCCCAGTCCGTCAGGGTCAGCACGGCGCCCGTCGGGTTGCCGGGCGAACACAGGAACAGCAGCTTGACCTTTTCCCACACGGCAGTCGGCACGCTGTCATAGTCGCAGCCGAAATTGCGCGTGGGATCGGAATTGACGAAATACGGTTCGGCGCCGGCCAGGTAGGCCGCGCCTTCATAGATCTGGTAAAACGGATTCGGGCTGATCACCAGCGAACCGGCCGACGGATCGATCACCGTTTGCGCCAGCGCAAACAGCGCTTCGCGCGAACCGTTCACGGGCAGGATTTGTGTGGCAGGATTGAGCTTGGGGATGCCGTAGCGGCGCTCCAGCCAGCCGGCGATCGCATTACGCAAGGCTTCCGAACCGATGGTGGTCGGATAGCTGGCCAGGCCGTGGATATTGTCGGTCAATGCCTGCTCGATGAAGGCCGGCGTCGGGTGCTTGGGTTCGCCCATGCCCAGGCTGATGGGCGCATACTCGGGGTTGACCGTTACGCCGGCAAACAGCTGGCGCAGCTTTTCAAATGGATATGGTTGCAGTTTAGCAAGAAGTGGATTCACGGAACGGACCAGGGCAAGAGTGGAAAGGCGATGTTGCTAAGCGATTGCTGCTAAGTGCTTACTGCAAAGTATTTAATGCTAAGTATTTACTGCTAAGTATTTACTGAATAATTGCTTGGTGCGGCAGACCTGATGCCGGTCAAATAATAAGCTGCGTCTTTCATTATAGCCGTCCTCGCGGGCCCGCTGTGCAAGCCGCGTCAAGCCGCATCGGCCTGAGAGCAAGCCTCGCTCGCCATGGCATGCCGTAGCGGGGAGTGCCGCGCCATGGCGCGGCAAGGTAAAATACGCCATGCCTATCTTACTTCCCACCTTACTTGCTATTGAAACTTCGTCCGAACTCGCCTCCTGCGCCTTGCTGCGCGGCGATGTCGTCCTGTCCCGTGCGTCGTCGGGCGTGCGCACCCATTCCCAGTCGATCTTGCCGATGGTGCAGGAATTGCTGGCCGAAGCGGGCGTGACCCTGGCCGACGTCGACGCCATCGCCTACGGCTCCGGCCCCGGCTCGTTTACGGGCGTGCGCACGGCCTGCGGCATCGCGCAAGGCCTGGCCTATGGCGCCAATCTGCCCGTCGTGCCCGTCGTCACGCTCGACGCCATGGCGCTGGCATGCCACCAGCAGCATGGCGCGCAGCGCATCGTGAGCGTGCTCGACGCCCGCATGGGCGAAGTGTACTGGGCGCAATATGACTATCAAGATGGCTTGCAGGCCGTGTTGCCACCGGCCCTGAGCGCGCCGGCCGGCGTGGCGCCGCAAGGCGACGTGGTCGGCTGCGGCAACGGCTTTACGGCCTATGCCGACGCCTTGGCCGCGCTGCCGTGCGCGGCCAGCGCGGACGCGGCCATCATGCCGCACGCCGTGCAAGTGGCGCAACTGGCGCGCATCGCCTTTGTGGCCGGTCAGTGCGTGACGGCGGCCGAGGCGCAGCCTTTGTATTTGCGCAACAAGATCGCTTACACGAGCGCGGAGCGGCACGAGATGCAACAGGCCAAGGCCGCTGCGGAGCCGGCGCAATGATGGAGGCGGGCCAGAATGGTGCTGCCGGCTGGGACTTGCTGCGCCTCGACTATCAGCCGATGCTTGAAGCGGATCTGTTTGAGGTGCTGGCGCTGGAACAGCGCGTGTATCCGCATCCCTGGACGCATGGCAACTTCGTCGATTCGCTCAAGAGCGGCTACCCGGCCTGGGTGCTGCGCGACGTGGATGGCACCTTGCTCGGCTACTTTTTGCTGATGCTGGTCGTTGACGAGGCGCACTTGCTGAACGTGGCCGTCGAGGGCGCCATTCAGGGTCAGGGCCTGGGCCGTTTTCTGCTGAACCAGTCGTGCGCCTGCGCGCGCCAGCTGGGCATGGAATCGATGCTGCTGGAAGTGCGCCCGTCGAACGTGCGCGCACTCGATATCTACCAGCGCTATGGATTTGAACAGATTGGCCGGCGCAAGGGATACTACCCGGCCAGCAACTCGCAACGTGAGGACGCCATCGTGATGCGTTATACCTTATGAGCCGCAGCGCCGTTTTCCTCGATGAAATGGGTGTCGGCCCCCTGTGGCGCTTGCGCCAGGGTGGCGTGCCGGAGGCGGTTGACGTCGTTGTAGCTCCCGTGGAAATGGACGTCGCCGTGGTGCAAGCTGTGGCCGAGGCCGTTGAAGCCGTGACGGAGGTGGTCACCGAGGTGCAGGCCGAAGCGCCTGTTGCCGTTGCCGTGACGCCAGTTCCTGCCGCCGAGTCGGCCGATACGGCCTGGTTCGACGATGCGCCGCCACCGCCACTGGCCAGACAGCTGAGCGATGCCGATATTGCCGCCCTCGACTGGGATGGCTTGACGGCCGCCGTCGCCAAATGCGCGCGCTGCGACTTGTGCAAGACGCGCAAGGGCGTCGTCATGGGGCGTGGCGACCGCCAGGGTGCTTGGCTGATGCTGGCCAGCAGCCCGTCGCGCGCGGAAGAACGCGAAGGGCGCGCCTTGCCGGGCGAGCAGGGAAAACTGCTCGACAATATGCTGAAAGCCATCGACGTCGATGCGGGCAGCGGCGTGTATATCACGCACTTGCTGAAATGCCGTCCGCTCGACGAGGCGGGTCAGGAACGCTTGCCGACAGCAACCGAGTCGGCCGCGTGCCGCCCGTACTTTGATCGCGAGCTGGCCTTGCTGCAGCCGCGCACCATCGTCACCCTCGGCTCGATGGCCGCCGCCGGCATCAATCCCGGCGAAAAGCCCGTGCGCGGCACCGTGCGGCAACTGGGCAATGCCTCGGTCGTCGCCACCTTCCATCCGGAAATGCTGCTGCAGGACGAGACGGGCAAGGCCAAGGCCCGCGCCTGGGCTGACCTGTGCCTGGCGAAAAGCACGCACGGTGATTGAGTCGGCCATCGGCACCTTCCAGGCCCGCTTCGAGCGCCGCTGGGAGCATTTGACGCACCCCCGCGTGCGTGCGCTGGCCTGGCTGCTCGACTCGCCCGATTTGCTGGACCCGTCCAGCCCCCACTGGGGCGGGCGCATCGCCAGCCTCGCGCCCGTCGCGCCTGCCGTGGCGGCGTGGCTGGGGGCGCTACAAGAGGATCCATCGTCGCTCGATGCGGCGTTGGGGCCGAAATTCTATTCCCGCCTGGGCCTGTATGCTGAAAAGCTGCTGGCCTTTTATTTTGAACAGCATGGACTGCTGCAAGCGCATGGCTTGCAGGTGCAAGTGAACCGCAACGACACGGTGGGCGAGTTCGATTTCTTGCTGCGTGACGGGAACGACCTGCTGCACTGGGAATTTGCCACCAAGTTCTACCTGCTCGAAGGCGCGCCAGATCCCGGCGTCTTCAATCACTTGATCGGCCCGAATCTGGCCGATACCCTGGGATTGAAGATGCGCAAGATTCTCGACAAGCAATTGGCCTTGTCCCGCCATCCGGCCGCGCAAAGCCTGCTGGCGCACCCCGTGCGCGCGGCGCAGGCGCTGGTCAAGGGCTGGTTGTTTTATGGATCGGGCGCCACGCCCGCCATGGACGGCATTTCCCAGGAACACGGACACGGCTTCTGGTGCACGCCAACGCAATTGCCGCCGCAGCGCTATGTCGTGCTGCCGCGCTTGCAGTGGTTGGCGCCGTTCAAGGGCCGCGAGGTGGAAGTGCTGGACGTCGATGCCTTGCGGGCGCGCTTGTTTGATCTGGCGCAAGCAGTGATGGTGGCCACGGTGGACAATGTCAAAGGCTGGGAAGTGGAGCGCACGCGCGGGTTTGTCGTGCCGCATGACTGGACGGAGCAGGCTGCTGCGCGGCGGCTGGCTGGTGTGCTGCCGATTTAAGCCACTCAACCCCAAACGACATCCGGGGTCAGACCCTCAGGGTCTGACCCCAGCCCTTGCTTGGGTTTAGTGCTTCTGCTCGCCAATCAAGGACAGATTGTCGTGTTCCAGCTGGTTCAGCTTGTGCTTGCGCATGATCATGTACATGGTGCCGGCAACGAACAGGCCGAACAGGGTGATGATGATATTGAGCGGCAGGTGCAAACGGATCATGATGGAATACACGGCCAGCATGGTCAGAATCGACAGGTTTTCATTGAAGTTCTGCACGGCGATGGAATGGCCCGCGCTCATCAGCACGTGGCCGCGGTGTTGCAGCAGGGCATTCATGGGCACGACGAAGAAGCCGGACAGAGCGCCGATGAGTATCAGCAGCGGGTAGGCGATCCATACGGAGTGCACTTGCGTCATCATCATGACGATCACGCCCATGGCGATGCCCAGCGGAATGACGGTCAGCGATTTACGCAGTGGAATGAAGCGGGCCGACAGCACGGCGCCGGCGGCCACGCCGATGGCGACCACGCCTACCAGGCTGGTCGCCTTGTCGAATGGCATGTTCAACGACTGCTTGGCCCATTCCAGCACGATCAGCTGCAAGGTGGCGCCAGCGCCCCAGAACAGGGTCGTCACGGCCAGGGTGATCTGGCCCAGCTTGTCTTTCCACAGAATGGAGTAGCAATTGGCAAAATCGGTGATCAGTTTGATAGGATTGCGTTCCTGGTGCGCATACACGCAGCCCGTGTCGGGAATCTTCAGGTTGGCCAGCGTCGCCATGACATAAATGCCGACCACCACGCACAGGGCCGCTTCTGTCTTGTTGCTGATGCCCGTGTCGATCAGGGGGAAGTCGAAGGACAGCAGCATGTCGGACACGTGGCCGCTGACGAGTGCGCCGCCCATGACGGTGCCGAGGATGATGGAGGTGACGGTCAAGCCTTCGATCCAGCCATTCGCCGCCACCAGCTTTTCCGGCGGCAGCAGTTCCGTCAGGATGCCGTACTTGGCGGGCGAGTACACGGCCGCGCCAAAACCGACGACGGCGTAGGCCAGCAGCGGATGCACATGGAAGAAAACGAGGGCGCAGCCAAAGATCTTGACCATGTTGGCGATGAACATGACCTTGCCTTTCGGCAGAGCATCCGCGAAGGCGCCGACAAAAGCGGCCAACAGCACGTAAAACAGCACGAACGACAGTTTGAGCAGCGGCGTGATCCACGCCGGAGATTTCATGGACACCAATAAATCGACGGCGACAAAAAAGAGGGCGTTATCTGCCAGCGAGGAAAAGAACTGCGCCGCCATGATGGTATAAAAACCACGATTCATTCTGGATTGCCTGAAATCATATCTGGCTTGCTTTATACCACGAAAAAACGGCAAACCCCAAGTTTGCAAGGGGCTGCTTTGCATCGTCTTGCCTAAGCGAAGCTTAATTTTTCTGCCGTAGAAAAATACATCACATGTGAACATTTTGTAAATAATGTCCTCTGTGCACGATCGTGGGCGTCTGCAGTGTCCGCTTACTGTGCATCCGTTAAAATACGGCTTTCCCACCCGCCGTGAACGACGCATATGCCCAGGCCCCTCATCGCCACCATCCATCTCGATGCCATGCAACACAATCTGGCGCGCGCCCGTGCCGGCGCCGGTGGCGCCAAGGTGTGGGCCGTCGTCAAGGCGAACGCCTACGGCCATGGCCTGGAACGGGCCATGCGGGGCTTTGCCGGGGCCGATGGCCTGGCGTTGGTCGAGGTCGATTACGCCGTGCGCTTGCGCGAACTGGGCTGGACCAAGCCCATCTTGCTGCTGGAAGGTTTTTTTGATGCCAGCGATTTGCCGGTCATGGCGCACCATGGCTTGAATGGCAGCGTGCATTGCGACGAGCAGATCGCCATGCTGGCAGCGGCGCGCCTGCCGCACGCCATCGATGTGCACTTGAAAATGAATACGGGCATGAACCGCCTGGGTTTTACGCCGGGCGCCGTGGCGGGTGCATATGCGCGCCTGCGCGCCATGCCGCATATCGGCACCATCACGCTGATGACGCATTTCGCCAATGCGGACGAGGCGGCGCCCTCGCGCTTGCCTTTGGCTCAGCAGATGTTGCGGTTTGAAGCGGGCGCGACCAGCATCGGCGCGGCCGGCGAAGGCACGGCCTTGCCGCGCAGCTTGTGCAATTCGGCTGCCTTGCTGCTGCACCATCTGGACAGCGACTGGGTGCGCCCCGGCATCATGCTGTATGGCGGCACGCCCAGCGGCGCTCCCGGCGGCACGTCGGCGCAAGCGTTCGGCCTGCTGCCCAGCATGACCTTGCGCAGCAGCATCATCGGCATCCAGGAGATCGCCGCAGGCGAAGTGGTGGGCTATGGCAGCCGCTACGAAGCGGCCGGCAATATCAAGGTGGGCGTGGTGGCTTGCGGCTATGCGGATGGCTACCCGCGCCATGCGCCCGAAGGCACGCCCGTGCTGGTCGACGGCGTGCGCACTAGCCTCATCGGCAGGGTGTCGATGGACATGCTGATGGTCGACCTGACGCAGGTGCCGGGCGCAAAAGTCGGCAGTGCCGTCATCTTGTGGGGCCAGGGCCTGCCGATTGACGAGGTGGCCCTGGCCGCCGGCACCATCGGCTACGAGCTGATGTGCGCACTGGCGCCGCGCGTGCCCGTGAACGAGGCGTGACCGCGGGCGGCGATTTGTATATACTGTGAATCCACTGTATATATAAACAGCATTATTCCTTACCCGGGCAAAGTACACCATGGCAAAAGTCAAGACCATCTACACCTGCAGCGATTGCGGCGCCATCAGTAATAAATGGATGGGGCAATGCACCTCGTGCAACCAGTGGAATACCATGGTGGAAACCCTGCCCGAGACGGGCGGCAACAACCGCTATTCGAACCCGCAGCACATGTCGCTGGCGCAGACGGCGCCCGTGCTGTCGCTTGACGATATCGACGCCATCGACGTGCCCCGCTTCGGCACGGGCATCGAGGAATTTGACCGCGTGCTGGGCGGCGGCATGGTGGCCGGCGGCGTGGTGCTGATCGGCGGCGACCCCGGCATCGGCAAGTCGACCCTGCTGCTGCAGGCGCTGGCCAATATGTCGCATCACAAGCGCGTGCTGTACGTCAGCGGCGAGGAATCGGGCGCGCAAATCGCCCTGCGCGCCAAGCGCCTCGTCATCGACGCCAAGGAACTCAAATTGCAGGCCGAGATCCAGCTGGAAAAGATCCTCTCCACCTTGCACGACCTGAAGCCGGAAGTGGTGGTGATCGACTCCATCCAGACCGTGTATTCGGACGCCCTCAGCTCGGCGCCCGGTTCCGTGGCGCAAGTGCGCGAATGCGCGGCGCAGTTGACGCGGGCGGCCAAGCAGACGGGCGTGACCATCATTCTGGTGGGCCACGTGACGAAAGAGGGCGCGCTGGCCGGCCCCCGCGTGCTCGAGCACATCGTCGACACGGTGCTGTATTTCGAGGGCGATGCCCATTCCAGCTTCCGCCTCGTGCGCGCCATCAAGAACCGTTTCGGCGCCGTCAATGAACTGGGCGTGTTTGCCATGACGGAAAAGGGGCTGAAAGGGGTGTCGAACCCGTCCGCCCTGTTCCTGTCGCAGCACGACAACCAGGTGCCCGGCTCCTGCGTGATGGTGACGCAGGAAGGCACGCGCCCGCTGCTGGTGGAAATCCAGGCCCTGGTCGACACCAGTCACTTGCCCAACGCGCGCCGGCTGTCCGTCGGCCTGGAGCAGAACCGCCTGGCCATGCTGCTGGCCGTGGCGCACCGCCACGCGGGCATCGCCGCCTTCGACCAGGACGTCTTTATCAATGCCGTCGGCGGCGTCAAGATCACGGAGCCGGCGGCCGACCTGGCCGTGTTGCTGGCGATTAACTCGTCGATGCGCAACAAGCCCCTGCCGCGGGGACTCGTGGTGTTTGGCGAAGTGGGACTGGCGGGCGAAATCCGTCCCGCGCCACGCGGCCAGGAGCGCTTGCGCGAAGCGGCCAAGCTGGGCTTTACCCTGGCTGTGGTACCCAAGTCCAATCTGCCCAAGCAAGCCATCGAAGGCCTCAAGGTCATCGGCGTCGAGCGCATTGACGAAGCGTTCAACAAGCTGCGCGACCTGGAGTAAAAGTTGGTATGGTTTAAATGCCAAGCTTGAGACAAGTCAAACAGAATTTCCGTTTAGAACTATAATATTTGTCCGATGGATTCACCCCATGAATCCGCATCGACAATGAATTGATAGAGAAGCGGAATACAGTGTCAGTTGAGCAAAGGCAGGGCGCACGCAAGATTTTGCGTGCCAAGGCAATGTTGGTAATCGATGGCGCGGGCCCCGTGGCGGCGCGCACCCTCGATGTGGGGCCGGGCGGCATGGCGGCCGTCATCGCGGAACCGGTGCCGACAGGCAAGCAGGGCAAGGTGCTGTTCGAGTTGTTTTACGATGGCTCGGCGCACATCATCGAGGCGCGCGTGTCCGTCTCGCACTGCATTTTCAGCAGTGCCGGTTTCAAGGTGGGACTCACGTTCCTGCAGCTGGACATGGCCGTCAGCAGTGCCATCTCGAAATTCATGCGCTGAGGCAAGCCCGAAGATAAGCGGCGGGTCAAATGCGCTAAAATGGTGCATATGGGTTTGCAGTCAGGAAAAACCTGCTCTGTTCGCTGTTTTGATATTTCGGTAATACTGCATAATTATCAACCAGAAGAGGGACGCCGCCGCGCCACGCGCGCCTGCCGTCCTTTTCGAGCGCAGCACGGTCAGGATTTGAACCGTGTGCCATGACCTAACACTTGACGGGAACGCCTACCATGTTTAATTCGACCATCAACAGCAGGGCCTACACCAACAACACGCAGCAGACGACGCAGGGCAATATATCGGCCGATGTGTATGCGAAGGTGGAGCGCCAGATGCAGTCGCAAAACACGGGCGTCGTCAAGCTCAATGCCAGCCTGGCGCGCGACCAGGCCAAATTCTCGGGCCTGGGCCAGCTGCAATCGGCGCTGGCAAAATTCCAGACCGTGGCCAAGAACATGGCCGGCAGCGGCCTGGCGACATCGGCCACGTCGAGCGCCAAGGATGTGCTGAGCGCCACCACCACCGACAAGGCCGCCAGCGGCAGCCATGAACTGAACGTCAAACAGTTGGCGCAGGGGCAGACCTTGCTCAGCGGCGCGCAAAAGTCGTCGAGCGCGGCCATCGGCACGGGTGCGCCGGCGCTGGTGAAAATCGAAGTGGGTACGGCCGACGGCAAGCAATTTACGCCGGGCAGCGGCAAGATCATTTCGCTGACGATAGACAGCAGCAATAATAGCCTCGACGGCATCGCTGCCGCGCTCAAGCAGCAGGGCATCGACGCCAGCGTGGTGAAGGGCCCCGATGGCTATTCGCTGGCCTTGAACGGCAAGAGTGGCGCCGACAGCAGCATGCGCATCAGCGTGGCCGGTGACGCGGCCGTCAGCAACCTGCTCAGTTATGCGCCCGGCGCCGGCAAGGGCATGCAGCAGACGGCCGCCGCGCAGGACGCGCTGCTGACCGTCGACGGCAAGGACATCAAGAGCGCCACGAATACGCTGACGACGGCCATCGAGGGCGCCACCATCGAATTGAAGAAAAAGGGCACGACCGACCTCGTCATCGCCAAGGACAGCAGCCAGATCGCCAGCAATGTGGCCAGCTTCGTCACGGCCTACAATGAACTCAACAGCAAGCTGCAGAGCTTGCAGCAGGGCGACTTGAAGTCCGACACGGCACTGGGCCAGGTGCGTTCGCAGATGGAGCAAGTGCTGCGCACGGCCAGCACGGGCGTGCCGTCGTCGGTGCTGGGCAGCGCCGGCGTGACCCTGGGCAAGAGCGGCGAGCTGGTGCTCGACGATAAAAAGCTCAAGGCCGCCATCGCGGCCGATCCGGACGCCGTCAGCAAGCTGTTCACGAATAACGGCAAGGGTGTGGCGGACCAGTTCGCCAGCAAGATCGGCGAGCTGACGGGCGAAACGAGCATCATCCGCAAGGAAGTGCAGACGGTCGGCAAGGACATCACGACGCTCACCAACAAGAAAGCCGTGCTGGCCAAGGCGCTGACGGCGCAGGCGCAGGCGCTGGTGAAAGCGTACTCGGCGCAGGAACAGATGGGAGCGAACTCGGCCCTTCCTGGTTATACGGGCAAGTACTCCTTGTTCGACTTCATGGCCTAAGGACGCTCGCCCTGGGCAAAGAAGGCCGATGGTGAACTGCCGAAGGTCTTCTTGAACATGGCGGAAAAGGCCGACTGGCTGGCGTAGCCCAGTTCTTCGGCCACCTGCGACAGCGGCACGCCGCGCGCGATCAGGGGCGCCGCGTGCGCCAGGCGCACCTGCTGGCGCCACTGGCCAAAACTCATGCCCAACTCCCGTTCGAACAGCCGCGCCAGGGTACGCTCCGAGGCGCCGACCTGCTGCGCCCAGTGTTCCAGGGTCTGGTGCGAACCCGGTTTCTCGATCAGGCTGTCGCACAGGGTTTTCAGGCGCTTGTCGCTGGGCAAGGGCACGCGGATGGGGCGCGTGGCCGAGCGTTTCAATTCATCGAGGATCAGTTCGGCCAGCAGCGCCTCGCGCGCCGGTTCCTGTCCCGGGTCCAGCTGTTCCAGCGCCATGATCAGCTGGCGCAGCAGGTTCGATACTTCCAGCACCTTGCAGTCCTGGCCGGCGAACGGTGCGCGCGCGGCATGGATGCACAGGGGGCGCAAGCGGGTTTTTTCCAGGATCGTGACGGCATGCTCCACGTTGGGCGCGATCCAGATGGCGCGCATGGGCGGCAGCACCCAGCTGCTGTTGTTGGCGGTGATGCGCAGCACGCCTTCGAGCGCCATCGTGACCTGGCCCCAGGGATGGCTGTGCGGTAACAAGAATTCATCGGGTTGCAGGTCGCGCGCGATCATGGTCACGGGAATGGTCGCGCTGGGCGCTTCCCGTGGCGGACACATGCGGGTATGGTGGAGGATAGGTACACCCATCAGCTTGGCCTTAATTCGATAAATTATGTCGTACTGTCGGAAAACAGACGATGGTATTTTGCATACACTTGAGCTTTACCAGTATAAGACAGGGTATGACATGATAACAACCAACTCGGCAAGGCACTTGCCACCGCCGCTGCCCCCAACATTACGCAGCGATGCGCGCGTCATTGCCCTGGTGGGGCTGGCGCATGGCGTGTCGCACTTTTATCATTTGATCCTCGCGGCCCTGTTCGTCTGGCTGAAACCCGCCTTCGACCTGTCGTATGCGGAGCTGGGCCTGCTGATGACGGTGTTCTTCATCATCTCGGGCGTTGGGCAGGCACTGGCCGGCTTTGTCGTCGACCGCTTCGGCGCCCGCGCCGTGTTGTTTTCCGGTATTTTCTTGCTGGGCGTGTCGGCGCTGGCCCTGTCCACCGCGCACAGCTATGCGGCGCTGATGCTGGGCGCCATGCTGGCAGGCATGGGCAACAGCGTGTTCCATCCGGCCGACTACACCATCCTCAACCAGCGCGTTTCGGCGGCCCGCGTGGCCTACGGTTTTTCCGTGCATGGCATCAGCGGCAATATCGGCTGGGCCCTGGCGCCCCTGTTCATGACCTATGTGGCTACCCAGTATGACTGGCGGGTGGCGCTGCAATGCGCGGCCGTGCTGCCGTTTGGCGTCTTGCTGATCCTGTTCCTGAACCGCCACGCCATCCGTCCCGAGCCGTTGAAAAAGGCCGCGCCGGGCCAGGCGGCCGGCGGTGAAGGCACGCTCGATTTCTTGCGCCTGCCCGCCGTATGGATGTGCTTTGCCTTCTTCTTCATTACCGCCATCGCCCTGGGCGGCATACAGAGTTTTGCCAGCGTAGCCCTGGTCAAGCTGTACGGCATGAGCCTGGCGCTGGCCACCAGCGCCTACACGGCCTATATGCTGGCCTCGGCCGTGGGCATGCTGGCCGGCGGCGTGGTGGGCGCGCGCAGCAAGCAGCCGGACCGCAACGTGGCGATCGCCTTTTCCGCCGCCGCGCTGCTGGCCGTGCTGCTGGCCATGGCTGTCGTGCCGGCCTGGGGCGCGGTGGTGCTGATGGGCGCCATCGGCCTGACGTCGGGTGTGGCGGGGCCGTCGCGCGACCTGATGATACGCGCGGCCGCACCGAAGAACGCCACCGGGCGCGTGTATGGCGTCGTGTATTCCGGCCTCGACAGCGGCCTGGCCGTCGGGCCCCTGTTCTTTGGCGCGCTGATGGATGGCGACCATCCGGCCCTGCTGTTCGTCTTCATCGGCGTGTTCCAGGCACTGGCGATTGCCACGGCCGTGGGCGTGGGCGGCAAAACACGCGCGGCGGCGCTGCAAAAGGCATAGAATCGTTGCCATCTGCCACGAAAGGAATCCCCATGACCTTTGCCACCACCGACCTGTGCGACGACTATGCAGCCATGCTGGACGATGGCACCCTGGCCGTGCTGCCGCCTGTGTACCGCGCCTTTGGCCAGCGCGTGCGTTTCAGCGGCCCTGCCACCACCTTGCACGTGTTCGAAGACAATGCGCTCGTGCGCAGCACCCTGGAAACGCCGGGCCAGGGCCATGTGCTGGTGATCGATGGCGGCGGCAGCCTGCGCCGCGCGCTGGTGGGCGGCCAGCTGGGCGTGCTGGCCGAAAGCAACGGCTGGGCCGGCATCGTCGTCGATGGCTGCATCCGCGACAGCGAGGAACTCAATGTCTGCCAGATCGGCGTGCGCGCCCTGGCCACGCATCCGCGCAAGAGCAACAAGACGGGCGCCGGCCAGCGCGACGTGCGCGTGCAGATCAGCGGCGTGACCGTGCATCCGGGCGACTGGATCTACGCCGATGCGGATGGCATCTTGGTGGCGCGCCAGGAACTCGATTGAACTGTTCTCCTCCGGGAGGGGAAGTGCGCTGGAAAACGTTGCATATTGTCCACGTTAAATATATTTTTGCAAAGTTCTTTGATTTTCATCATGGCTGAGATATGATTTCACTCAAGGTAACTTTAATATCAATAGAGCAAGGAAATCAGATCATGAAAATCGCCACCATCGCAGCAGTTGTCGCTCTGTTTGCAGCAGGCAGCGCCAGCGCCAGCCCCGTCAACCTGATCACGAACGGCAATTTTGAAACGGTCGCTGCCGGCTACACTTTCAACAGCGGCTTTAAAGTCGTCAACAGCGGTTCGTCGGCCATCACGGGCTGGACCGTGGGCGCCAGTTCCGTCGACCTGATCCGCAATGCGTATAACGCCATCAATGGCTACAGCATCGATATGCTGGGCACACCTGGTCCGGGTTTCCTGTCGCAAAGTTTCAATGTCGTTGCCGGCCAGACGTATAACCTGAGCTTTGACATGGCACGCAATTCCGGCGGCCCCGCAGGCCAGGGCGTGGCGGTCAGCTTCGGTGGCGTGGCAGGCAATTTCTACTCGACGGCTGCCGCCTCGAACACCTTGTACAGCAACACGCTGAGTTTCACGGCCGCTTCCAACGGCCTGGCGACCCTGTCATTTGCCAGCGCCGCCAAGGCCGGCACGCCGTTCGACAAGTACTCGGGCGCCGTGATCGACAATGTTTCCGTGATGGCCGCCGTGCCGGAACCGGAAACCTACGCCATGCTGCTGGCCGGCCTGGGCCTGATGGGTTTCCTGCGCCGCCGCAAGGCCGCCAAGTAATTCCGGCTCTGCCCTACGTCAAAACCGCCTGCTGCGTCGCACAGGCGGTTTTTTGTTTTTCAGGGGAACTTGCGCGCCGCCCGCGCCCGGCAACAGCGCCAGTTATTTAGCGCGCTGCATCGGCATCCCCGCGCAATGGACAGGCGGCCGCCTGCGGCGCCAGCCGCCGCGCAACTGCGTCAATCGACAGGAGTTGCCAAGTTGTCCGTTGTGACCTCAACGTGGGCCTGGGCGGCGTGCCGTTGCCCCTCTTCGTGCCGTTTCATTTGCTGATCAGCAGCTTGCTGGGCAGCGTGGTGATGGTCTGGTCGGTGCTGCGCATGCTGGACCCGCAGCCGCGCTTCGGCTGTTCATCGTGCCGGAACTGGCCTGGGGCCTGGCGCAAAGCTTGCCATTGCGCCGCTCCGAGGGTGGGCGGGAAGGGCATGCGCGCGAATCGCTGTTGAGATGACGATAACGAAATGCAATAATGGCCGTGCTCGCAGTGCAGCAATGACTGCAATGAACGACTATTAAGAGGATGACTATGCAGCAGGATGGCGCAGGAAAAAACATGGCGTTGCTCGATCCGGTGGTGGCGCCGCGCATCGCGGTGACGCGCCTGGTGACGGGCCTGCTGCAAGGCTTGCTGCTGTACTGGCTGTACAGCACGGCGCAAGACAAGGTGTGGCCCGCCACGGAAGCCTATCTGCTGGGCCCGTTGATGCTGACCAGTTTGCTGTTGCCCATCCTGCTGGTCTCCAGCCTGGGCCATATGTCGCTCAAGCGCATCGTGCTGTGGATGGCGGGTGCGGCCGTCGTGATGGCCGTGCTGGCGTGGCATGACGTGGCGCGCGGCACCGAGCACGTCATCTGGGGCAATTACAAGCCGGGCGCACCGCTGCGCGTCATTTCCGCCCAACTGTTCGGTTTTTGCGTGGTGGGCATGTATATCGCCCACGCGCTGGTGCTGGCCAGCGCCCAGGATGGCCAGCGCATCGCCCGCTATCCCACGTATTTTGAAATCGCCTGGAAGCTGGGTATTCAATTACTGTTTTCCCTGCTGTTCGTGCTGGGCCTGTGGCTGGTGCTGTGGCTGGGCGGGCAGCTGTTCCTGCTGATCAAACTGAGTTTCCTGAAAAAACTGCTGGGCCAGGCCTGGTTCGTGATTCCTGTCATCTGCTTCGCCTTTTCGTTCGCCATCCACATCACCGACGTGCGTCCGTCCATCGTGCGCGGCATCCGTACTTTGCTGCTGGTGCTGCTGTCGTGGCTGATGCCGATCGCCGCCGTGCTCGTCTCCGGTTTCCTGCTGACCTTGCCCTTCATCGGCTTCGAGCGCCTGTGGGCCACGCGCCATGCGGCGTCCGTGCTACTGGGCATGGCCGGCGTGCTGGTGGTGCTGATCAATGCCGCTTTCCAGAATGGCGAAGTGGGCCATGGCGTGGCGCGCGGCATCCGCCTGGGTACGCGCCTGGCCTGCCTGCTGCTGCCGTGGGTGGTGGGCATCGCCATCTATGCGCTGACCCTGCGCGTGATGTCGCATGGCTGGACGGCCGATCGCCTGATCGCTTGCGCCTGCCTGCTGGTCGCCACCTGCTACGCCGCCGGCTATGCCTGGGCGGCCAGCAAGTATGGCGACTGGCTGCACCTGATCGCCAACGTCAACGTGGCCACTGCCTTTGTCACCCTGCTGGTGCTGTTTGCGCTGTTCTCGCCGCTGGCCGACCCGGCGCGCATTTCCGTGGCCAGCCAGATGGCGCGCCTGGACAGCGGCAAGGTTGGCGTGGACAAGTTCGATTTCGAATACCTGCGCTTCCAGGGCGCCCGCTACGGCCAGGCGGCCTTGCAGGAATTGAGCACACGCACGACGGGCGCCGACGCAGCTGTCGTGCGGGCCCGCGCCGAGGCCATGCTCAAGCGCCAGAACCGCCTCGACGAGACGGGCGCGCTGAGCGACGTGTCGATCAACCTGACCCTGCGTCCGGCCACGGCGAAGTTGCCGGACAGTTTCCTGCGCCAGGACTGGACGCAAGTGAGCCCGGCCTGGCGCTTGCCCGCCTGTTTGAAGCGGGCAGGGCCGCAGTGCGACGCGTATCTGCTCGATTTCGATGGCGATGGCAAGCAGGACGTGCTGCTGATCAGCAATGATCCGCGCGCCTCGTCGGTATTGCTGGCGGAAAAGGAAGACGGCAGCTGGTCGGCGCGCGGGCAAATCCCCACGGATGCCCTGCGCTGCAAGCCCCTGCGCGAGAAGCTGCAGGCCGGCCAATTCCAGCTGGTGCCGCCGAAAGTGCGCGAACTGGAAGTCGACGGCCAGCGCGTGCCGATGACTTTATATACGCCAGAGGACGAGGTCAGCTGCCCGGATGAGACGGCGCCGATCCCTTAAATGGCAGGGAGACCCAATAGCAGAGAGAAGACTTGGCGCGCCGAACAAAACCTCTTGCCAGCCATGAGGGCAACAGTTTCGTGCGCTGAGCCATTCCGACCTTTCGCTATCGGCCAAGAGCTGACGTTTAGAACACGATGGGGAAAGACATGCCGAGTAGCGAAATAAATGAAATGACTCAGCGTGAGTGGCGTGAGCTCGTTTTCTTCTATGACCGCGACGATGACGCCAAGGAGTGGCGATTGATTGGGGCCAAGGCCTGGCTTCTACAGTTCGCACATGCAATGCAAAAATATGCAGCAAAACCTAGCAACGATTTAATTTCGGTCAATTTGGTGATCTTCCTACTTCGGTTTCACGTAAAGCATCTTTAGGAACGCGATGAAAAGAATCATTTTGGCTGCGAGCTTCGCGGCATTTTCTGCATTAGCGAACATGGGCATAGCGGCTGTGGATTCGCAGGCGCAGTCTATGACTACCGTTACCCGGGCAGGTGCAGCGACGACGATATTTTCCTGTGGCCGCAAATCTAGCCAAGCTTGCCACTACCTGATTCTAAGCTCGCTTTGTCAGGAAAATTTGCTGGCAGACGGAATTAAAGAAAGGACATGCCGCTACTCAAAAGCGGTGCCTTCTTTCCAACTCCAAGCCGGAGAAACGAAGACAATCACAAACCTTCCGGCAGATTTCCTCTACACGATGAAGCCCGGCCGTACACCTACATTTCAAGACTGCATTACTGCACCAATCCCACACTAAGGCCACTCCATTGAGTGCCGTTCTTTGTAACTACTTAATTTGAAGAAGTTGTCACCTACCGATGTTTTAACGGGTCGTCGCGGACCGACCGCTGTGGAGCGGCACCTGGCAACAACGGCAATCGGCCAAAAGCAGTCACTAAAAATATACAGAGTGCACTTGAAAAAACAATAATTATCTGCATTTACGCCGTAACTTGCCTTAATTGTGATATTGCACCCAGGAGTTTTATGTCTTTTTTTCCGCGTCCGCCCCAATTGCCCCCGCGTCCGCGGGAGGTAGCCACACAGGTCGTCAAACAGGAGAAATCCGGTGCGATTAACCCCAATGTCATAGTGCTGACAAAGAAGAAGCACCCACTCGAGCTGCCCAGGCGTGGCGACATTTTAGGCTACGATATTTAGACTCCAGTTCCGGGGAGTATCCGGAATTTGCCAAGAACGGAAATAGAGATAGGAATATCCAAGTGCAGACATCCGAACCTCCAATTGCCTCGCTAAGCTTTCATGTTAGCTACCGGCTGGGTGAATACCTGAAGATAGTTTCCTCCCACGTGCTTGCTGAAGTAGCACGTCGCAAAATTAGACAGGGAAAAAAGATAAGCTTGCTAGACATCCTAATTCTGCGGAGTTGTCTGTTTCTATTTGTGCCGCCAATATTTCTGTTCAAGGTCTTAAAGGTCGGTTCGTGTGGCTTCCATTTTGACGATGCAGGGATTGTCCGGAGTTCGAAGCAGGGAGAGTTAATCGTCCCCTGGAGTGAAGTTGTGGCTGTTTATCAATACCCTACAGGTTATCTGTTTGTGCAGGCTGATGGTGCAATGCCGGTGCCTCAGCGAGTTTTGACCGATGAACAGCACGCCCTTTTGAAGAGCTACATTGTTCGGCACCAACTATCAGTACGCTAGCGGCCAGAAGCGGCCGTCCGAGCGTTATCGATACAGTGTGATTCGATGGCCCCCCTGATCATTTTTGGAGACACCGAATTGAAGAAGGTCTTTGCAGTTATTTTCAGCCTTGCATCATTTTCTGCCAATGCTCAGCCTACCGCGAATGAAGAATTAAAGGTCATGGCAAGGAACGATCAATCGGAGCGTTCTTCTGCAAAAATTGATTGGGCAGCAGTCGATTTACGCGATAAAGAACGAGCAATGAAAGTAACGCAGATGCTTCGGGAAGGGCAGATCAAGACCGCAGAGGATTTTTACAATGCAGGCCTGATCTTTCAGCATGGCAGCAGCGCCGAAGAGATCAAGTTGGCCTTTTCTTTGGCAACAATTTCTGCTCGGCTCGACCCTTTACATCCAGCTCCAAAATGGTTAGCAGCGGCGGCTTTGGATCGATACATGATATGGAAAAAATTACCTCAATGGTATGGCACGCAGTCTCAGTTCGTGAAGGAAACTGGTAAGACGCAGCTATATCCGATTTTACCGGGCGCAGTAAGTGACGAGGAGCGTGCTGAGGCCTATGTTCCACCGCTCTCCAAGATCGTTGCGGATGAAGAGGCGAACAGCAGGTAGCGCCGTCGAATACATTCGCTCCATTGAAGGGCCGCTTCGAGGCGCAAGCAGTCAAGAACCGCAACCTGCCAGGAGCGCACTGTCGTCTCCGGTGCCGCCGCCACAGGTGGCCGCATACCGCATCCGCCCGAGGACCATGGCTTCATGTATGACCCGGGCTTCGAGGATATCGATGGCCACCTGTGGAACCTGGTCTGGACGGCGCCGGAAGCCTGAGGCGCCGAGCACGTGGCACAGGCCGGATCAATTCTTCGTGCGCACCTGGCGCACGTGGTTTTCCAGTTCGCTGAACGAAGGGCGTTCCGTGGCGGAAATGACCTTGCGGCCGAATTCCACGGCCAGCGCCGGCGCATAGCCGTTCAGGCTGGCCAATATGGTCACTTTCACGCACTGGTACATCTTCGCCGTTTCATGGTGCTTGCGGCGCAGCAAGCTGGCCAGCGGCGCGATGAAGCCGTAGGCCAGCAAAATGCCGATGAAGGTGCCCACCAGCGCCTGGGCGATCAGCACGCCCAGCTCGGCCGGCGGCAAGCCGACGGACGCCATGGTATGCACCACGCCCATCACGGCGGCCACGATGCCGAAGGCGGGCATGGCGTCGGCCAGCTGCGAAATCGTCTGGATCGGCATTTCCGCATCTTCGTGGTGCGTCTCGATCTCATTATCCATCAGGTTTTCGATCTGGTAAGCGTCCATATTGCCCGACACCATCAGGCGCAGGTAATCGGTGATGAATTCCAGGATGTGCTCGTCACCGAGCGTGTACGGGTATTTTACGAAGATGGCGCTGCGGTACGGATCGTCGATATCGTCCTCGACCGCCATCAAGCCTTCCTTGCGGATCTTGCTGAGGATTTCATACATCAGTCCCATCAGTTCCATATAGCGCGCCTTTGTGTATTGCGAACTGTGGAACAGGGTGGGCAGGGCGGCGAACGTGGCGCGGATGGCCTTGGCGTCGTTGCCCACAAAGAAGGTGCCCAGCGCGGCGCCGCCGATCATCAGCAGTTCCAGCGGCTGGAACAGGGCCGCCAGGTGGCCACCCTGCAAGGCGAAGCCGCCGAAGACGGAAAACAGCACGACGAGAAATCCGAGTATGACTAGCAAAACTTACTCCTTCATAATATTGCCATATCGCAATATTGTAGTTTAACCTGATTCGGCTGCCGTGGCCGCTTCCGGCTGCAACTGCTGGCTGAGAAAATTGATAAAAGCGCGCACTTTGGTGGGCAGCTGG
The DNA here is from genome assembly GCF_051380795.1 of Janthinobacterium leeuwenhoeki. NCBI lineage: Bacteria > Pseudomonadati > Pseudomonadota > Betaproteobacteria > Burkholderiales > Oxalobacteraceae > Janthinobacterium > Janthinobacterium leeuwenhoeki. Next base: position 49,120 of record NZ_JBNYXT010000015.1, read on the forward strand.
TGGCAGCTGGTGGCGGCTGGAGTAGTCGGCGTACAGGTCGGCCGGTGCCAGCGACATATCGCGGCGGGCCTGGGCCGGGGCGGCAATGAATCGTATCCGGATTTGTTTCAACCGTTCGGCGGCTTCCCCGATGGCGTGCGCGTGGAAAACGGCCACATCACCATGCCGGACCTGGTCGGCATCGGCTTCGAGGGCAAGGTGAACTTGTATGGGGAAATGCGCGCCCTGAGCGGTCAGTAAGCGTTATTCGCTACGCTGCCAGAAGCGCAGCCGGTTGCCGAACGGATCCGCCACTTCCAGAATGCGGCCCCAGTCCTCGTCGCGGATGCCGGGCCGCGCATACGGGTAATCCTTGGCCTGCAGCTCCGCGTGCAGGGCGTCGATGTCGTCGACGGGGATCAGCAGCGCAGCACCGGGCGTGGCGTCGCCGTAGTGCTCGGACAGATGCAGCACCAGCTGGTCCCGCGTCACCTGCAGGTACAGTGGCGCCGTGGGCACAAAGCGGTGTTCCCAGTCCAGCGTGAAACCGAGAAAATCGAGGTAGAACTCGCGCGCCTTGGCTTCGGAAAAGCTGCGCAGGATAGGGATGGGAGCATGCATGGCGGCGCTTTCAAACGGTGGTTGTACCGCCATTCTAGCCTCAGGCCAGCGCCCGCCGTTTGATTTGCGCGGCGGGGCTGGTTTTCTCCCAGCGGAACAGCCACATGATGATCAGCTTGGTCGTGGCGCTGACGCAGGCCGGCAGCGCATTGCGCGATGCCACGCTGCGGCGGTCGCGGTCGATTTCATACAGGATGCCCAGTGCGATCAGCGCAGCGATCAGGCGGGGCCAGACGATGTAATGGTTGAACGGCGTGATCGAATAGCCGTACACAAAGAACGCGCAATACGCGAGAAAGCTGACGCTGAACTGGTTGAGCGACAAGATGTCCGTCGTCTTGCCGGCGCCGACCCCGGCATTGCGCTTGCGCTGCCAGATTTTTTGCAGCTGCGACCACAGTCCAAACAGGCTGACGACGATGAAGAGGGAGTTGAAGCTGCCGGCGAGGGCGTAGAGGGAAGGGGGCTGCAAGGTATCTCCTGGAGTGGCCAAGGCAGCGTTGCCGTGACAGGGCGCCTTGTCTATACATTTTATTTGCACAGCATGCTCTCATGAAATAAATTATCAGGCAAGCAATGTTTTTGCCGCTGCGGCCTGTGCCGCGATACTTGCCTGAACTCACCTGTTCCAGCGCTTGCCCTTATAATCAGGGCATGACTTTCTTATCACTGCGTGCCCGCTGCGTGCTGGGCAGTATCGGCAAAATGGCCGTTTCCCTGATTCTCCTGTTGACCGCATTGTGGGGCGCGCTGGCGCTGTGGTACCAGCTGTCCGGCGGCACGGCGTCGCAAGCCATCGGCGCGCTGTTGTGGGGCGCGCTGGGCGTGGCCAGCATCGCGCTATGGTGGATGCGCGGCGATGCGCGCGTGCTGCTGCCGTATGCGGCCGGTTTCATGTTGCTGCTCCTGTGGTGGAGCCTGATTACGCCGAAACAGCAGCGCGTGTGGGCCGACGATGTGGCGCGCAATGTCACGGGCAAGGTGGCGGGTAATCTCGTCACGCTGGACAATGTGCGCAATTTCGACTGGCGCAGCGATGACGACTATACGGTCAAGTGGGAGCAGCGCAGCTACGACCTCGACGAACTGCGCACGGTGGACACGGCGCTGTCGTACTGGACGGGCCCCTACATTGCGCACACGCTGATCTCGTTCGGCTTTGCCGACGGGCGCTTCCTGACGTTTTCCATCGAGATCCGCAAGGAAAAGGGCGAGCGCTTTTCCGCCATCGGCGGCTTTTTCAAGCATTTCGAGATGAGCCTGATCGCCGCCGACGAGCGCGACATCCTGCGCGTGCGCACGAATGCGCGGGGCGAGGAGATGCATTTGTACCGTGTCATGATGCCGAAAGCGGCCATGCGCTCGCTGTTTCTGGCCTACCTGGACGAAGCGCAAGCGCTGAAGGCCAGGCCGCAGTTCTACCATACCCTGACGGCCAACTGCACCACCATCGTCTTCGAGATGGTGCGCCGCATCGTGCCGGGCCTGCCGTTCGACTACCGCTTGCTGGCCTCGGGCTACCTGGACCGCTATCTGTTCGACGTCAAGGGCCTGGTGCCCGGCTTGACCTTCCAGCAGCTGCGCGATGGCGGCCACATCACGGCGCGCGCGCGGGCCGCGAATGACGACGCGGATTTTTCGCACGCCATCCGCCGCGGCATGCCGGGCTATGACGAAACGGGCTATCCGAAGCTGCAAATGCCACGCCAATAGCTGTCTGCCTTATACTGTCGCTATTCCGACCGGCCGCCATTCGCGGCCGGTCTCACTTTACGAATAGATAAGAAGGCCCACTATGCCATTTTCCTCACTGGGTCTGATTCCCGCCCTGGTCCGTGCCGTTGACAAGGCTGGCTATGCCGCGCCGACGGCCATCCAGGCGGCCGCCATTCCCGCCATCCTGCGCGGCAGCGACGTGCTGGGCGCGGCCCAGACCGGTTCGGGCAAGACGGCCGCTTACGCGCTGCCGCTGCTGCAGGCGCTGATGGCGCCCGTTTCCGGCCCGCGCCAGGTGCGCGCGCTGATCCTCGTGCCCACGCGCGAACTGGCGGCGCAGGTGGGACAGACGGTACACGCGCTGGCCAAGCCGCTGCCGATCAAACTGAAGATTTCCGTGCTGTTCGGCGGCGTGTCGATCAATCCACAGATGATGGACTTGCGCGGTGGCGCCGATATCGTCGTCGCCACGCCGGGCCGCCTGCTCGATCTGGTGCGGCAGAACGCCGTGAAGCTGGGTGGCGTGTCGCTGTGCGTGCTCGACGAGGCTGACCGTTTGCTGGACATGGGTTTTGCCGAGGAAATCAACGCCATCCTGGCGCTGTTGCCCCAGCAGCGGCAAAACCTGTTTTTCTCCGCCACCTTCCCCGACAGCGTGCAGGCGCTGGCCGACAGCCTGCTCAGGGAACCAGTGCGCATCGAGGTGGCGTCCGAACCGCAGGACAAGCCCGACATCGTGCAGCGCGCCATCACGGTCGACGTGCCGCGCCGCACACAGCTGCTGCGCTACCTGATCCTGCAGCAGCAGTGGGAGCGCGTGCTGGTCTTCGTCGCCACCAAGTACGCGGCCGAACACGTGGCCGACAAGCTGCAGCGCGCGGGCCTGCACGTGGGCGCCTTCCACGGCGAATTCAGCCAGGGCACGCGCAGCCAGCTGCTGGCCGACTTCAAGGCGTGCCGTTTGCAGGTGCTGGTGGCTACCGACGTGGCCGCGCGCGGCATCGACATCGCCGGCTTGCCGGCCGTCGTCAACTATGACTTGCCCCGCTCGGCCGTCGACTACACGCACCGCATCGGCCGCACGGGCCGCGCCGGCGAAAGCGGCACGGCCATCAGTTTCGTGACGGCCGATACGGAAGCGCATTTCCGCCTGATCGAAAACCGCAACGATTTGCGCATCGTGCGCGAAGTGGTGGCCGGTTTCGAGCCGACGGAACTGCCCGCGCCCGTGAGCGCCGTCACGGATACGCTGAATGGCGGCGTGAAGGGCGCGCGCAAGAGTAAAAAAGATAAATTGCGCGAAGCGGCTGCCATGGCGGCGAAGCCGGCCGAGGACAATTAAATCCGCCTTATGTGCGCTGGCCGCTTGAACGGCCAGCCATCCCGGACTAAGATCGTGTTTCTATAAAGCAAGGGACGGGTATGCAAATGACATTCATCAAGCGCGCAGGCGCACTGGCTTGCGCGCTGGCGCTGGCCGCTTGCGCCGGCATGGGCGGGAACAATGACACGGCTGGCATGCAGATGCCGGGCAAGACGCCGTTTGATGCCGCCGTGGCCGCCACCTGGTACAACCCGCCCAGCGAATTTCCCGGTATTTGCCTGACCCAGTTCAAGGATGGCAGCCTGCGTTTCGATGGCGGTTTCGCCTTCTTCAACCCGGGCCGCTGGGCATACGACAGCGCCACGTCCGAACTGCGTTTGCAACTGGCGCCGACCCCTTCGTTGGAACTGTCGCACGCGCAAATCGTGCTGCACAAGAACCTGCTGCGCATCGAGGCGGACAAGAACACGCTGGTGTATGGCGTGAAAGCCGATACCAAGGCCATCGGCCTGGGTGGCTTTGTGTTTTACCGCGACACGCCGTGTCCCGCGCGGCGCGGATAAGTGCCGGATAAGTGCCATAGCGGAATATTTAGTCGTATAATTTTGAGGCAAGCCAGATTCCCCCTCCAGGCAAGCTCCCATATCGCCGTGGCGATGAGAGGATGGTCCGATGGATGTGCACGACGAGCAAGGTGTGCCGGGTACTGCGGCGCTGGCGGCGCATGCCGGGCAGCAGGCTGCGGCGTTGCCGCGCACCTTGTTGCTGGTCGATGACGAGCCGAATATCCTCGCTTCCCTCAAGCGCCTGCTGCGGCGCGATGGCTACCATATCCTGACGGCCGGCAGCGGCCAGGAAGGGCTGGACGTGCTGGCCAGCCATGCGGTCGACGTGATCGTGTCGGACCAGCGCATGCCAGGCATGCTGGGCGCTGACTTCCTGCGCAAGGCAAAGCTGCTGTGTCCGCAAACCATCCGCATCATGTTGTCGGGCTATACCGAGTTGCAGGCCGTCACGGACGCCGTCAACGAGGGCGCCATTTTCAAGTTCCTCACCAAGCCCTGGGACGACCATCAGCTGCGCGAGCATATCGCCGAAGCCTTTCGCCTGAAGGGCATCGATGACGACAATGTGCGCCTGAATGCGCAGTTGCGCGACGCCAACTTGGCGCTGGCGGCGGCCAATGCCGCCATGCAGGCGCTGGTGCGACAGCAGCAGCACCAGATCAGCCGCGACGAAGTCAGCCTCGGCATCGCGCGCGAATTGCTGCAATTTCTGCCGCTGCCCGTAATCGGGCTCGATGAGGATGGCATGATCGCCTTCATCAACGCGGCGGCGGCCAATCTGTTCGAACGGGGGGCGGCCCTGCTGGGCAACGAGGCGGCCATCGTCTTGCCGCAATTGTTCGACGGGCAGGGCGCGCCTTGCCTGGCCGCCATCGATGGCCAGCCGTATGCCGTGGCGGTCCATCCGATGGGCCTGCATTCGCGCTCGCGTGGCAGCCTGGTCACCCTGAGCCGTCATGGAGCGGCTATATGAATGAAAGCGTGAGTGAAAGCGGACGCGAGATTTCCATGGAGCAGGCGCAGGAAGGCATGGTGCTGGCCCAGGCGCTGAACGACGCGGGCGGCGCCGTGCTGCTGGCCCGGGGCGCCACCCTGACGGCGGCGAACCTGACGGCCTTGCGCAGGCGCAATGTGGAACGTTGCCATGTCGTCATGGACGAGGCGATTGACCCCGCCGCGCAGGCGCATGCCGAGCAGGAACGGGTGCGCCGCCTGGAACGGCTGGCCGTGCTGTTCCGCGCCACGCCGCCCGATTCCCCCGGGGCGGAACTGCTGGCGCTGCTGCAGCGCTACCGGCAAGGGGGCGCGGCATGACACGTCTCAGTTTTGAACACATCATCCGCCAGATACAGGAACTGCCTTCGCTGCCGGTGGTGGTGCTGGAACTACTGTCGAGCATGGACCAGGACGACACGGACGTGCATGTGCTGGCGCAAAAGATCGAGCTGGACCAGGCCTTGGCGGCGAAGACCCTGCGCATCGCCAACTCCTCGTTCTACGGCATGCAATCGAAGGTCACCAGCATCCCGCAAGCTGTTTCCGTGCTGGGATTTCACAGCATCCGCACCGTCGTCACGGCCTGCGCCCTGACGAGCAGCTTCGCGCCGGTGGCCGGCGGCTTCGATTTCCAGGCGTTCTGGCGCCATTCGCTGGCCACGGCCATCGCTGCGCGCCTGCTGGCGCCGCACCTGGGCATCAATCCCGAGACGGCATTCACGGCCGGCCTGCTGCACGACCTGGGCACCCTGGTGCTGGTGACGCGCTTCCCGGCCGAGCATGCGCTCGTGCGCCGCTACCGCCAGGCGCATGACTGCCAGATGGCCGAGGCGGAACTGGCCGTCATCGGCATCGATCACGCGCAGGTGGGCAGCGCCCTGGCCGCCTACTGGAAATTTCCCGAGGCGATACAGCAGGCGGTGGCCGAGCACCATGCCATCGACCGGCTGGAGGCGGGCGGCTTGCCGCTGGCCGTGCACATGGCCAATGCCGTCGCCCTTGCGCTCGACCTGGCCGGTATCGACGACGCGCTGGTGCCGCCCCTGTCTGGCGCCGTCTGGCGTGACCTGGCCCTGGACGAGCAAGCCTGGCTGGCGCTGCTGCGGCAAACCGAACATACCTTCGATGAAATGTCGCGCATCATGCTGGCATGAACAGGATAGAGGCCATGGAAACAGACGCAGGGCAGGCACTGCCCGCCACGCCGGAACGCCGCCAGGGCGATACCATCGCGCTATCGGCGTTTTTCGACGGCCATCCCGTGGCCACCTTCGCCATCGATACGAACCACGTGGTGACGCACTGGAACAGCGCCTGCGAACAGCTGCTGGGTTTTACGGCCGCCGAGATGGTCGGCACGCGCGAGCACTGGAAGGCGTTTTATCCGCAGCCGCGCGCCTGTCTGGCCGATCTGCTGGTGGCCGACGATATCGCGCTCGGCGAAAATGACCTCTACCTTGGCAAGCTGAAGCGTTCTCCCGTGATCCCCGGCGCCTACGAGGCCGAGGATTTCTTTGCCGATATCGGCCCCGACGGCCACTGGCTGCATTTCACGGCGGCGCCCCTGCGCGACCGCCAGGGACGCCTGGTGGGCGCCATCGAAACCCTGCGCGACGTGAGCGAGCGGCGCCTTGCGGAACTGGCGCTGCGCAAGGCGCACGACAACCTGGAACACCTGGTGGCCAAGCGCACGGCCCAGCTGGCCGACATGAACGAGCGCCTGGCCGACGATATCCGCCAGCGCCAGATCGCCGATCTGGAATTGCGCGAGCGCAACCTGGCCCTGACGGAATTGAACAGCAAGCTGTCGCTGGCCCAGCAAAAGCTGCTGCAGTCGGAAAAACTGGCCTCGATCGGTCAGCTGGCCGCCGGCGTGGCGCACGAGATCAACAATCCCATTGGCTATGTGTTTTCGAATGTCGGCACCCTGGAAGGGTATCTGGAGGACCTGTTCAGCATGCTCGACGCCTACGAGGAAGCCGAGCCGGCCGTCGCCGACCCCGTGGTGGCGGCGCGCCTGCGCGCGCTGCGGGTACAGATCGACCTCGATTTCCTGCGCACCGACATACCGATGCTGATGGGCGAATCGAAGGAAGGCATTTCGCGCGTGCGCCGCATCGTGCAGGATCTGAAGGATTTTTCGCGCACGGATGCGCACCAGGAATGGGTCTGGGCCGACTTGCGCCAGGGCATCGATACCACGCTCAATATCGTGAATAACGAAATCAAGTACAAGGCCGACGTGGTGCGCGAGTATGGCGACATTCCCGATATCGAATGCCAGCCTTCCGAATTGAACCAGGTGATCATGAACCTGGTCGTCAACGCGGCCCACGCCATGGGCGAGGCGCGCGGATGCATCACCCTGCGCACGGGCAGCGACAACGCGACGGAAGTGTGGATCGAGGTCGAGGACACGGGCGGCGGCATCGCGCCCGAACACCTGTCGCGCATCTTCGATCCGTTCTTCACCACCAAGGCCGTCGGCAAGGGCACGGGGCTGGGCCTGTCGCTGGCCTACACCACGGTGCAGAAACATCACGGCCGCATCGACGTGCGCAGCATCATCGGCCGCGGCACCACCTTCCGCATCACCTTGCCCGTGCGCCAGGCTCAGGCCGTCGCACCATGACTGAACAGGACAGCATGAATATCAGCACCGGGAAGACGCCACCGACCATCCTGTGCGTCGACGACGAACCGAATATCCTGTCGTCGCTGCGCCGCCTGTTCCGCCCGCACGGCTACCGCGTGCTGATGGCCGAGAGCGGCGCGGCCGGCCTGGCCCTGCTCGAGAGCGAGACGGTGGACCTGGTCATCTCCGACATGCGCATGCCGCACATGGATGGCGCGCAGTTCCTGGCCCAGGTGCGCCAGCGCTGGCCCGGCACCATGCGGCTGCTGCTGACCGGCTATGCCGACATCCAGTCCATCCTCGACGCCATCAACCAGGGCGAGATCTACCGCTACGTGACCAAGCCCTGGGACGAGAACGATATCGTGCTGGTGGTGCGCCACGCGCTGGAGCGGCGCGCGCTGGAGCAGGAAAAACGGCGCCTGGAAGCGCTGACGGCCAGCCAGAACGTGCAGCTGCAGGCGCTCAACGCCAGCCTGGAAGCGAAGGTGGCCACGCGCACGCAGCAGCTGAAGCAGTCGCACGACGAGGTACAGGCGGCCAACGAGCGCCTGAAGGCCACGTTCGTGACGACCATCAAGGTGTTTTCCAACCTGATCGAGATGCGCGGCGGCAAGCTGGCCGGCCATGCGCGGCGCGTGGCGGAACTGGCGCGCAAGCTGGCGCAGGCGCTGGGCTTGCAAGGGCAGGAAGCGCGCGACGTGTTCATCGCGGCCCTGCTCAAGGATATCGGCAAGCTCAGCTTGAGCGACGATGTGCTGGAACTGCCGGCCAGCGCCTGGACGGGCGAGCAGCTGGCCGCGTTCCGCAAGCATCCGCTGCGCGCCGAACAATTGCTGATGGCGCTAGACGAGCTGCGCGCCGTCTCCGTGATCCTGCGCTCGCAGCTGGAGCGCTTCGACGGTGGCGGCTTTCCCGATGGCATGGTGGGCCTGGCCATTCCGCTGGGCGCGCGCATCCTGGCGCTGGCGTCGGACTACGACGGCTTGCAGATCGGCGCCATGGTGCAGCGCAGCCTGCGCGCCGACGAGGCCCGCACCCTGATCTACGACAGCGTCGGCAAGCGCTACGACCCGGCCGTGGTGGCCGCCTTCCGCAGCATCATGGACGAGACGGAGCCGCCGGCGCGCGACCTGACCGTGCTGTCGGGCCAGCTGGAGCCGGGCATGGTGCTGTCGCGCGACCTGATCAGCCGCGATGGCCTGATGTTGCTGGCGGCCGAACACGTGCTGACGGCCCGCGTGATCGCCCAGCTGCTCGATTTCGAAAGCAAGAATGGCGGGCGCCTGAGCATCCGCGTGTATGCGCCCTTGAAGGAATGCTAGGGCGGGAAAGCTAGGATGCTGCCTGGGCCGCCGGCGGCGATACGGGCAGGTGCACGGTAAAGCGCGTGCTGCGGCCCACTTCCGAGGCCACTTCGATGCGTCCGCCGTGCTTGTTGACGATGCCGTACGACAGCGACAGGCCCAGGCCCGTGCCGCTGCCGACGGCCTTGGTGGTGAAGAATGGTTCAAAGATGCGGTGCAGGTGCTCGGGTGCGATGCCGGCACCCGTGTCGCCGATCTCCACCCACACCCAGTCGCCGGCGTGGCCGGTGCGGATGCTGATCACGCCATGGCTGCTGATGGCCTGGCCCGCGTTGACGAGCAGGTTCATGAAGACCTGGTTCAGCTGCGAGGCCAGGCACAGTATCGGCGGCAGCTCGCCATAGTGTTTCTCGATGCGCGCCTTGTATTTCAATTCGTTGGCGACGATATTGAGGGTGCTGTCCAGGCCCGCATGCAGGTTGGCGACTTGCCAGTCCGTTTCGCCCACGTGGGAAAAATCCTTCAGCGCCTGCACGATGTCGCGCACGCGTTTGAGGCCATCCATCGATTCGCGCACCAGGTCGCCGATGTCGTCCTGCAGGAAGGCCAGGTCGGCCTGCGCGCGCACTTGCGCCACGCGCGCGGCCAGGTCCGGGCCATCGAGCGGCTCGCGCATTGTCGCTTCATACTGGTCGATGACGTCGAACAGGGTGCCGACATAGCCTTGCAGCGAACTCATGTTCGAATTGACGAAGCCGATCGGGTTGTTGATTTCATGCGCGATGCCGGCCGCCAGCTGGCCGATGGAGGCCATCTTTTCCGATTGCAGCAGCTGGTCATGCGCTTCCTGCAGCTTGCTGATCAGTAGTTGCTGCTCTTCGCCGCGCGCCTGCAGCATCGCTTCCATGCGCTTGCGTTCCGTGATGTCGGTCAGCGAGCCGATCACCTCGAACGGCACGCCATGCTCGTCGCGCACCAGGCGCAGGCTGTCGTGCATCCATAGATAGTTGCCGTCGCGCACGCGGAAGCGGTATTCGTAGGCGCGCGCGCCTTCGACGAAAATCTGCGCCAGGCTGGAAAAAATGCCGGGCGCATCGTCGGGGTGGATGTGGTCGAACCAGAAATTGGGATCTGTCACCATCTCCTCGGGCTGGTAGCCCAGCACATTCAAGGCATTGTTGCTGACAAACGTCATCTTGAAGTCGCCGCTGGGCACGGTGCAATAGATGATGGAGGGCGTATTGTCGAGCAGGTATTGCAGGCGCACGGCCGTGGCGGCCGACGCATCGTCGCCAGGCGCCGCCGCATGCCGGCCGGTATCGGGAGTGGAAAGGTCGAAATCCTCGAACTGCATCGTCACACCTCGCTGCCTGCGCGCAATAGCTATCATCCAGGCTCGATTATGCCTGATTCCGCCTGCCCTGGGCCGCCCATCGGCGCGCTCAGGGCGCCAGCGGCTGCTCGACGATTGCCATGCGCCGCGCGATGCGTTGCGCCGCTTGCGTGTCGCCCGCCTGTTCGGCGCGCAGGCGCTGTACGCCCAGCCAGGCCAGCAGCGGACGACGCCAGCCCTGATCCGAGGCGGTGGCCACGGCCGTGTCGAGCAGCTCCGGCGTGGCGCGGCCCGAGCGCAGCAGCACGCCGGCTGCCACCAGCTGCGACAGCGGGTCCTTGATGGCTGCCACGGCGCTGGCGGCGGCCGTGTCCGAGCTGGCGCTGGCTGCCGCCCGCTGCGCTTGCGGCAACAGGGCGACGTCGGCCGCCTGCCCCTTGCCAGCCAGCCAGGCAGCATACGCGCGGTCGGCGGCTGTCGCGTCGGCTTGCAGGGCGTCAAAGCCGGCGCAGTCTTCGAATGCCAGGCTGGCCACGCGCGCGGCGCAGCGCAGCAGTTCGATGCGCGCCACCAGTTCGAGCTTGCCCGTGCCGGCCACCTGGTTGCGGGCGCGCCGGAATTCCGTCTGTTCGACGAGGGCATTGCCACTCAAATAAGCCGCTTGAAACCGCTCGATGGAACTTTGCGCATTCATTTTCCAGTCTGGCACGGGCGGGCCGCTGGAGCAGGCGGCGAGCGCTGCGCACAACAATGCGGCCAGGGCGGACAAGGTGACATTGCGTTTTCTCATGGCAGTGTGATCTCCGGATTGCGCTTGAACGGCCATTTGCGGTTGATTTCATTGACCAGCTGTTCGACCTTGCGCAGATTGCTTTCCACGTCGGCGCGCAGCGGGCCCAGGTCGGCTGTCGCCGCCTTGGCGTTGGCACCCACGGCTTGCGCCTCGACCAGCACGGCGTCGACCTTTTTCAGGCTGTTGCGCGTGTCGGCCAGCAGGGCATTGAGCTGCACGATGGTCGCCTGCGCATCCGTCATCACGCCCTTGTCGCCAAAGACGCGCGTGTCGGCATTCGCCACCAGGCCATCCGTGCGGCGCGCCAGCTGATCCGCCGTGACCAGCAGGGCGTTGGCCCGCTCGACGAGCAGGCGCGACTGCTTGTCGTCGCCCGTCAGCAAGCCCATGGCGCCGCCCGGGCCGCTCAGCTTGCCGGTGACGGCCTGCACATTGCGCAAGGTGCCGTCGAGGGCGGAATCGGTGCCCGTCAGGCTGGCCACATTGTTCAGCAAATCCTTCGCGGCGGCCAGCAGGCGGGGAATTTCCGCCGCCATGTCGCCCACCAGCAAGTCGCGCGTGGCGTCGTCTGGCAGTGGCGGATCCGTCAGGATGCCGCTGTAGGCGCGCAGCTTGGCACCGCCCACGATGCCCCGTTCCAGGGTGAAGATGGAGCTGCTGCGCAGCCAGTGCGCGTCTTTGCGCGGTACGTCGATAATGACGCGGGCCTTGCCGTCCGGCGCCAGTTCGATGCGCTGCACGCGGCCGATGGGAAAGCCGGAAAAGGTCAGGTCGGCGCCCACGCCGACGCCATCGGAATCGTCGGTCGTCAGCACCAGCGTCTGCGTGGCTTCGAAGGCGCCGCGCGCATACATCAGGTAGACGACGGAGCCGACCACCAGCACGAACATGAAGACGAGCAGGATGGCTGCCTTCAGTTCGGCGTGGCGCACGGGCGGCGGGGCGGGAAGGATGGCGTCCGGCGCCGTGACGTCGGTCTGGTCGGGATTGGGGGGCTGGCTCTGGCTCATGGATTCTGGCTCTCGTAGGGGTGGTTCGGGGATCGCTGGCGGTGGCGGGCGGGGCATCAGTAGTAATTGCCCATCAGCGAAGCCACTTCGATCAGCAGGATGACGGAAAACAGGCGCAGCATTTCGGACAGGCCGTGCGCGGCCCACAGGCGGTTGCGCCGTCCGTGCGGCTCTTCCGGATAGTAGGACGAGGCCAGCGGGATCAGGGCCACGGCAAAGCTGAAGAAGATGACCTTGAGCATCAGGATCAGGGCCACGGCCGGATTGAAGATTTGCCCGACGACGCGCGTGTAGCCTTGCAGCGCCCACGGCGTAAAGCCGTAGATGGTGAGGTAGGCGAGGATCAGCGAAGTGACGCAGCTGACGATGGCCAGCATCCACACGGCGAAGATGCCGGACATGACGCGCGGAAAGTATTCGCGGCGCAGCAGGTCGACGCCCTGGCGCTGCATGGTATCGAGCATGCCGGAAGAGCGCATTTGCGCAAACGCAATGCCGTCAGGCAAGGTCAGGCGCAGCGCGACGAACAGGGCGGCCGTCAGCGGGATCAGTTCCAGCACCAGCACGCGCACCACCATTTCCAGCGCATAGCGCGACAGGCCGTAGCTTTGCGCGCTGACGACGACGATGCGGATGAGCACCAGGCTGACCAGGGCGCAGGCCACGCTGAACCACACGAGGTTCGGCGCCGTGTTCGTCACCAGGCGGTGCGCGAGGATAGGGCGGTTGTCGCGGTTATAGCTCGATGGCGACAGGGCCAGCGAAAACACGAGAATGGCGAAGTGCAGCATGCGCCACCAGCTGACCAGCCAGGCCATGGTGGCCCGGTGCAGGCGGCGCAGGCTGATGATGAGGGAGACGGATAGGGTCATCATGGCATCTTAACATTGGATGCGTTCGATACAAGTGATTGTCCAGCCGTGCAGCCGTGCGCGGGTGGCCAGCTATTGGCCCGCCACGCTGGCAATGATGGCGTCGGCCGCCGCGCGCACGCGTGCAGAGCGGTTCAGGTCGGCATGCATGACCAGCCACACGTCGTAGCTTTCCGCCCGCTCAGCCACGCCCAGTCCTGCGCGCGAGGCTTCCTGCAGCATCGCCGCCGAGTTCAATTCCATGGCGACGCGGGCCTCGTCTACCGGCACGTGCATCTGCCCAAGGCCGTGGCCGCGTGTAGCGTTATTGAAGCGTTATTGCTCGCGCGTGCTGCGCCATTCCACCAGTTCTTCGATGGTCAGGATCGGCATGCCGTGCAGCTCGGCGAAGCGCTCGATAGCGTCGCCGCGCATCATGCTGCCGTCCGGGTTCATCAGCTCGCACAGCACGGCCGCCGGGTTCAGGCCCGCCATGCGCGACAGGTCGACGGAGCCTTCCGTGTGGCCACGGCGCTCGAGTACGCCGCCGGGCGCGGCGCGCAGGGGGAACACGTGGCCGGGGCGCACCAGGTCGGCTGGCTTGGCATTCGGCGCGATGGCGGCGCGGATGGTGGTGACCCTGTCGGCGGCCGACACGCCCGTCGTGACGCCTTCGCGCGCCTCGATCGATACCGTAAACGGCGTGCCATAGCGGCTGCCGTTGTCGGACGACATGGGCGGCAATTCCAGCGCGCTGACGACGTCCGTCGGCAGGCACAGGCAGACGATGCCGCTGCATTCGCGGATCAGCAAGGCCATGGTTTCATGCGTGAGTTTCTCGGCAGACAGAATCAGGTCGGCTTCGTTTTCACGGTCGAAATCGTCGAGCAGGATGACGGGGATGCCGGCGCGCATGGCGGCCAGGGCGGATTGGATGCGACCTTCCAGGTCGTTGGAAAGCAGGGTATAGCTGTTGACTAACATGGTGAAACGCTCCTCGCATAGGCGAAAAACGCTGCAGGGCAAGCGAATAGACGCAGCCGGCCGCATCGACAGGTCGAGCGGACATCGCGTTTACTGCACATCTTCTTTCATCCGGACTATACCGTCGGCTCTGGAGTCACACCAGATCTGCTGACCTCACCAGGCGAAACCTGACAAGCGCTCGCGGGCTTGACCGTTGCCGGTCTTACCGCCGGTGGGGAATCACACCCCGCCCCGAAGACGTATTGTTGTGCCGGTCCACATGACCGGCGGCAATACTTTAGCACAATTGAAAAAACCAGGCAGGGCACTGCTGAGTTTGTCATTCGGCAAAATTGCCTGGGAAAAGCAGGTTTTCCTAAGCTGTTTTTAATGGCGGAAAGACGATTTCAGTGTAAGGTACGCTTACTGAATCTTACCGTTGAGAATACATGAAGCTGAGTAAATTACGCCTGATCTCGGGCGCCGTCCTGCTGGCGTGCGCCTGCATGGCCCAGGCAGAAATCCGTTTGAGCGATCCCTTGCCAGTGGCACCAGAAGTTACCGTCGGAAAACTGCCGAACGGCTTGACCTATTACATCAAGAAAAATGCCCGTCCCGCGCAGAAAGTGGAATTGCGCCTGGTGGTGAAAGCCGGGTCCATCCTGGAAGATGACGACCAGCAAGGCCTGGCGCATTTCACGGAACACATGGCCTTCAACGGCTCCACGCATTTCAAGCGCAATGAGCTCATTTCCTATTTGCAATCGATCGGCGTGAAGTTCGGCGCCGACCTGAACGCCTACACGAGTTTCGATGAAACCGTGTACGTGCTGCCAATTCCGACGAACAAGAAGAAAAACCTGGAAAAGGGTTTTCTGGTGCTGGAAGACTGGGCGCATGGCTTGAAATTCAATCCGGCCGACATCAACAGCGAGCGCGGCATCGTGCTGGAAGAGGCGCGCCTGGGCAAGGGCGCCAGCGACCGCATGAACAAGGTCTTGTATCCGAAGCTGCTGAACGGTTCGCGCTATGCGCAGCGCATGCCGATCGGCAAGGAATCCGTGCTGAAAACGTTCAAGCCGGAAGCCATCAAGCGCTTTTACAAGGATTGGTACCGTCCCGACCTGATGGCCGTGATGGTGGTCGGCGACGTGGAGCCGAAGCAAGCTGAAGCGATGATACGCCAGCATTTCGGCAAGCTGAAAAATCCCTTGCAACCGCGTCCGCGCCTGTATGCGGAAGTGCCGCAGCGCTCGCAAACGGAAGCGCTGGTGATCACGGACAAGGAAGCGCCGGATGACATGGTCTTCATCCGCTACCCGATCCGCGCCGCGCAGGAACCCGTCACCATTGCCGACTATCGCCGCCAGATGATCGAAAACCTGTATGGGCAAATGCTCAGCGCGCGCATGCAGGAATTGACGCAGCAGGCCAACCCGCCGTTCATCCAGGGCGGCAGCAGCATGGGCAAGCTGGTGCGTGGCTATGAATCGTTTAGCGCGTATGCCTTGCTGGGCAAGGGCGGCGTGCAGCCGGCCGTCGACGCGCTGGTGCAGGAAGATGAGCGGGCGCGCCGCTTCGGTTTCAGCCAGGATGAGCTGGACCGCGCACGCAAGAACATGCTGCGCAACTACGAGCGCGCATACAGCGAGCGCGACAAGTCCGATTCGGCCGGTTTCGTGGCCGAGTATTCGCGCAACTTCCTGGAGCAGGAAGCCATCCCCGGCATCGCCAATGAATTGCTGTACGCACAGGAACTCTTGCCGCAGGTAACCCTGCAGGAAATCAACGAGACGGTGGCCAAAGTCATCCCTGACCAGCAAAAGAAACTGGTGGTCTTCATGGGCGCCGAGCCGAAAGCGGGCGCCAGCGTGCCGACGCAGCAGCAATTGCTCGATGCCGTGGCGAAGGCCGAGCAGCAGAAGGTTGAACCGCGCACGGAAAAAGTGCTGGCCAGCAAGCTGATGGATGGCCCGCCGGCGGGCGGCAGCATCGTCGCTGAAAAGTTGAATGGCGCCATAGGCGTGACCGAGCTGACCCTGGGCAATGGCGTACGCGTGCTGCTCAAACCCACGGATTTCAAGAATGACCAGGTGCTGATGGGCTCGACGCGCTTCGGCGGCCAGTCGCTGTTTGGCGACGCCGATATCTATAACGCCCGCTACGCCAGCGCCGTGGTCGGCAGCATGGGTCTGAAAGACCTGGCGCCGCTGGACTTGCAGAAAGTGTTGGCAGGAAAAACGGTCAATGTGGGCGCTTCGCTGGGCGAATTGAGCGAAGGCTTTGGCGGCTCATCCAGCAGCGCCGACGTGGAAGCCATGTTGCAGCTGGTGACGCTGTATTTCCATGACGTGCGCAAGGATGCGGGCCTGTATCAATCTTTCATCGGCAAGCAGCAGGACCTGGCGAAAAACAGCATGGCGCAGCCGGAAGCCGTATTTTACGATGCCATCCAGCACGCCATGTTTGGCGACAATCCGCGCGTCGATGGCGTGCCGCGCGCTGCCGACTTCGATAAAGTGAGCCTGGACCGCTCGCTGGAAATCTTCCGCCAGCGTTTTTCCAGCGCGCGCGACATGACCTTCATCTTCGCAGGCAGCTTCGAGCTCGACAAGATCAAGCCGCTGATCGCCAGCTACCTGGGCACCTTGCCCGTGGCCGAGGTGCCGCATGCCTACCGCGACGTGGGCATGCGCCCGGTGACGGGGGTCGTCAAGAAGGATATCTACATGGGTAGCGAGCCCAAAAGCACGATTTCCATCACCTTCAATGGCGACGTGGCGTACTCGGATGAGCAAAAGCTGACCTTGCAGGCGCTGGGCGAAGTGCTGAATCTGAAAGTCATCGAAGTGCTGCGCGAAAAGATGGGCATGATCTATGGCGGCGGCTTTGACACTTCCATGGGCCAGCATCCGTATGGCCATTATTCGGTGGGGCTGAACTTGCCGACGGGGCCGGAAAATGTGGACAAGGTGATCGCCGCCGCCTTTGCCGAAATCAACAAGATGAAGGCCGAGGGGCCGTCTGTGGCCGACCTGGAAAAGGTCAAGCTGAACTGGATCACGCGCCAGCAGAAATTCATGCGGGAAAATAACTACTGGATGAACCAACTGATGGGTTCGGTAACGCAGGGCCGCGATCCTGCGCACATCCTGCGCTACGCGCAGCGCGTGCGCGCCATCACGCCGCAAGCCGTCAAGCTGGCGGCGCAGCGCTACCTGGACATGCATAATTATGTACAGGTGGTACTGTACCCGGAACGCAAAAAAGTTGCCCTTAAGTAAGCTTTATGGGTCAAATGCAGGGGCGGCACGGTGCCGATGCTGTTAAACTGCTGCGGATTGATGTGATCGCAATTTAACAAGCAAGGAATGCACGATGGCTAAGAAAGAAGAACTTGATCCGGAAACCCTGGAGTTGATCAACTGGTGTATCGAGGTCGAAGGCTTCCTCGTGGCCGGCGGCGCCACTGTGGCGCAGGCGCAGGACCACATCGAAGAGCAGGTCGAGTGGTTTACCGACCAGTTCTACGACGGCTTGACGCCGGAAGAGGCAGCCAAGGAAGCCTTGGCCTGACCTTTCAGCAAGACTTTAGCAAGACATATGCGGGCGGTGCCTGCCGGGCATCAGCCTGGTAGCGCCGCCCGCTTTGCTTTTTTAAAAAGATTTCCACATGGAAATTGTTTATAATTCCACATTTTATTCTTTACCCAGGCTCCCATGACTCTCCGTTCGCGTATACTTTTATTGTGTTTCAGCACCTTGCTGGGCATCGTCCTCATCGCCTCGTTTTCCCTGTATTCCTTGCGCCAGACCATGATGGCCGAAAGGGTCGAGCAATTGACGGTGCTGGTGGAATTGGCCAATGCCTCGGTGGAAAAAGCATATGCGCTGGAACAGTCGGGCAAGCTGACGCGTGAGCAGGCTCAGCAGCAGGCCAAGCTGGCCATCGGCAGTTTCGTCAAGGACGAAATGTATTATTTTGTGCGCGACTTCAGCACCGACTTGCTGTACGTGCATCCGAACGCCTCGCGCATCGGTACGCCGCAAAAGAATATGAAACAGTCGGGCGACCGCTACCGTGCCGCGCTGGCCAACAGCCGCATCGCCCTGGTGCAGGCCGATGGCACGCGTCCCGGCGTGACGGAGCGCGTGGCGAAGATGTATGCCGTGGTGAAATTTGCACCGTGGAACTGGGTGATCGGTACGGCCACCTATATCGATGACATCAACGACAAGTTCTGGGCCCAGGCCGGCGTGCTGCTGGCCATCGGCGGCGCGCTGATGCTGGTGGTGGGCGCCCTGGCGACCCTGATGCTGCGCCGTATCCTGGCCCAGCTCGGTGGCGAACCCGACTATGCGGCGGCCATCGTGGCGCAGATCGCGCAGGGCGACCTGACCACGCAGATCGACACGCGTCCCGGCGATACATCCAGTCTGTTGATGGCGATCAAGGCCATGCGCGACAACCTGGCGCATCTGGTGAGCCAGGTGCGCAACGATGCCGATGCCATTTCCACGGCGTCGGGAGAAATCGCTTCTGGCAACCATGACCTGTCGGCGCGTACGGAACAGCAGGCGGGATCATTGGAAGAGACGGCCTCGACCATGGAAGAGATGACCTCGACCGTGCGCCAGAATGCAGACAATGCGCGCCAAGCCAACCAGCTGGCCATTTCTGCCTCGCAAGTGGCGACCCAGGCGGGCGGCGTGGTGAGCCAGGTGGTCGACACCATGGGCGCCATCAATGCCTCGTCGAAAAAGATTGGCGACATCATCGCCGTCATCGACGGCATCGCCTTCCAGACGAATATCCTGGCCCTGAATGCGGCCGTGGAAGCGGCGCGCGCGGGCGAGCAGGGCCGTGGCTTCGCCGTCGTCGCCAGCGAGGTGCGCAATCTGGCGCAGCGTTCGGCTGCGGCCGCCAAGGAAATCAAGCAATTGATCGACAGTTCCGCCGAGCAAGTGGGCGCCGGTGAAAAACTCGTGGCGCTGGCGGGCGAAACGATGGAAAAAGTCGTTTCCAGTGTGCAGCATGTGACCGATATCGTGGCCGAGATTTCCTCGGCCAGCGCGGAGCAAAGTGCCGGTATCGAGCAAATCAACCAGGCCATCGTCGAAATGGACAACATGACGCAGCAAAACTCGGCCCTCGTCGAGCAGGCGTCGGCGGCGGCGCAAGCCATGAACGAGCAGGCAGCGGGACTGGCGCAGATCGTCAGCGTGTTCAAGGTGGGCGCAGTGGCAGCTGCAGCGGCGCCGCGGCGCCTGGCGCGCTAAGCGCTTTCGTCTGTCATTGGGGAACTTATCCCTGGCTCACCTGTCCAAACCTTTGCGTCCGCAAGAGACGTACAGAAGAGGTGAGCATGACAGACGGTTTTTCCTATCACGCGGCATTTGCCCGCAACCTGGGCTGGGTCACGCAGGCGGAGCAGGACAGCTTGCGCGGCAAGCGCGTGGCCATCGCCGGCATGGGTGGCGTGGGCGGCGTGCACTTGCTGACCCTGGCGCGGCTGGGCATCGGCGCTTTCCACATCGCCGATTTCGACACCTTCGATATCGCCAACTTCAACCGCCAGGCCGGCGCCATGGTATCGACCCTGGGCCAGCCCAAGGTGGCCGTGCTGGCGCAGATGGCGACGGACATCAATCCGGAACTTGAGATTAAACAATTTCCAGACGGCATACACGACAGCAATCTGGCCGAGTTCTTCGCCGGTGTCGACCTGTACGTGGACGGCCTGGATTTTTTCGCCTTCCCCGCGCGCCAGGCCACCTTCGCCACTTGTGCCCGTCTGGGCATCCCCGCCATCACGGCCGCGCCGCTGGGCATGGGCACGGCCGTGCTCAGCTTCCTGCCGGGCGGCATGACGTTCGAAGCGTATTTTGGCTGGGGCGACTTGCCTGAAGAAGAGAAGGCCCTGCGCTTTCTCGTCGGACTGGCGCCGGCCGGCTTGCACGGCCCCTATCTGGTCGACCCGTCGGCCATCAACCTGAAGCAGCGGCGCGGGCCGTCGACCATCATGGGCTGCCAGCTGTGCGCCGGCGCGGCTGCCACCGAGGCACTGAAGATCTTGCTGAAACGTGGCAAGGTGATGGCGGCACCGCACGGCATGCATTTCGACGCCTACCGCAACAAGCTCGTGCATACCTGGCGTCCGGGCGGCAACCGTCATCCCCTGCAGCGGCTGGCGATGGCCATCATCAAGCGCCGGCGCGCGGCGCAGGGGGCATAAATGGCGCAAGCACCGCTGATCGCGCAGATCGATTCTGTGCTGGAAAACATTCTCGACCAGGCGCGCTGGGCACCCAGTGGCGACAACACGCAGCCGTGGCGCTTTGAAGTCGTGGACCGGCGCCATGTCGTCGTGCATGGCTTCGATACGCGCAGCCATTGCGTGTATGACCTCGACGGCCATCCCAGCCAGCTGTCGCTGGGTGCCTTGCTCGAAAGCATGGCACTGGCGGCCAGCAGCCATGGCTTGCGCATGGAAGCGCGCCGGCACGGCGGCCTGCCCGATACCTTGCCCACCTTCGCTGTGCACTTTGTCGACAGCCCCGGCATGTTGGCCGATCCGCTGGCGGCCTTCCTGCCGCAGCGCAGCGTGCAGCGGCGCCGGCTCAGCACGCGCCGCCTGCGCGCCAGCGAAAAGGCGGCGCTGGCGGCCAGCTTGCCGCCGGATTACGGTGTGCAATGGTTCGAAGGCGCACGCGCGCGCCTGGCCTGTGCACGCCTGATGTTCGACAATGCGAAGCTGCGCCTGACCATGCCCGAAGCGCACAAGGTGCACCGCGACGTCATCGAATGGGGGGCGCGCTACAGCAGCGACCGCATCCCGGAACAGGCGCTCGGCGTCGACCCGATGACGGCGCGCCTGATGCGCTGGGTCATGCACAGCTGGCGCCGCGTGGATTTTTTCAATACCTGGCTGGCGGGCATCCTCGCGCCGCGCCTGCAGATGGACTTGCTGCCGGGCCTGTATTGCGCCGCGCATTTCGTGCTGCTGGCCGATGCGCCCCCGCGCCACATCGACGATTACGTGGCGGCCGGCCGCGCCATGCAGCGTTTCTGGCTGACGGCCACGCAGCTGGGCCTGCAATTGCAGCCGGAACTGACGCCGCTGATCTTTGCCCGCTATGTGCGCGAACGGCGTACTTTTTCACGCACCGATGGCATGCAGGAAATGGCGCAGGAACTGGCCGTGCAGTGCCAGGCCGTGCTGGGGGAGGCGGCGTTTGAGCGGGCCGTGTTCCTTGGGCGCATCGGTGCGGGGCCGGCAGCCAGTGCGCGCTCGCTGCGCCGTCCGCTGCAAGACTTGCTGGTGGCGCCAACGGCGGGACAGTGAAGCGTGCGTGAGGCCATGCGGGCGCCTCAGCTTCGTCAGCCTCGTCAGCGGCGCCGCCGTGGCGCCAGGCTGGCCAGCGCCGCCAGGCCAGCGGCCAGCAACGGCAAGGTGCCCGGCAGCGCCACTGGCGTAGCGCCCGGCACGTAGGCCAGTTCGGAACTGTTCAGCATGTTCAACACCAGGGTGTAGTTGCCCGCCACCAGCTTGTTCGTGACGGCGCCATACTGCCCGCCGCACGTGGTGCCGGCGCCCGTACCCGTGGGCGCGCCGCAGCCGCTGGGGTCGTAGGTGATCATGCTGCCGCTGGTGAGCGGCGTTTGCGCGTAGCCGGTATTGAGATTGGCGGCATCGGCCAGTTCGGTGCCGCCCAGGATGCCGGAGCCGAGCTTGCCGTCGGGCGCCCAGTTGAAGACGATCTGGCCATTTTCATCGATGATGGTAAACGTCAGCGCCATGTTGGTGGTGGCCGTCGATCCCGTGCCGGCCAGCGCGTCCAGGTACAGTTGCATGAAGGGCAGGGCCTGGAAGTCGAAGGCCAGGCTCGCGCCCGGTTGGCCGACGACGAAATTGACGCGCATCGCGGTGCTGGAACCATTGCGTCCCGAGGCGTCGGCATTGCCGCCGCTTGTGAGGAAGGTTTCCGCCGCATTCACGGTATGCGTGCTGGTCGAACCCGGTGGAAAGGGCGGGATTTGCGAAGTGATGATCTGCGCCTCGCCGCGCGCATACGCGGCATTGCCCATGCCTTGCCGGCTAAAGTCGTTTTCTCCCTTGGTGACGGCGCCGCGGGTCGCTTGCGGCGCGTCGATCTCATTGCTGCCGCCATTGATGACACTGCTGCCGTTGAGCGTGGCGGCGGTGCGCGACAGGTCGATATTGTTGATCAAGGTGGTGGAACCGGTGGGATTGCTGATGACCAGGCCAAAGACGCTGGTGTACGAATAGCCGTAGGCGGCGGCACTTGCGCCGCCGTTGCATGCCAACAGCAGTGGGGCGAGCAGGGTAGCGCGAAGTCGGGTGCGAGAAAAATTGTTCATGGAAATCTTTTGGAACTCCTTTGCTGGCCGCTGCGCTGTAAGGAAAACCGACAGGGCTCGGCATAAAAAAGGCGAGGAGAGCCCCCTCGCCTGTGAATCCCCCCTGTTGCCTGGTTCAAACACTAGCCTTGCGGCGGCGGGCATAGCCCAGGCCAGCCAGACCCAGGCCCAGCAAGGCCAAGGTGCCCGGCTCCGGTGTCGCCGCCTGTTTCACCAGGTCAACGCTCTCCACCGCATTCAAGGTCAAGGTGTAGTTGCCAGTCGCGAGGGCATTGCTGACGGCGCTGAAGTTGCCGCCGCAAGCCGTGCCCACACCGGTACCGCCAGGTGTGCCGCAACCGGTGGGATCATAGGTAAACATGTTGCCGCGCGTCAGGAAGTTGGTCGCCAGGCCGGTGTTCAGGTTGGCCGCATCGGCGTTCTCCGTGCCACCGAAGATGCCCGAGCCGATGACGCCATCGGGCGTCCAGTTGAAGACGGTCGCGCCGGTCGAGTCGGTGATGGAGATGGTCATCACCAGGTTGGCCGTCGCGGTGGACAGCTGGCCGACCGTGCTTTGCAGGAAGACCTGCATGAAGGGCGAGGCCAGGAAATCAAAGCTCAGCGTTGCCGTTGGCGAACCGACGACGAAGTTGACGGAGAAGCCCGTGGTCGAGCCGTTGCGGCCGGACGCATCGGCCGTGCCGGCAGGCCCGTCAAGATGGGCTTCGGCCACGTTCACGGCCTGCGTGGAGGTGGAGCCGGGCGGGAATGACGGAAATTGCGTGCTGACGATCTGCGCATCGCCGCGCGAGTAGTTGCCCGCGGGGCCTTGTTGCGTGAAATCGTTTTGCCCTTTGGTCACGGCGCCAACGGCGGCGCGGGGCGAGTCGAGCAGGCCGGGACCGCCAGTGATGACGCTGACGCCATTCAGGGTGGCCGTGGCGCGCGAGATCGTGGTGCTGTTCAGGGCGGTGATCGAGCCCGTGGTGGCGGCGATCTGCAGGCCAAAGATGTTGTTGTAGGCATAGCCGTAGGCGCCCGCCTGTGCGCTACCGGCGGCGCACAGCATGGCCAGTGCCGCTGCGGCCGGAAGCAGTTTCAGTTTAGAGAGTTTCATTGTATTCACCTCGTGGTTGAGTGAGTCTGGAAGTCTTGCCTGAGTCCTGTCGGCAGGTGCTCATGGCCAGTACCTAGCGACTTCCATGCCAACGCATGAGGTTCTTTTGAAATCAAGGGCTTGGCGCGCTTTTGTTGACGCGATGCAGGTCTTGCCGGCCGCACTGTCAGAAAAACCGACGCTACCCGTCACGGCTGGCCGCCTTGCGGGACGGGACCCAGCAGGGCGTGCATATGCGGCAGCAAGCGTTGCCCTGGCACATAGTCGCGCATGGCCGTGGCCAGTTGACGCGCCGCCAGCGTGGCCCGGCCATCGTCGAGCATGCGCGTGGCGGCGTGGCGCAGGGCGGTTTCCTGCAAGCGGTCGGCGCGCAGCAGCAAGCCGGCGCCGGCGCCAGCGATGCCGTGCATATTGAGGAATTGATCGAGGTTGCCCGCGATGCCGATGACGGGCACGCCTGCCGTCAGCGCCTGCTGGCTGGTGGGGCTGCCGCCGTTGCAGATCACCAGGCTGGCGCGCCGGGCCGCCGCGTCACCCGGTAAAAAGGGCGCGACATAGGCGTTCGGCGGCACGGCGTCGACGCGGATGGTGCCGGCCGTGGCCGCCAGCACGGTGACGGGCAGGGACGCCAGCGCGCGCAGCACGCGCGGCAGCAACTGCCCCTGGCCGGAGCTGCCCAGGGTGACATAGATGATGGGCCGTCCGCTGCTCAGTTCAGGGTGCTGCCACCAGTCCGGCAAGTCGAGCGGCGGCGCCCAGATGATGGCGCCCAGGTAGTCGTGCGTGGACGGCATGGCCTGCGGTGGGAACAGTTGCGGAATGTCCGCGTACAAGGTGCGGTCGGCATCCGTATAGATGCGCCGCAGGTCGTTGCCCAGCGATGGCAGGCCATGGCGGCGGCGTACGCGGTTCAGGGGCACGGCATGCGAGGCGAAGGCCAGCGGGCGGATCAGGCGGAACAGGGGGGCGGCCAGCCAGATGGGCAGCATGCCTGTCAGGGGCAGGCTGGGCACCGTGTAGTGCTGGCGCACGTAAGGGCTCCAGTAGGCATTGCTGAGGGTGATGTAGGGAATACGCTGCAAGCGGGCGCTGACCGACAGCGACAGGCGAAAGTCGCCGATCACGAGATCGGGCTGGACGGCATTGAGCAGGCGCAGGTCGTCTTCCACATACGCGTGCAGGGTGCTTTCCGTATAGACAGGCTTGCCGTGCGCCAGCGCTTGCAGGAATTGCAGCGATGAAATACTGTCGATGCGCCAGCGGCGCAAGGGAGCGTGCTTGAAGCAAAAGTCATAGCCATCGGCGCAGGCAAAATGCACCTCATACTTTTGCTCGTCCAGATCCTGGGCCAGGCTCAGGGGGCGGCCAACATGGGCCAGGGTCACTGCCTCGGCCATAAAGAGGATTTTCTTGCGTGCCATGGCGATCGCTTGCACTCGCAGGAGGAGATACCTGCCAAGTTGGAGTGGCGCCACGCCGTTTGGTTCCCCAGCAGCCTGCCACTGGCGGGCGCCAGGATTTGGCCGTATCGGCTACAGTGGGGTAAAGGAGGCCACCATGCAGCCACAATCCCATCTTGCCCCGTTGCGTGCGCATAGCACGCCAGAACCCGATATGCCGCCACCGCCGGAAGGCGATCCCGTCACGCCGCCGCCGGAACAGCCGCCCCACATCGACCCCGTGCCGGTCGAGGAGCCGATGCCGCCACCACTGCCCGTGAAAATGCATTGACCGGATCGCCCGCGGCAAGTTCTCGCGGCCCGCAAGCGCGCATGGCGACCCGTCATGCGCGCTTGCGGGGAGAGCTGCGTCGTGTTTATTTCGAATCGGAAATGGACTGGGGCACCGCCGCCGGCGCCACGCCATTTAAACAACAAAAATGCTCATAAGTGTTGCCGAGTGGATACAAATCAAACTCTAACTGTCGAGTGTCATGCGGCCGTCACGATTCTGTTCTTATAATAAGACATCATAAAAATTCTTGTACAGGAGACCATCATGGGCAATTCCTTGCATAATAAAATCTACCTGGGACGTCGTCCTGTGATGACCAGCAAAAACCTTTTGGCACTGGCGCTGGCGGGCGCCGTAGCGGGTTGTGGTCTGGCATGGCTGCTGCTGCGCAGCTATAAATAAGGGCTGTCCAGCTCGCTCTTCAGTCGTCCGTTCGCGGCGCGGGCGGTGACTGATTCACGTTGCCTGTTGCCGATGCGCAGCGGGGCGCGTACCATGGGGGCCGAACACCTGGCCTTTTATGGAAAAGTAATGAAGAACGAGAAATTAACAACCGATGAATATGACGCGCTGGAGCAAGTTGCACGCGGCATCAAGACCGAGCGCCCCAGCGCTTGCGTTGCCCGCAATGCCAAGCGCCTGTCCGGCCTGAAGCTGCTCAGCTATGCACGTGATGGCCGTCTGTCCATCACCGAGAAAGCCCAGCAACTGCTGTTTCTGCGCCGCTGCATCATGGGGCTGCGCGCCGTCGCCACCGATCCGCTGACCAAGCTGGAATCGGACGTGTCCTATTTCCTGGGCAAGAAAGCCCATATCGTGGCGCGCGCCGACGGCGAGGGTCACGACATTTCTGACAAGGGCCGCGAGTCGCTGGCCGACATCGACACCCTGGGACTGTAACCGCCTGTCCCGGCAACCGGCCCCTGGGGCCGGTTTTCACATCCTCCCTCACTTTTAATTTCCCCTTGGAGAACACTTTGGACAGCGCGATGAACTGGTCGGCCCACGAACTGACGATGACGGTCTTGATGACGCCCGATATGGCCAATTTTTCCGGTAACGTGCACGGCGGCACCATCCTGAAATACCTCGACAGCGTTGCCTATGCCTGCGCCAGCCGCTATTCGGGCAGCTATGTGGTCACCCTGTCGGTAGACCAGGTGATGTTCCTGCAGCCTATCCACGTGGGCGAACTGGTGACGTTCCTCGCCTCGATCAATTACACGGGGACGACGTCGATGGAAGTGGGCATCCGCGTGGTGACGGAAAATATCCAGCAGCGCCTGGTGCGCCATGCCAACAGCTGCTATTTCACGATGGTGGCCGTGGATGCCAACCGCAAGCCGGTGGCCGTGCCGCCGCTGGTGCTCGAGACGCCGGAGCAGCAGGTGCGCTTCGAGCAAGCCAAGCTGCGCAAGCTGTCGCGCCAGAAGGTGTCGAAGAAATAAATGCAGCGGACATGAAAAAGCGGCCACCAGAGTGATCTGGTGGCCGCTTTTTATTGACTACCGCCTCGGCGGCGGTGCGCCGTGATTAACGGTCGCCGTAGCTGCGGCGTGCGCCGTCGGTGCTGCGCGGGTTCGAACCCTTGTAGCCGCCGCCGGTGCTCGGTGCGCCGTCTTTGCGTGGTGCGCCTGGCTTGCTGAAGGTGCGTTGCGCTGGCTTCGCGCCGCCACGGTTGTCGCCTGGTTTCCAGCCGCCTGGACGGGCGCTCGAACGTGGTGCCGACGCCGTTTTCTTAGGCTCGAAACCTTCGATGACATTGACCGGAATCAATTGCTTGGTGAAGCGCTCGATGCGCTTGACGTTCATGCCTTCAGCGTGGTTCACCAGCGAGATGGCCAGGCCATTGCGGCCAGCGCGACCGGTACGGCCGATGCGGTGGACGTAGTCTTCCGGGAACTTCGGCAGATCGTAGTTGAACACGTGGGTGATCGTCGGCACGTCGATACCGCGGGCGGCAACGTCGGTGGCAACCAGCACTTTG
The DNA here is from genome assembly GCF_051380795.1 of Janthinobacterium leeuwenhoeki. NCBI lineage: Bacteria > Pseudomonadati > Pseudomonadota > Betaproteobacteria > Burkholderiales > Oxalobacteraceae > Janthinobacterium > Janthinobacterium leeuwenhoeki. Next base: position 76,420 of record NZ_JBNYXT010000015.1, read on the forward strand.
ACCTGGCCGCGGCGCATGCCGTCCAGGGTGCGGTTACGCGCGCCCTGGTGCATGTCGCCGTGCAAGGCGGCAGCCGAGAAACCGGCGATGTTCAGACGGTCGGCGATGGTGTCGGCGTCACGCTTGGTGGCGGTGAACACAACCGCCTGGTCCAGCGTTTCGTCGCGCAGCAGGTGGTCCAGCAGGCGATTCTTGTGCGACAGATCGTCGACGAAGTGGACGCGCTGGGTGATGTTTTCATGCTTGTTCGACGAACCGGCGATCTGGATGACCAGCGGGTTTTTCGTGATGCGGCGGGCCATGTTGCCGACGACGCCATCCAGCGTTGCCGAGAACAGCATGGTTTGACGGCCTTCTGGCGTCGCTTCCACGATTTTTTCGATGTCGTCGATGAAACCCATGTCCAGCATGCGGTCGGCTTCGTCCAGCACCAGGATTTCCAGTTGCGAGAAGTCGATCTTGCCCGAGTCCATGTGGTCGATCAGACGGCCAGGGGTAGCGACCAGAATCTCAGGATTCTTGGCCAGCAATTGCATCTGTTTAGGGTAAGGCATGCCACCCAGGATCGACACGGCCTTGATGCGGCGGATGCCGGTGCTGTACTTGTCGGTGTTGGTGGTCACTTGCAGGGCCAGTTCGCGCGTTGGCGTCAGCACCAGCATTTTTGGCTGGGCAGCCTTGAAACGTGGACGCTCGCCGCGGGCGCGCGATGCTTGCATTTCCTGGTTCGGCGTCTTGCCGGCGGTGCTTTGTTCGGCGCTGGCCAGTTTGTGCAGCGATGGCAGCATGAAAGCTGCCGTCTTGCCCGAACCGGTCTGCGACGAGACCAGCAGGTCACGGCCTTCGATCGCGGCTGGAATCGCTTGCGACTGTACCGCGGTTGGCGCGGTGTAGCCCGATTCGGTCAGAGCGGCGATGATGGACGGATGCAGGCCTAAGGATTCAAATGTCATTCTTTTCTTTCGTAAAAATCAGCGTTCTTGCAAAAAGCAGAACGCAAAATAGCAACGCCAACCAAAACGAAATGACTCAACTAGAAAGAAATTTCGGCACAAAAGCTTTGCGCCGGGACGGTGTCAGGTGCGACACACAAGGCGGGAGGGCTTTATAAGCGGCATCCTGTGGATGCGCTAAGGCTTGCGAAGCTGCTAAGTTTGTAGTGCAGTACTGCGGTGTTGCCATCGCTTCAAGGGAACATATTGCAGCGCACAACGACACTATACCGTATTTGATGCCGTTTTGCACGGGCTAAATGGGAAGAAACGAAAGTCCTACCACGTTTTGCGCATGTTTCCTATGTGAAATCAGTAGGAATACGTAGTTTTTGAGCATTTTTGCGTCTGCCCACGATGGCGATTGTCAGCAGCCTCCGCCGTGGCTATGCGCGTCGCTGCTCATGGAGTGTGGCGACGCGGCGCCCATCACCGCATCAGTCTACTTCGGGATTGACGGCCATCACTTGCGAAAAGCCGCCATCGACGTAGGTAATCTCGCCCGTGATGCCCGAGGCCAGGTCGGACAGCAGAAAGGCGGCCGTGTTGCCCACTTCCTCGATGGTGACGTTGCGGCGCAGCGGGGCGTGCTCGGCCACAAAGCCCAGGAGTTTGCTGAAATCCTTGATGCCGGAGGCGGCCAGGGTCTTGATGGGGCCGGCGGAAATAGCGTTGGCGCGGATGCCGCGCGGGCCCAGCGACTCGGCCAGGTAGCGCACGGACGCTTCCAGCGAGGCCTTGGCCAGGCCCATGGTGTTGTAGTAGGGCACGGCACGCACGGCGCCCAGGTAGGTCAGGGTCAACACGCAGGCGCCCGGGTGCAGCAGGGGCAGGGCGGCCTTGGCCATGGCGGGAAAGCTGTAGGCGGAAATGTCGTGCGCGATGCGGAAGCTGTCGCGCGACAGGCCGTCGAGGAAGTCGCCGGCGATCGCTTCGCGCGGCGCGAAGCCGATGGCGTGCACCAGGCCATCCAATTGATCCCAGTGGTGCGCCAGGTCGCTGAAGACGGCGCTGATCTGTTCATCGCTGGAAACGTCGCAGTCGAATACCAGTTCGCTGCCAAATTCCGCCGCAAATTCCGTGATGCGCTCCTTGAAGCGTTCGCCCACATACGTGAAGGCGAGGGTGGCGCCTTCGCGGTGGCATGCCTTGGCGATGCCATAGGCAATGGAGCGGTTCGACAGCAAGCCCGTGATAAGGATTTTTTTGCCTTGCAAGAACGCCATGACGACTCCTGTCTGGGATGGTGGGCGGGGTGGGCGGATGTGCAACCGGCCGCGACAGCAAAGCTGTGGCGGCCGGTGAGGTGCGTCTATACAGCTCAGGCAATCAGTGGCGAGCCTTGGCGCGGCTATTGCTGCCGCCGCGCTGGATGCGTGCTTTCACCAGGGAAATTGGCGCGGCGCGCACCTTGCCGCCCTTGGCGGCGCGGCGCAATGCCTTGGCGGCCCGTTCTGGACGGTCCGCTTCCAGCAGCATGGTGGCGCTGTCGGCGATTTCCTGGGTGATGTCCTTGTTCATCGTGGCCGAGGTTTTCGGTACGAGGATGGTGGAGCCGGCGCGCAGGCTGGTGCGCTGGGGAATATTGTTGGCCTGGCGCAGCACGTCGGCCGTGGTGCCGAATTTCGACGCCAGGGTTTCGATGCGTTCGCGTGCATTGGTGATCTTGTGCGTCGTCCAGCTCGACAAGGCATGGCCCCATTGCGCCAGGTTGGTGGTGAACTTGGCCGCGTTTTCCTGCGGCAGCAAGATCTTGGTCTTTTCGCCGCCGATGATGACGGGGCGGTTGAATTGCGGGTTCAGCGCCTTGAATTCGTCGGTCGACAGTTCGGCCAGCTGGGCCGCGACGGTGATGTCGATGTCGCTGGTCTTGTCGATGGCCGTGAAATACGGCTGGTTGTCGACCACGGGCAGGGTCAGGCCGAACTGGGCCGGATTGGCGATGATGTTTTTCACCGCTTGCAGTTTCGGCACGTAGTTGCGCGTTTCAGCCGGCATCAGGTCGGCCAGGCTTTCGAAGTCGGTCGGCTTGCCCAGCGCCTGGTTTTTCTTGATGGCGCGCTGCACCGAGCCTTCGCCCCAGTTGTAGGCAGCCAGCGCCAGTTGCCAGTCGCCAAACATGTCATACAGGCGCTGCAGGTACGTCAGGGCCGCATCGGTCGAGGCCAGCACGCCGCGGCGGTCGTCCTTGAACATGGTTTGCTTGAGGTTGAAATCGCGTCCGGTGGCGGGTACGAATTGCCACAGGCCGGCTGCACTGGCGCTGGAGAAAGCCTGCGGGTTGAAGGCGGACTCGATAAACGGCAGCAAGGCCAGTTCCGTCGGCATGCCGCGCTTTTCCAGTTCCTGCACCACGTGGAAGATGTAGCGCGAGGCGCGCGCCGTGGTGCGGGCCAGGTGGTCGGGGCGGGTGGCGTACCAGTTGACGTGGTTCGCCACCAGTTGGTTGTTGATGTCGGGAATCGCATAACCGCTGCGGATGCGGCCCCAGACGTCGGCTTCGCGCAGCGGATCGGAATTGTCGCTGAGATTTTTCAGCAGACGGTCGGTTTTTTGCAGGCGGTTGTCGAGGGTGGGGAGTTTCGCCGTGACCTGGGCGGTCATCGGGATCAGGGCAGGTGTGGTTGCAGCGACTGGCGCGTTATCGCTCTCAACACCGGCTTCGTACGCCTGGCTGAGGGCGGGCGCAAGCGCCAGGGCCAACGCCGCCAGGACGGTAGATTTAAAGGAGTTTTCGTGCATAGTGTTCCATTGTTGTCGTCGGAGAAACATCGGACAGACCCATGATCAAGCAGCGAGTGTACGTATATCCACATGCCGGAGTCAAGAATTATGTCAGCATGATGACAGGAAATAAGCGGCAATAAGCGGGAGACGGCTGGGTTTCCATTCGCAAATGCTGTCATTATTGCAAATTTAATTTGCCCGATGCGGGATTCGGCCGCTGTTATAGCATACAAGCCGGGGAGGCTGGCGCAAGCCTGGCAGCCGTCCGGTATGAGACTGCGCAAAGAGTGCGTACAATTTGGCTTTGGCTGGCCATTCGGCTGCCGGCCGCCTTATTGATAGAGAGTCAAGTATATGAACACCCCGCCGCGCCACGACGACGACAACGCCGTCATCATCGCCAATACCGTTGCCTGGCTGGAAAAGGCCGTGATCGGCCTGAACCTGTGCCCGTTCGCCAAGGCCGTGCACGTTAAGAAGCAGATACGCTATGTGGTGTGCGAATCGGTCAATCCGGAAGATCTGCTGGCGATGCTGATGGACGAGCTGCAAATCCTGGCCGACACGGATCCCGAGCAGATCGACACGACCTTGCTGATCCATCCGTATACCTTGAACGATTTCCTCGACTACAACGAGTTTCTCGACGTGGCCGATGCGGCCGTGGAAGACATGCACCTGGCTGGCGAACTGCAAGTGGCCAGTTTCCACCCGAATTACCAGTTTGCCGAGACGTTCGAGGACGACATCAGCAACTACACCAACCGTTCGCCCTACCCGACCCTGCACCTGCTGCGCGAAGACAGCATAGCGCGCGCCGTCGAGGCGTTTCCGGAAGCGTCGGAAATTTTTGACAAGAATATTGCCACCCTGGAAGCGCTGGGCACCGAAGGCTGGGAAAAGCTCGGCTTGCCGAAGGTGTCCTGATGGCTGACAAGGAATTGCCGCCGCGTCCCGATACGCCCTGCGTGGCCGTGTGCTCGACGACCTTCGATGAAATCTGCCGCGGCTGCGGTCGCAGCGTGGTGGAAGTGGCCCACTGGGTGTCGATGACGGATGAGGAGAAGGAAGTGGTGTGGGTGCGGATTCTGGCGCAGGGGTATCCGCGCAGGAATACCTGATTTAACCCAACTGCAACTGCTGGGGTCAGACCCCCTCACATGTCAGCGATGACTTTTGTGTGGACGGCATTGAGGGTCTGACCCCGGTACTATTGGGGTCAACTATTAATAGCTGCCGATGAAATCTTTCTTGCCTACTTCGATACCGTTATGGCGCAGGATGTCGTATGCCGTCGTCGCATGGAAGAAGAAGTGTGGCAGCGCGTAGTGGAACAGGTAGGTCTGGCCCGTGAAGTGCTTGGTCTTTTCGCCGCTGCCGGTGGTGATGGCGCGCGTTTCGCTGCCATCGATGTCCGCTTGCGGCAGGCTTTCCAGGAAGGCGATGGTTTTCACGATGCGCGCTTTCAGTTCCGCAAAGCTCTGTTCGCTGTCTTCATAGGGTGGCACGGCCACGCCGGCCAGGCGCGCGCCGCAGCCCTTGGCGAAGTCGGTGGCGATCTGGATCTGGCGCACGAACGGCAGCATGTCCGGGAACAAACGGAATTGCAGCAGGGCGTTCGGGTCGATTTTCTTGTCTTGCGCGTGCGTTTCCGCCTTGTCCAGGATGGCGGCCAGGCTGCCCAGGATCTGTTTGAAGACGGGGATCGAAGCGGAGTAGATGGAGAAGGTCATGGTGGTTCCTCTAGGTAAAGTGGCGCGATGATAGCAAGCTGCGCGTTTTTCTGCTGGCGCCGGCCGGGCGCGCCGGCCGGCGTGTGGTTTTTTAACCCTGTCTATATGCTATGAGGGAAGCGCTGGCGCGTGTTTATTGTGACTTTCCCCGCTTTTTCCATGCATAATTGCTCCTGATAAAGCTTCTTCCCGCCTGACCACCCGATTCCCCTGTAAAGTCAATGATCGCCCGCCTGACCCCTGTTGCCCTGTTGCCGCATGTTTAATTCACCTTACCAGCGCCTGCGCGCCAGCCTGCGTGTGCTGTATGGCTCGTCGATCTATGGCGCCTTGCTGCTGGTGGTATTTGGCGGCCTCGTCGTTCCCGCCATCTTCGGCAGCTATGTGCTGGTTGGCGTGCATGAGCGTCAGTCGGCGCGCACGAGTCTGAACGAAGCCTTGCAGCGCAATGCCGATATCCTGGCGCTGGGCATGCAGGAATCGCTGTGGAACATGAATGCGGAATCGGCCCAATCTCTGGTCGAGTCGGTGATGCGCGACCGTTCCGTGCTGCTGGTGAAGGTGCTGGGGCAGGGCGACACGGAATTCATCAGCTTGCAGGCGCCGCAGCGGTCCGTGGGCAATCTGTACCGCGCCGAGCGCGACATCCTCGTGCGTGGCGAACGCATCGGCCACGTCGTCGTCGAGATGGACGATGCGCGCAGCCAGCAGGAGCTGCGCGAAAAGCAGATGTCGTATATTTTCGTGCTGGGCGCACAGCTGGCCGTGTCGATGGCGCTGATCGTGCTGTTCCTGAACCGCCGCCTGTTGACGCCGCTGCGTCGCCTGACGCGCTTTTCCGACCGCCTGTCGCACGGCGATTTCGACACGCCCCTGGCTTCGCACAGCAATGACGAGCTGGGTCGCCTGACGGCCCAGCTCGAGCAAATGCGCGCTGCCATCGGCCAGTTGTTCGAGGATGTGGGCCAGCGCGAAGAGCGTTTTCGCACCATCGTCACGCAGGTGCCGGGCGCCGTCTTCCGCTACCGGCCCGACGGCCCCATCGATTTCGTCAGCGATGCCATCGAAGAGATCGCCGGCTATTCGGCGCGGCAGTTCATGCGCGGCAGCACGCACGCCTGGGCCGACCTGATCTGCCCGGAAGACCGCCGCGAGCACCGGCGCGCCGTGCGCCAGGCGGTGCTTGAGGTGCAGCCGTATGCGCTGGAATACCGCATCATCGACGCCGTCGGCATCGAGCGCTGGGTGGCCGAGAATGGCCAGCCGCAGGCGGGCGAGCAGGGCGTCACCTGGGTCGACGGCATCATTGCCGACATCAGCCAGCGCAAGCACCACGAGATGCGCATCGAGGCACTGCTGACGGAGCAAAGCGCCATCCTCGACAACGTGATGTTCGGCGTGATGTTCGTGCGCCACCGCCGCATCATTTCCGTCAACCGCCGCTGCGAAGAGCTGTTCGGCTACGGCCACGCCGAAATGACGGGCAGTTCAACCTCCATCGTATTCATGACGTCGTATGACTTCGAGGAGGCGGGCGAGCGCCAGTATCCGGTGCTGGCGACGGGCGGCGATTTCAGCGAGGAGCGCCAGTACCGGCGCCGCGACGGCAGCCTGTTCTGGGCGCTGGTCAGCGGCTGCGCGCTCGATCCCCTGCACCCCAACGAAGGCAGCATCTGGGTGTATGCGGACATCACGGCGCGCAAGGAAGCGGAAGAAAAGCTGCGCTTGTCGGCCACCGTGCTCGAACACATCGCCGACGGCGTGATGGTGGTCGACGCCAGCGGCATCATCGTCACCGTCAATCCCGCCTTCACGCAGATCACCGGCTATACCGAAGCGGAGGCGGTGGGCCAGCACTCGTCGCTGACACGCTCGGCGCGCCACGATGCGGCGTTCTATGAGGCCATGTGGCAGGAGCTGAAGGCCAGCGGCTTCTGGCGCGGCGAAGTCTGGCACCAGCGCAAGAACGGTGAACTGTATCTGGAGTGGCTGACCGTCAGCGCCGTGCGCGACGGGCGCGCCGGCACCACGCATTACGTGGGCGTGTTCAGCGATATCACGCTGGTCAAGGCGTCGCAGGAAAAGCTCGACCACATGGCCCACCACGATCCGCTGACGGCGCTGCCGAACCGCCTGCTGTTCCACGACCGTTTGCAGCATGCCCTGCTGCGCGCCGCGCGCGACGGCGAGCAACTGGCCGTGCTGTTTATCGACCTGGACCGCTTCAAGAACGTCAACGATACCCTGGGCCACCATGTGGGCGACGAATTGCTGCAAAAGGTGGCTGGCCAGCTGGCGGCCCGCCTGCGCGAGGGCGATACCCTGGCGCGCCTGGGCGGCGACGAGTTCATCGTCCTGCTCGAAGGCATCGACGGCGAGTATGGTGCGACGCAGGTGGCGGAAAAGCTGATGACCATGTTCGACCAGCCGTTCACGGTGGCCGGCCACGAACTGTTCGTCACCTGCAGCGTGGGTATCAGCCTGTATCCGGACGATGCGCTGGACTTGAACATGTTGATCCGCAACGCCGACGTGGCCATGTACCAGGCCAAGGCGCGCGGGCGCAATGGCTACCGCTTCTATGCGCCGTCGATGACGGGCGAGGGCGTCGAGCGGCTGCGCCTGGAAACCTTTTTGCGCCGCTCGCTCGAGAAAAACGAGATGTTCCTGAATTACCAGCCGCAGGTGGAAATCGACACGGGCCGCCTGGTCGGCGTGGAGGCGCTGGTACGCTGGAATCACCCGGAACTGGGCCTGGTGCCGCCGGTGCGCTTCATCCCGCTGGCCGAAGACAGCGGTTTCATCAATCAGCTGGGCAAATGGGTGCTCGATGAAGCATGCCGCCAGATGATGCGCTGGCAGGCGCAGGGCTTGCATGTGCCAAAGATGGCCGTGAATCTGTCCGTAAAACAGTTCGAGCGGGGCAGCATCGCCGGCATGGTGGCCGATATTCTGAAGGAAACGGGCCTCGAGCCGCAGCGCCTGCAGCTGGAAGTGACGGAATCGGTGATCATGAACACGGGCGACGCGCTGGGTTTCATCAACGACTTGCACGCCATCGGCGTGGGCCTGGCCATCGATGACTTCGGCACCGGCTATTCCTCGCTCGCGTATCTGAAACAGCTGCCCGTGCAGACGCTGAAGATCGATCGCTCCTTCATCAAGGATATTTCGACGGACGTGAATGACGAAGCGATTGCGATTGCCATCATCCAGCTGGGCAAGAGCATGCACTTGTCGGTGATTGCCGAAGGCGTGGAGACGCAAGAGCAGGCCGCCTTCCTGCTGCGCCATGGTTGCAAGCTGGCGCAAGGTTATTTTTATAGCCGTCCGGTGTCGGCACAGGATATGCTGGAGTGCTGGAGCGGTCACTAACTCATTGAAGGGTATCCCATGGCCGGAGAAAAAAATACGTCGCGCCGCCGTTTCCTGCTCGGTGGCCTGGGCCTTGGCGTGGCCGGCGTGGGCGCCCTGGTGCTGGGCTGGGGCGTGCTGCCGCCGCGCCAGCGCCTGCATGGCAGCGCGCCGCTGCCGCTGCAGGATGGCGCCGTGGCGCTGAACGGCTGGCTGGCCATAGGCACGGATGGCACGGTGACCCTGGCCATGCCGCGCAGCGAGATGGGGCAGGGCGTGCACACGGCCTTGCCGATGCTGGTGGCCGAGGAACTCGACGTGCCATTGTCCAGCGTCAAGCTGATCCAGGCGCCGATGGATAAAATCTTCGGCAATGTGGCCATGCTTCAGGATGGCCTGCCGTTCCACCCGGACGACCAGGGCCGCGTAAAAGCGCTGGCCCAGTGGACGGTGGCCAAGGCGGCGCGCGAACTGGGCGTGATCGTCACTGGCGGCTCGTCGAGCGTGAAGGATGGCTGGGGCCCCATGCGCGAGGCGGGCGCGTCGGCGCGCGCCATGCTGCTGCAAGCCGCCGCCGCGTCGTGGCAGGTGCCGGTGGCGCAATGCCGCACGCAGGATGGCGCAGTGATCCATCCGGATGGCCGGCGCGCCAGCTACGCCAGCCTGGCGCAGCGCGCCGCCGCCATCGACCCGGGCACGCCCGTGCTGAAGTCGCCCAAGGATTTCAAGCTGATCGGCCAGCCGGCGCCGCGCCGCGACACGCCGTCCAAAGTCAATGGCAGCGCGCGCTTCGGCATCGATGCGCGTCCGCCCGGCATGCTGTACGCGGCCCTGCATCTGCCGCCGCGACTGGGGGATATCTTGGCCGCGTTCGATGCTGCGTCCATCCTGGCCATGCCCGGCGTGACAACAGTGCTGGACCTGACGCCGCACCTGGCGCAGCGCAGCGTCTCGTGTGCCGCCGTGGTGGCCGATACCTGGTGGCGCGCCAAGCAGGCCGCCGCCACCTTGCCGACGCAGTGGAAGGCCGGCCCGCAGGCGAACTTGTCCAGCGCCGGCGTGTACGCGGAGTTTGCCCGCCTGCTCGATAGCGAAGCGGGCTATGCCTACCACGCCAGCGGCGAGGTGGAAAGTAAAGCCGTGCAAGGCATGCGCAGCGTCACGGCCGAGTACCGCGCGCCGTTCCTCGCGCACGCCGCCATGGAGCCCGTCAACTGCACCGCGCAGGTAAAAGATGGCAAGGTGATGCTGTGGGTCTCGACGCAGGCGCCCGGCATCGCCGTCGACGTGGCGGCGAAGGTGGCTGGCGTCGATGCGAAGGATGTGACGATCGAGGTGCTGCTGCTCGGTGGCGGTTTCGGCCGCCGCCTGGAAGTGGACATGGTGGCGCAGGCCGTCGCCATCGCGCTGCAGTGCGGCGGCGCGCCCGTGCAGCTGGTGTGGACGCGCGAGCAGGACACACAGCACGATATGTACCGTCCCGCCGCGCTGGCCCGCTTTGCGGCCCGCCTCGACGAGCACGGACGCATCGCTTCCTGGGACAACAAATCTGTCAGCGGCTCCATCACGCACCAGTTTTTGCAGCGTAATTTCGGCTTGCCCGGCGCGGGGCCGGACAAGACCACGGCCGAAGGCGAATTCGACATGCCGTATGAAATCGCCAACCAGCGCATCGCCCACGTGATCGCCGACAGCCCCGTGCCGATAGGCTACTGGCGCTCGGTGGGGCATTCGCACAACGCCTTTTTCAAGGAAAGCTTTATCGACGAACTGGCGCACGCGGCGGGGCAGGACGGCGTCGCCTTGCGCCGCGCCATGCTGCTCAGGCATCCGCGCCACCTGGCCGTGCTCGACGCGGCAGTGGCCAGGGCCGGCAGTGCGCCGCCCGGCCATGCGCATGGCGTGGCCTTGCACCAGTCGTTTGGCAGCATCGTGGCGCAAGTGGCGCAGGTGTCCGTGGAAAACGGCGAGATTCGCGTGCAGCGCGTGGTGTGCGCCATCGATTGCGGCATCGCCGTCAATCCGAACATCATCGCCCAGCAGATGGAGTCGGCCGTGCTGTTTGGCCTGTCGGCGGCGCTGGGTGGCGAGATCACCTTCAAGGAGGGCAAAGTCGAGCAGGGCAATTTCCACGACTATCCCGTGCTGCGCATGGGGCAAACGCCCGAGGTGGAAACCATCATCATCGCCAGCGCCGAGCATCCGGAAGGCGTGGGAGAGCCCGGTACGCCGCCGATTGCGCCGGCCGTGGCCAACGCGGTGTTCAGTTTGACAGGGAAACGGCTGCGCAGCCTGCCGCTGCGCCTGGCCTGATGTTTGCTATGCCAGGGTGGCGGCCAGCAGCGTGCGCAGATTGCAGTCGCGCTGCCAGTCGCGCCGTTCCTGCGTGCTGCTGGCCAGCGCCGCCAGTTCTTCCCCGCTGAGCGCCTGCTGCGCCTGCACCATGCGGTGCGCCAGGCCGCCGTCGGGCAGCACGGTGCCGAAGAAGGCCACGTTGTCCTCGCGCTGGATCAAGAGGGTGGGGAAGTTGTCGATGTCGAGGTCGCCCACCACGTCGGCCTGGTCTTCGATGTCGACCCAGACGAAGACGGTGTCCGGATGGCGCGCGGCCAGTTCCTCGAACGTGGCGCGGTAGCTGCCGCAAGTGCCGCACCACAGCGCGCACAGGCAAGCCACCGTCCAGCGCGGGCCGGCCAGGGCTGCCGCGACATCGGCGCGGTTATCGGTAGTGAGGGTCAGGCTGTGCATGGCTGTATCTATAGTAGTAGGCGGATGGGCGCGGGGCGCACGATGCGCGTATTCTACCGCGCCCGAGCGCGCCAGTCGCGGGAATGCATGGCCTTGTTTATCGGTGTTTTTTGATGCAATACACCTTTCTGGTGGATAATGCTGGTAATTGCGCGCTGATTACGCTGGTCCATGCTGTTTCCTGGCCCCGCAGCCTGACTCCCCCAGTCTGTTTTCATGCCCTGCCCGGTGTCAGCGCAGCCCCGCCTTTGTTTATTTTTATTATGGAATTAGCCAGCTTATGTTGAGTTACCGCCACGCCTTTCACGCGGGTAATCACGCCGATGTGTTGAAGCATTATGTGCAGATTCAGTTGTTGCAATATCTGAATCAAAAAGATACCGCCTATAGTTATATCGATACCCACTCCGGCGCGGGCGTGTATGCGCTCGACGGTGGTTATGCTTCGAAAAATGCCGAGTACGAAACGGGCATCGCCCCCCTGTGGGACCGCACGGACTTGCCGGCCTCGCTGGCCGAGTATATGAAGCTGATCAAGGAAATGAATCCGAGCGGCAAGATGCGCTACTACCCGGGTTCGCCGTACTGTGCCGACAAGGTCAGCCGCGAGCAAGACCGTTTGCGCCTGTTCGAGCTGCATCCTGCCGATGCCAAGATTCTGGCCGACAACTTCCGCAAGGTCGAGGCGCATGCGCTGGCCCAGGGCGAGCGTCCGACCGTGCGCGGCAAGCGCGTGCTCATCACCAAGGCGGACGGCTTCCAGAGCCTGAAAGCCCTGCTGCCGCCGCCATCGCGCCGCGCGCTGGTGCTGATCGACCCGCCGTATGAAGACAAGATGGATTACCGCAAGGTCAAGGACACCCTGGCCGACGCCCTCGTGCGCTTCCCGTCCGGCATGTATGCCGTCTGGTACCCGGTGCTGCAGCGCATGGAATCGCGCCAGTTCGCCGACAAGCTGAAGCAATTGCCCAGCTCGGACTGGCTGCACGTGACCCTGACGGTCAACACCCCGTCGCCGGACGGTTTCGGCTTGCACAGCAGCGGCATGTTCATTTTGAACCCGCCGTACACGCTGGAGCCGATGTTGCGCGAAGTCATGCCGTACCTGGTGAAGGTATTGGGCCGCGACGATGGCGCCAAGTTCGTGCTGGAAACGGGCAAGGGCGGACAGAAGAATACGGGCACAAGAAGAGTGTAATCCTGCTTGTCTTGGTAGTGCTGTAATAAAAAGCGCCACGGTTGATACGACCGTGGCGTTTTTTATGGGCGGGGGATTACTGTCCCAGCAGCAAGAACACTGTCGGTTTCTTGTGGAAGTCAGGCGCCTTGCCGGCGGCCAATTGTTTCTTCCACTGTCCGCCGTTCCACGTCTGCACGCTTTCCGTGTCCAGGCTCAGGTCGGTGGCGACGCAGATCAGGGTCGACGGCGCGCATTGCGCCACCAGCGCTTCGAGCATGGCGGCGTTGCGGTACGGCGTTTCGATGAAGAGCTGGGTCTGCTTTTCCGTGCGCGAGCGCACTTCCAGTTCCTTGATGCGCTTGGCGCGCAGGGCCGCGTCCGTGGGCAGGTAGCCGTTGAAGGCGAAGCTCTGGCCATTCAAGCCGCTGGCCATCACGGCCAGCAGGATCGACGACGGCCCCACCAGTGGGCGTACTTTGATGCCGTGCTGATGCGCCAGGCGCACCAGGTCGGCGCCCGGGTCGGCCACGGCCGGCACGCCCGCTTCCGACACGAGGCCCGCATCGCGGCCCGCCAGCAGGGGCGCCAGCAAGCCGGCCAGCGCTTGCGCCGGGGTATTCACGTTGAGTTCGGAAATCGTGATTTCCTGCAGCGGCTTGGCCAGCGGATGCTGGTTGCCAATCAATTTCAGGAAGGCGCGCGCCGTCTTGGCGTTTTCCGCGACGAAATAATCGAGCTGCGAGGTGATCTGCCGTACTTGCTCTGGGATGATGCAGGACAGTGGATCGATTGCGCCTTCGGACAGGCCGAGGTGGTTGGGAATCAGGTACAGGGTGCCGGTCATATTATTAGCTTTGTATTGGCCGGGGTCAGTCCCTCCGGGATCGCAGTGCGCTCCACTCGAACGCACTGCCCCGTCGGGTCTGACCCCAGGGTGATTAAAATGTGAAAAACGCCACGCCAGCCTTGCGCAGCATGCCGGTCAGGGCGATCAGCGGCAGGCCGGTGAGGGCGGTCGGGTCAACGCTGTCGATGCGTTCGAGCAGGGCAATGCCCAGGCCCTCGTTCTTGGCGCTGCCGGCGCAGTCGTACGGCTGCTCGATGCGCAGGTAGGCGTCCAGTTCCGCATCGGGCAAGTCGCGCACGGTGACGAGGGTCTGGATATCTTCCACTTGCGCCACGGCCGGCGTCTGGCGCCCGTCGAGCAGGCATAGTGCCGTGTGGAACACGGTCTGGCGCCCGCGCATGGTTTGCAGTTGCAGCAGGGCATTAGCGTGATTGCCCGGTTTGCCGATCTGCGCGCCATCCAGGGTGGCGACCTGGTCGGAGCCGATGACGAGGCTGCCAGGATAGCGATCGAGCACGGCCTGTGCCTTCGCTTGCGCCAGGCGCAGGGCCGTGGTGCTGGGGCTTTCGCCTGGCAGGGGGCTTTCGTCGAGATCGGGCACGGCGACCTCGAAAGGCAGGCGCAGGCGTTGCAGGAGTTCCTTGCGGTAGGTCGAACTCGATGCAAGAATCAAGCGCAATGGGGCGGAAGTTGGTATCATTCGGTAGTGGATGGCGGCCGGCATGGCCGCGCTGGTCGATGTCAGGGGAATTTCACGCAAATTCCAGGGCGCTGAGCCCATAACTGAGGCTCCATGCGGCATGGCGGTATTGATGAATATGTCATGTTTATGGCAATGATTGCGTCAAAAAAGATGCTTAGCCTTTGACTCGGTGCTAAAAACCCTGTTATTATCGCAGGTTTTCCGGGGAAATTTTCTACCAATGAATGCTTTTGTGATCGACGCCTTTGATTTTTGTCGTATCAGCGGGAGCCGCGAGGGTGTAACTCCTGTCGCTGAAATGACCCGGTTGACCAAGGATTGTGCAGATGCTTCCGGCGAAATCGCCTGGAAGATCGTCGGCGGCACCAGCAAGCTGGGCTACCCACAACTGACCTTGTCGGTCAACGGCACCGTTCAGCTGGTTTGCCAGCGCTGCCTGACTCCGTATGCTTACGCAATTGATTCGACGACCACTCTGATGCTGGGCAAGGATGACGAGCACGCGGACGAGATCGAAGAAATCATCAACGATGAAACGATCGACGTGATCGTCGGCAGCCGCAGCATGGATGCCGCGGCCCTGATCGAAGATGAAGCCTTGCTGGCCCTGCCGCAGGTACCCAAACACGACGTCTGCCCCGATACGGCGCAGCTCGATGCTCTCAAGACTGAAAAGAAGTCGCCGTTTGCGGCACTGAAAGACTTGAAGCCAGAATAAGTTAAGTAGTAGTGGTAGTTTGTAGGGGGGCCTCAAAAACCGTAGCGAGCGGTCCAATATCGTCTTGAGTAGCGCAAGCGTACGGAAGTACGCTGAGCAACGCCGAGGCGATAGTGGGACGCGCAGTAGGTTTGTGAGGTCCCGTTTAGAGAACGTGTCAAACGCGTGTAGTAATCGAGTATGGCAAGTGTAGTGAAATGTAGTGTAACAAACGATGTCGGTCCGGGCTATTTTCGGGTAGTCTTTGCCGCTGGGATACTCGATTAGCATGTATTTGCCAATCGATTGTGCTAAAATTTTAGAACTTATGTATTAGGAGTCATCATGGCAGTTCAACAGAACAAGAAAACCCCTTCCAAGCGCGGCATGCACCGTTCGCACGACTTCCTGGTCGCGCCGCAATTGAGCGTCGAGCCAGTTACCGGCGAAACACACCTGCGTCACCATATCAGCCCTAACGGCTTCTATCGTGGCCGTAAAGTGTTGAAGACCAAAAACGACGAGTAATCGACGTTTTTGTTGGGTAAGATGAAAGCGGTGTTGCGTGGTTATTCGGCGTGGCGCCGCTTCTTCTTTTTTATCGGCTGCAATTCATCTTGCGCACCCGTCATTTTGAATCAAGCTTGCTCAGGCGGTGCATGACATGCTGCGCCCTGCATATGCTCCAGTCCGATTCACATCTTGCCGCACGCCCGCAGCGGTATTGAATCAACACAAATGACAATCAAAATTTCTATCGACTGCATGGGCGGAGATCACGGTCCCTCAGTCACTATCCCCGCAGCAATTTCCTTCGTAAAACATGAGCCTGAAGCCGAACTGATCCTTGTTGGATTGGAAGACGTGATTCGTGCCGAATTGAAAAAACATAAAGCCGACACGCATCCGCGCCTGTCGGTGTTGCATGCCTCCGAACAAGTTACCATGGACGATCCCCTGGAAGTGGCCTTGCGCCGCAAGAAGGATTCCTCCATGCGCGTAGCCATCGAACAGGTCAAGAGCGGCGTGGCGCAAGCCTCCGTTTCCGCCGGTAATACGGCAGCCCTGATGGCCGTCTCGCGCTATGTATTGAAAACCATGTCCGGCGTCGACCGCCCGGCCATCTGCAGCATCTTGCCGAATCAAAAGAACGGCCCCACCTATATGCTGGATCTGGGTGCCAACGTCGATTGCGAACCGCATCACTTGCACCAGTTCGCCATCATGGGTTCCGTGCTGGTGTCCGCCATGGAAGGCATAGCACGCCCGACGATCGGCCTGCTGAATGTGGGCACGGAAGATATCAAGGGCAATGAAGTGGTGAAACTCACGTCGAAGCTGTTGCAGGCCGACCACGAGCGTGGCGCGCTGAACTTCTACGGCAACGTGGAAGGCAACGATATTTTCAAGGGCACGACCGATATCGTCGTCTGCGACGGTTTTGTCGGCAATGTCACCCTGAAAGCCATCGAAGGCCTGGCGCGCCTCATGAAGGACGTGCTCACTACCGAATTCAAGCGCAATCCGATCACCATGCTGGGCGCGCTGATTGCCCGCGGGGCCCTGAAAGCCATCGGCAACCGCCTGAATCCATCGCGTTACAACGGCGCCAGCCTGTTGGGCTTGCGTGGCCTCGTCTTCAAGAGCCATGGCAGCGCCGATGCCTATTCGTTTGAATGGGCCTTGCGCCGCGCCTTTGATGCGGCAAAAAATGACGTGCAAGCACACCTGGCCAGCCTCATCGCCGAGCTGATGCCGCGCACGCCAGTACCGGACGAACCTACTTCAACAAGCTCTACCATTTAGTGGACGGGTATTTGCATGACTGTTTTTAGCAAAACTTACAGCAAAATTATCGGTACCGGCAGCTACTTGCCGGAGAAGCGCGTCACCAACCAGGATTTGACCGAACAGCTCGCCGCCAAGGGCATCGAGACCTCGGATGAATGGATCGTCTCGCGCAGCGGCATTTCGGCGCGCCATTACGCGGCGCCATCGCAAAACTCCTCGGACCTGGGCGTGGAAGCGGCCAAAAAGGCCCTGGAAATGGCTGGCCTGAGCGGCAACGACCTGGACCTGATCATCGTCGCCAGCTCGACTCCCGATTTCTTCGGCAGCTTCCCCAGCACCGCCTGCATCGTGCAAAACAAGCTGGGCATCACGAATAACTGCGCCGCCGTCGACGTGCAAGCCGTCTGCAGCGGTTTCGTGTATGCGGTCGCCACGGCCGACAGCTTCATCCAGTCGGGCATGCATAAAAATGTGCTGGTGATCGGCGCCGAAGTGTTTTCGCGCATCCTCAATTTCGACGACCGCGGCACCTGCGTGCTGTTCGGCGACGGCGCCGGCGCCATCGTCATGACGGCCTCCAAGGAGCCGGGCATCCTGGCCACCAAGCTGCACGCGGACGGTCGCCACTCGAACATTCTCAGCGTGCCAGGCAGCCTGGCTGGCGGCGCGCTGGACGGCAGCGCCTTCCTCTACATGGATGGCCCGGCCGTGTTCAAGCTGGCCGTGTCCGTGCTGGAAAAGGTCGCGCACGAAGCATTGGCGCACGCCAACATGACTTCGGACCAGATCGACTGGCTGATCCCGCACCAGGCGAATATCCGCATCATGAACAGCACGGCCAAGAAGCTCGGCTTGCCTTTGGCAAAGATGGTTGTCACCGTCGACCAGCATGGCAACACTTCGGCCGCTTCGATCCCGCTGGCACTCGACATCGCCGTGCGCGATGGGCGCGTCAAGAAGGGCGACAACGTCATGATGGAAGGCGTGGGCGGCGGCTTTACCTGGGGCGCCGTGCTCGCAAGAATGTAAACTGGTTAGCACCGGGGTCAGACCCGCTGGGTCTGACCCCAGCCTTTGCCTTTTGGGTAAAGAAACTACTTTACGGCAACTCGAATACCAAAAATTCAAAACGGAGTCACCATGACACAATTTGCATTTGTTTTCCCAGGCCAAGGCTCGCAAGCGATTGCGATGCTCGACGGTTTCGCCGGCAACCCCGTGGTTGCGCAGACCGTGGCCGAAGCGTCGGACGCCCTGCAATTCGACCTGGGCAAGCTGATCGCCGAAGGTCCGAAAGAAGAGCTGGACCTGACCACCAACACGCAACCGGTGATGCTGACGGCGGCCGTGGCCTTCTACCGCGCCTGGCTGGCGGCCGGCGGTCCCGTGCCGACGGTGGTGGCTGGCCACAGCCTCGGTGAATACTCGGCGCTCGTCGCCGCCGGCGTCATCTCGTTCAAGGATGCCGTGCCGCTGGTGCGCTTCCGCGCGCAAGCCATGCAGGAAGCCGTGCCGGTAGGGCAGGGCACGATGGCGGTCGTGCTGGGCCTGTCGGATGACGACGTGCGCGCCGCCTGCTTGGCCGCGGCGGCGGAGAGCCCGGCCCTGGTGGTCGAGCCTGTCAATTTCAATGCGCCTGCGCAAGTCGTCATCGCCGGCCACACGGCGGCCGTCGAGCGCGCCTGCGAACTGGCCAAGGCCAAGGGCGCCAAGCGCGCCATGAAGCTGCCCGTCTCGGCGCCATTCCATTCGTCCTTGCTGAAACCGGCATCGGACCGCTTGCGCGAGTACATGGCCGGCTTGACGTTCGCTGCGCCGCAGATCGCCCTGATCAACAACGTCGACGTGGCCATCGTCAACGATGTCGCCGGCATCAAGGATGCGCTGGTGCGCCAGGCAGCGAGCCCCGTGCGCTGGGTGGAAACCATGCAAAAAGTGGCGGCCGACGGCATCACGCAAGTGATCGAGTGCGGTCCGGGCAAGGTCCTGATGGGCCTGGCCAAGCGCATCGATCCGGTGCTGGTGGGCGATGCCATCGTTGACCAGGCATCGCTGGAACGCATTTTGACGCAGCTCAAATAAACATCAGATCGCGGCAGCTTGCCTGCCGCGCTTGCTCTTAAGGATACTCATGAATTTAGCAAATCAAGTCGTGCTGGTCACGGGCGCCTCGCGCGGCATCGGCCGCGCCATCGCCACCGAACTGGGCAAACAGGGCGCCACCGTCATTGGCACCGCCACCTCGGAAAGCGGCGCGCAAGCCATCACCGATTACCTGGCCGCCGAAGGCGTGGCGGGCAAAGGCCTGGTGTTGAACGTGACCGATGCGGCGCGCTGCGCGCAAGTCGTCGATGAAGTGCAGAAAACCTACGGCAGCCTGTCGATCCTGGTCAACAATGCGGGCATCACGCAAGACCAGCTGGCCATGCGCATGAAGGACGAAGAGTGGGACAGCGTCATTTCCACCAACCTGTCGGCCGTCGGCCGCCTGTCGCGCGCAGTACTGCGCGGCATGATGAAAGCCAAAACTGGGCGTATCATTAATATCACGTCGGTGGTGGCTTCGTCGGGCAATCCGGGGCAAATGAATTACGCGGCGGCCAAGGCCGGCGTGGAAGGCATGAGCCGCGCCCTGGCGCGCGAAATCGGCAGCCGCAACATTACCGTGAATTGCATCGCCCCCGGCTTCATCGATACCGACATGACCAAGGCCTTGAGCGAAGAGCAGCACGCAGCCCTGTTGACGCAAATTCCCCTGTCCCGCCTGGGCAAACCGGAAGACGTGGCGGCGGCCGTGGCCTTTTTGGCCTCGCCGCAAGCGGCGTATATCACGGGCACGACCCTGCACGTGAACGGTGGAATGTACATGAATTGATGTGAACGCTAGACAGGGCGGGCGTTTGTGGCATGATTCAAGGGCCGTTTTGTCTATAATCGCATCTTTTAGCAGCAGCTTCGGTCGAATTAGCAGCAGACACCGAAATTAGTATTCGGACGCGCAAACCTGATAAAATGCGCGCACTTTCCGTAACACACACTTTGGAGCCATAACATGTCGGATATCGAACAACGCGTTAAGAAAATCGTCGCTGAGCAACTGGGCGTTGCAGAAGCAGACATCAAAATCGAATCCTCCTTCGTCGACGACCTGGGCGCCGATTCCCTGGACACCGTGGAACTGGTCATGGCCCTGGAAGACGAATTCGAAATGGAAATCCCTGACGAACAAGCTGAAAAAATCACCACCGTGCAACAGGCGATCGACTACGCCACCGCACACGTCAAGGCCTAAGCCTGTCTGACCGACTTCAGGAGAATCGCTTGAGCCGTTCTAAAAACCGTCGTGTTGTTGTCACCGGCCTGGGCTGTGTTTCACCTGTCGGCAATACTATTGCCGAGGCGTGGGGCGCAATCATTGAAGGTAAATCCGGCATTGCCACGATTACCAAGTTCGATGCACAGCCATTCACCACGCATTTTGCTGGTGAAGTCAAAGGTTTCAATATCGAAGAGTACATCTCCGGTAAGGAAGCCCGCCATATGGATACCTTTATCCATTACGGCATGGCTGCGGGCATCCAGGCGATGCAGGACTCCGGCCTGGAAGTAAGCGAAGAAAACGCCGAGCGCATCGGCGTGATCATCGGTTCCGGTATCGGTGGCTTGCCGCTGATCGAAGACACCAAGTCCGAGTACGAAAAGCGCGGTCCGCGCCGTATCTCGCCATTTTTCGTGCCTGCCTCGATCATTAACATGATCTCTGGCAACCTTTCGATCAAATATGGTCTGAAGGGCCCGAACCTGGCGATTGTTACAGCGTGTACCACCGGTTTGCACAGCATCGGTGCCGCAGCGCGCATGATCGAGTACGGCGATGCCGACGTCATGATTGCCGGTGGTGCTGAATCGACCGTGTCGCCGCTGGGCCTGGGCGGTTTCGCTTCGGCGCGTGCCTTGTCGACCCGCAACGACGATCCGGCAACGGCATCGCGTCCGTGGGATACCGACCGCGACGGCTTCGTGCTGGGCGAGGGCGCTGGCGTCATGGTGCTGGAAGAGTACGAGCACGCGGTGGCCCGTGGTGCCAAGATCTATGCCGAAGTGCATGGTTTCGGGATGAGCGCAGATGCTTATCACATGACCTCGCCGCTGGAAGATGGTAGCGGCGGCAGCAAATCGGTGATCGCGGCCCTCAACAACGCCGGCTTGAACGCGGATCAGATTCAATACCTGAACGCGCACGGCACGTCGACCCCGCAAGGCGACGTGGCGGAAGTGATGGGCATCAAGCGCACCTTCGGTGATCACGCCAAGAATCTGGTCGTCAACTCGACGAAGTCGATGACGGGCCATTTGCTGGGCGGTGCTGGCGGTCTGGAAGCGGTGTTTACGGTTCTGGCATTGCACCATCAGGTGTCGCCACCAACCATTAACATCTTCAACCAGGATCCGGCTTGCGATCTCGATTTCTGTGCCAACACGGCGCGTGATATGAAGATCGATTATGCAGTGAAGAATTCGTTCGGCTTCGGCGGAACGAATGGCACGCTGATTTTCGGTAAAACGAAATAAGCAGGAACTTTCAAGCACTCGCTACGGTCAAACCGTAGTGAGCGCTGATTCGGCGCCAACGTTCGTTGGCGCCTGAATTTGCCCGGCATGGTGTCGGCGCGCCTTTTTTATCCCATGAAGTATGTCAATCGCGGTGGCGGCTGTTATTCGCACGCCTGTCTGTTTGCGCCTGCTGCAAGCGGTACTGGGACTGTGCGCCTTGCTGGCCGGCTGGCCCTTGAGCGGCGCGTGGCGCGCTGCGGCCCTGTCCGGTCCCGGCCAGCTGGTGGGCGGCTATGCGCTGGGCTGGAGCGGTGCGCTGCTGAGTGCGGCAGGCGGCGTGTTTTTGCTGGCTTTGCTGCGCCGGCGCAGAAAGCCGCAGACGCTTGATATTTCGCCGGTTGGCCAGCTGCGGTTGGCGGTATATCTGGAGCATGGCGCGGCGCCGGGGATTGCTGCTGCCGGGGTGGCGCAGCCGGCCGGGCCTGGGCCTGTGGTGGTGCCGGCGCTGCGCCTGTTGCCGGGCTCGACCTTGTGGCCGTCACTGCTGGTGCTGTGCCTGGCCGATGCCGCCGGACGGCGCACGGATGTGCTGGTGCAGCGCGGCAGCTGCTGCGCCTTCCGCCCGCTGGCCGTGGCTTGCCGGGCCATTGCGGCGCGGAACAGGGAAGAATAAAAGTGGGGCGAACACTGAACTTCTTGCAGCGGGCCAACTCTATATCCATACAGGCGCCCACGCTGCATGACTACAGGGACATTGGGCGTGAGCACAGAGCGCGAGTATGATCAGTTGCTGGTCGAGCGGGTGCAGGCTGGCGACAAGCGGGCATTTGATGTGCTGGTATCGAAATATCAGCACCGCTTGATGCGCCTTGTGTCGCGCCTGGTGCATGACCCGGCGGAGGCCGAAGATGTGGTACAAGAAACCTTTATCAAGGCATACCGTGCGCTGTGGCACTTTCGCGGCGAGGCCGCCTTTTATACCTGGTTGTATCGCATCGGCATCAATACGGCCAAGAATTATCTCGTCACGCAGGGGCGGCGCGCCGCCACGTCCAGCGATGCTGACGCCGAGCAGGCGGAATCCTTCGATGATGGCAATAAATTGCGCGACAACAATACGCCCGAATCGGTGCTGGCCAGCAAGCAGATTGCGGCCACCGTTAATGCGGCCATGGATGTGCTGCCCATCGAGTTGCGCACGGCCATCGTGCTGCGCGAGATCGATGGCCTCAGTTATGAAGAGATATCGGAAATCATGGCATGCCCCATCGGCACCGTGCGCAGCCGCATTTTTCGCGCGCGCGAAGTGATTGCGGAGAAATTGAAACCGTTGTTGGACATGCCGATTGACAAGCGCTGGTAATCTGGGGAGCATGAGCTTGACATGGCTGCGTCTGGTTTCCGCAACTATCCTCTTGAAATGGCAGGACCCATCATGGATACGCACACACGATTGCACGAGACTATTTCCGCGCTGGCCGATGGCGAGCTGGCGGCGAGCGAGCTGGAACTGGCTTTTGCCGGCCTCGATACGCCATCGGGCCGGCAAGCCTGGGATGCCTATCGCCATATCGGTGATGTGCTGCGTTCGGAGCAATGCGGCCATGCACTGAGTGCCCAATTCGACGCGCGCCTGGCCAGCCGCCTGGCTGCCGAGCCGGCGCCTGAGGGGCCGGCTGTTCATGTCGAACCGCTGGAGACGGGCCCGCTGGCGCAGCGCTAGGGTGATTTTCCATCTTATGCCAGGCTTAACTCCTCTTTTGTCCTCTTGACATTGGCCTTCGGTACGATTGACACTGTGCGCAGGCAATATCTTGCTTTTGCGATATATTGTTGCTGCCATGCGCGCTATCAGGTGGGTTTGCCCCTGAGATTCCGTCATGACGGCCAATCATGCACGCAGGCAATCGCCTGATCGGTTGATCCGTTTATATACTCGAAAAGATCCTTTCCATGAAAAAAAACATGTGTGTCGCCAGCAAGTCGTTTTCAGTGAAGACGCTTTCCGCCTTATTGTTCGGTACAGCTGGCCTCTTCCTTGCTCCCACCATGCTGGGCCTGGCGCCACAGGCGCAGGCCGCCGTGCCGGCCGTGAAACTGCCTGATTTCTCGGACCTGGTCGATGCCGTCGGCCCGGCCGTGGTGAATATCCGCACCACCGAGCGCCTGAAAATGGGCGGCACCGGTGTCGGCGCCGGTGGCCAGGATGAACAGGAAATGCAGGAATTCCTGCGCCGCTTCTTTGGCGGCGCCATGCCGACGCCGCGCCAGCAGGGGCCGCGCGGCGGCCGCCGCGGCATGCCGCAGGAGCAGGAGGTGCAGCGCGGCGTCGGTTCCGGCTTCATCATTTCAAGCGATGGCTACGTGCTGAGCAATGCCCACGTGGTCGATGGCGCCGATGAAGTCTACGTGACCCTGACGGATAAGCGCGAATTCAAGGCCAAGGTGATCGGTGCCGATGCGCGCACCGACGTTGCCTTGCTGAAAATCGAGGGCGGCAACCTGCCGCGCCTGACCATCGGCGACTCGAACAAGATACGCGTGGGCGAGTGGGTGATCGCCATCGGCTCGCCGTTCAATCTGCAAAACACGGTGACGGCCGGCATCATTTCCGCCAAGTCGCGCGACACGGGCGATTACCTGCCCCTGATCCAGAGCGACGTGGCCGTCAATCCCGGCAACTCGGGCGGTCCGCTGATCAATATGCGCGGCGAGGTGATCGGCATCAATTCGCAGATCGCCACCTTGTCCGGCGCCTACAATGGCATTTCGTTTGCCGTGCCCATCGATGAAGCCATGCGCGTGGGCGAGCAGCTGAAAAAGACGGGCAAGGTCGTGCGCGGGCGGATCGGCGTGCAGATCGGCGAAGTGAGCAAGGACGTGGCGGAATCGCTGGGCTTGCCGAATGCCAAGGGGGCGCAAGTGTCGATGGTGGAGCCGGGTGGTCCTGCCGACAAGGCGGGCATCAAGCCGGGCGACATCATCCTGAAATTCAACGGCGCGGCAATCGAGCGCTCGTCCGACCTGCCGCGCCTGGTAGGCGGCGCCGCCGTCAACGGCAAATCCACGGTCACCGTCTGGCGCAAGGGTGCGCAGCAGGATATTCCCGTCACCGTTGTCGAGCTGGAAGGCGAGAAAACGGCGAAGAAGGGCGCCAGGGAGCCGGAAGCGCAAGCCGTCAATGCACTGGGACTGAAAGTGAGCGACGTGCCGGCGGCGAAGAAACAGGAATTGAAGATCGACGCGGGCGTGCTGGTCGACGATGCGGATGGCGTGGCGGCCCTGGCCGGCCTGCAGCCTGGCGACGTGATATTGCAATTGAACAACGTTGCCGTGAAAGACGCCAAGCAGTTCAATGCCCTGGTCGCCAAGCTCGATCCGAAAAAATCGTCGGCCGTGCTGGTGCGCCGTGGCGATACGGCGCAATTCGTTTCGCTGCGTCCGTCGGCGAAGTAAATTCCGGGGTCAGTCCCTGCGGGATCGGAATTCAAGCCACTGGCTTGAATTCCCCCGTCGGGACTAGGCGTCCCCGTCCGACCCCAGCCTTCCTCTGCGCCGTCACTAAAATATGCACTTTACCCTCTATTCCCGCAGTTATTGCCATTTATGTCAGGACATGCTGGACGCCTTGCTCCTGCTGCAGCCACCCGACAAGCCGTTCACCGTGGACGTGATCGACATCGATGCGTCGCCCGACGCCTCGCTGCTGGTGCGTTTCGATGAGCTGGTGCCGGTACTGTTTGGCGATCTGGCGCAGCCCGAGCTATGTCATTATTTCCTTGATGAGGGGGCTGTGCGGCGCTGCCTGGTGTAGTTTAATTGTTAATATTGACACTGCGTTGCAGCATTCTGCTGTCGAAAACAGCCGAAAATGTCGGCTTGCCCCGGTGCGTGACTCTGAAAGACGGGCTTTCTACTCTGAAATCCGGTAAAATGGGGAGGTCGAAAAAGCTACTGTCCGAGGCAGCAGCTTCTGTCGCTTCAAAAGCGCTCGCCTGGGCATGCAGATGTCCTGCTCGGAGCGCTTTTTTCATCATGAGTGGGGCGCCCCGTGTTGGCCCTGTTTGGCCCGGACATGATCCCCCTGATTCCTGTTAAAGCAGTGTTGTCACTCGCACATATATTAGTTAATGAATAACATACGCAATTTCTCCATCATCGCCCATATTGACCACGGTAAATCGACCCTGGCTGACCGCATCATTCAATTGTGCGGCGGCCTGTCCGACCGCGAGATGGAGGCGCAGGTGCTCGATTCGATGGATCTGGAGCGCGAGCGCGGCATTACCATCAAGGCGCAAACGGCGGCCCTGCACTACAAGGCGCGCGATGGCCAGATCTACAACCTGAACCTGATCGATACGCCAGGCCACGTCGACTTCAGCTATGAAGTGTCGCGCTCGCTGTCGGCGTGCGAAGGCGCGTTGCTGGTGGTTGACGCGTCGCAGGGCGTGGAAGCGCAAACGGTCGCCAACTGCTACACGGCGCTGGACCTGGGCGTGGAAGTGGTGCCGGTCCTGAACAAGATCGACTTGCCGAACGCGGATCCGCCGAACGCCATTGCCGAGATCGAAGACGTGATCGGCATCGACGCTGCCGACGCCGTGCATTGCTCGGCCAAGACGGGCTTTGGCGTGCTGGACGTGCTCGAGCAACTGATCGTCAAGGTACCGCCGCCGAAGGGCGACCCTGATGCGCCGCTGCAGGCGCTGATCGTCGACTCCTGGTATGACGCCTATGTGGGCGTGGTCATGCTGGTGCGCGTCGTCAACGGTACCCTGAAACCGAAAGACAAGATCCGCCTGATGGCCACCGATTCGGTGCAGCTGGTGGAAGACATCGGCGTATTTTCGCCCCGTTCGCAATCCTTGCCGCAACTGTCGGCAGGCCAGGTGGGCTTCATCATCGCCGGCATCAAGGAATTGAAGGCGGCCAAGGTGGGCGATACCGTCACCCTGGTCAGCCGTCCTGCCGCCGCGCCATTGCCTGGCTTCAAGGAAGTGCAGCCGCAAGTGTTCGCCGGCCTGTTCCCTGTGGAAGCGAACCAGTACGACGCGCTGCGCGACTCGCTGGAAAAACTGAAGCTGAACGACGCGGCCCTGATGTATGAGCCGGAAGTGTCGCAGGCGCTGGGCTTCGGCTTCCGCTGCGGCTTCCTGGGCTTGCTGCACATGGAAATCGTGCAGGAACGCCTCGAGCGCGAATTCGACATGGACCTGATCACCACGGCGCCGACCGTGGTGTACGAAGTAATCCAGCGCGACGGCACCATGATCAACGTCGATAACCCGTCGAAGATGCCCGATCCGTCGCGCATCGAGGAAGTGCGCGAGCCTATCGTCACGGTCAATCTGTACATGCCGCAGGAATATGTCGGTTCCGTGATCACCCTGTGTATCGGCAAGCGCGGCATCCAGATGGACATGAGCTACCACGGCCGCCAGGTCAAGCTCGTGTATGAAATGCCGATGGCCGAGATCGTGCTGGACTTCTTCGACCGCCTGAAATCGACGTCGCGCGGCTATGCCTCGATGGATTACGAGTTCAAGGAATACCGCGCGGCTGACGTGGTCAAGGTCGACATGCTGATCAACAGCGAAAAAGTCGATGCGCTGGCCATCATCGTCCACCGTTCGAACAGCCAGTACCGCGGCCGCCAGGTGGCTGCCAAGATGCGTGAACTGATCCCGCGCCAGATGTTCGACGTGGCCATCCAGGCGACCATCGGCGCGAACATCATTTCGCGCGAGAACGTGAAAGCCTTGCGCAAGAACGTGTTGGCCAAGTGCTATGGCGGCGACATCAGCCGTAAGAAAAAATTGCTGGAAAAACAAAAAGCGGGTAAGAAACGCATGAAGCAAGTGGGTTCCGTGGAGATCCCGCAAGAGGCATTCCTGGCAATTTTACAAGTGGATGGTTAATCAATGAACCTGCAAGTGATTTTAGGAAATTTCGCTTTAATCCTGTTCGTGCTGATGGTGTTGACGGGCCTGGTCTGGTGCCTGGATGTGTTTTATCTGTCCAAGCAGCGCCGTCTGGCTGCCGACCGCGCCCTGGCGGAGTTCGATGAGCGTCGAGCGAAGTCGTTGGCTGAAGGCATCAAGTCTGATGGTAGTAGCAGCAGCCGCCGCGCCACCATCGAGGCAGATCTGTTGCGCCAGCCGACCTGGGTCGAGTATTCGGGCAGTTTCTTCCCCGTCATCGCCCTGGTGTTCTGCCTGCGTTCGTTCTTGTACGAGCCATTCAAGATCCCGTCGAGCTCGATGGTGCCAACCTTGCTGGTGGGCGATCTGATCCTGGTCAACAAGTTCACCTATGGCATCCGTTTGCCGATCGTCAACAAGCGCATCATCGAAGTCAACGATCCGCAGCGTGGCGACGTGATGGTATTCAAGTATCCGAAAGATATGTCGCAAGACTATATCAAGCGGGTGATCGGTGTGCCCGGTGATAAAATCACCTATGAAAACAAGCGCTTGACGGTGAACGGCAAGGAAGTACAGTACACCCCGCTGGACGACTACCTGGACGATGAAAGCACGGTCTACCACAAGCAGCTGGAAGAAAACCTGACGGGCGTGAGCCACCGCATCCTCAACGACGAGCCCGCTCCTACGTTGAATTTGCGTGAAGTAAAGGATTTCCCGCACAAGGAGGCGTGCAACTACAACGAAGACGGTTTTACGTGTGTAGTGCCACAAGGCAATTACTTCATGATGGGCGATAACCGCGACAATAGCGCGGACAGCCGTTACTGGGGCTTCGTGCCGAACGAGAATATCGTCGGCAAGGCTTTCCTGGTGTGGATGAACTTCAGCAATCCGAAACGCGTGGGCGGCATACACTAAGCCGGCCTGGTCTCCAGAGACCAACCATGGCTGCCGCGCCGATTCCCCGCGCGGCGGCCAGCCGAATTACTCAGATGATACAGAAACAACAATGAATCTTCAGCTATTGCAAACCCGTTTAGGCTATACGTTCCAGGATGCTGGCCTGTTGCAGCAAGCCTTGACGCATCGTAGCCACAGCAGTTTGCATAACGAGCGGCTGGAATTCCTCGGCGACTCCATCCTCAACTGCGTGGTCGCTTCCATCCTGTACGAGCGCTTCAAGTCCATCGACGAGGGCGATTTGTCGCGCCTGCGCGCGAATTTGGTGAAACAGCAGTCGCTGTACGAAATCGCGCAAAAGCTGGAATTGTCGCAATTCCTGCGCCTGGGCGAAGGTGAGCTCAAATCGGGCGGCTTCCGCCGTCCATCGATCCTTGCCGATACCCTGGAAGCCTTGCTGGGCGCGATTTTCCTCGACACGGGTTTTGACGCCGCCAGCACGGTGATCCGCGCGTTCTATATTCCCATCCTCGATTCGGTCGATCCGCAAACGCTGGGCAAGGATGCCAAGACCCTGCTGCAGGAGTTTTTGCAAAGCAAGAAAATTTCGCTGCCACAGTACAACGTGGTCGCCACCCACGGCGCCGCTCACAGCCAGGAATTCGAGATCGAATGCCTGGTGCCGAAATTGAACATCCAGGTCTACGGCCGTGGCGGAAGCCGCCGCGCCGGTGAGCAAGCCGCCGCCAAACTGGCGCTGGACGTGGCCGAGCAGGCGCTGTTGAAGTCGCCTGCCGCCAGCCGCAAGCCGAAACCGCGCGCCGCCCAGCTCAAGCTGGCCGGCATTGCCACCATCCAGAGCGACGACGCGCAAGCTCCTGCAGCCCCGGCGATCGCCGCTCACACTAAACAGAATCGACACTAGCATGACAGCCACCAAAATGCCCGACAACTTCCGCTGTGGCTATATCGCCATCGTGGGCCGCCCCAACGTGGGCAAATCGACCCTGATGAACGTGCTGATCGGCGCGAAGGTCAGCATCACTTCGCGCAAGGCGCAAACCACGCGCCACCGCATCACGGGCATCCAGACGGTGCCAGACGCGCAATTCATCTACGTCGATACGCCAGGCTTCCAGACGCGCCACTCGAACGCCCTGAACAAGACGCTGAACAAGACCGTCACGAACACCCTGATTTCCTCGGACGTGATCCTGTACGTGATCGAAGCGGGTACCTTCGGCCCGGCCGACCAGCAAGTGATGGATTTGCTGCCGAAGGAAGTGCCATGCATCCTCGTCATCAATAAATCTGATCGCGTCAAGGATAAAGCTGTATTGTTGCCGTTTGCGCAAAAAATTGCCGCCATGCGCGACTTCGCCGCCATCGTGCCTGTTTCTGCCAAGCTGCACTTCCAGCTGGAAGGTTTGCAGAACGAAATTAAACGCTTCCTGCCGGAAAACCAGCCCATCTTCGGGCCGGACGACATCACCGACCGCAGCGAAAAATTCCTCGCCTCGGAAATCGTGCGCGAAAAACTCTTCCGCTTTGTCGGCGACGAACTGCCTTACACGAGCACCGTGCTGATCGAGAAATTCGAGCAGGAAGGCGATCTGCGCCGCGTGTTTGCCGCCATCCTGGTCGAGCGCGATACGCATAAATCCATGATCATCGGTAACAAGGGCGCGCGCCTGAAGGAAGTCTCCACCCAGGCCCGCCTGGATATGGAAAAGCTGTTCGGCGGCCCCGTGTATCTGGAAATCTGGGTCAAGGTCAAGTCGGGCTGGGCCGATAACGAGGCGGGCTTGCGCGCCTACGGCTACGAGTAATCCGCAACCCGGGGCGACGCCACACGCATGAGCACCACCACGCCAGCGCAGCACCATCCTGCGCCAGCCTCACTCGCCGTCCCCGCGCCGCCGGCCGCACCTTCCGTACCACCCCGGCGCAGCCGTCCGCCCGCGCGCGACGGCCGTATCACGGGCCAGCCCGCCTTCGTACTGCACAGCTATCCACATAAAGAAACCAGCCTCATCGTCGACGTGTTTACGCGCGAGTACGGCCGCATCGCGCTCGTCGCCAAGGGCGCCAAGCGGCCCCATTCGCAGTTGCGCGGCGTGCTGCAGACGTTCCAGCCGCTGCAAGCGGGCTGGACGGGTAAATCCGAACTGCGCATCCTCACCGGCGCGGAATGGGTGGGCGGCATGTTGCCGCTGGAAAAGACCGCCTTGCTGTGCGGCTTCTATCTGAACGAATTACTGGTCAAATTGCTGGCGCGCGACGACCCGCATCCTGTCCTGTTCGACCACTACGTTGCCACCTTGAATCAACTGGCGCACAATGAGCCGCCGCCCATTGTGCTGCGCAAGTTCGAGCGCGCCCTGCTCAAGGAAACGGGCGTGGCGGCCGACCTGACGCGCTGCACGGGCACGCGCCAGGCCGTCGAGGCGGGGCAGGTGTATGTGGTCGACCCGGAACGGGGGCCGCGCCCGGCGCGCGCCGCCGACGCCTGGCCGAAGATCACAGGCAAGACCCTGCTCGACATGGAGCGCGAAGATTATCTTGACGTGGCCACGCAGGCGCAAAGCAAGCTGCTGATGCGTTTTTTGCTGGCCCATCAACTGGGTGGCGCCACCTTGAATACGCGCCAGATACTGATCGATTTAATGCAGCTGTAGCTGCGGTTTGCCACACGACAGCACTTTACGGATACCATCACTATGAGCTTTTTGCAGCCTTCCGGCCCCGTCATCGACCTGGGCGTCAATATCGACCACGTTGCTACTTTGCGCAATGCGCGCGGCACTGCCTATCCGGATCCGATCCGCGCGGCCCTGCTGGCCGAACAGGCGGGCGCCGACGCCATTACCCTGCATTTGCGCGAAGACCGCCGCCACATCAAGGATGCGGACGTGATCGCCATCGCACCGCAATTATTGACGCGCATGAACCTGGAAGCGGCCGTGACGCAGGAAATGATCGATTTCGCCTGTCGTATCCAGCCTGCCGACGTCTGCCTGGTGCCGGAAAAGCGCACGGAAGTGACCACCGAAGGGGGCCTGGACGTGGTGCGCTACTTCAAGGAAGTGCAGGCGGCAGTGAAACAATTGCAAGGCGAGGGCATCCGCGTGAGCCTGTTCATCGATGCCGACGAGCAGCAGATCGCTGCCGCCGCCGAACTCGGTGCGCCCGTGATCGAACTGCATACGGGGCGCTATGCCGATACGGCAGGCACCGAGCAACTGGCCGAGCTGGAGCGCATCAAGGCGGGCGTGCTGTTCGGCGTGGGGCGGGGCTTGAAAGTGAATGCCGGCCATGGCTTGCATTACAGCAACGTGCAGGCCATCGCCGCCATTCCTGATATTGCTGAACTGAATATCGGCCACGCCATCGTCGCCCATGCCGTGTTTGTCGGCTGGGAAAATGCCGTGCGCGAAATGAAGGCCATCATGGTGGCCACGCGCCTGGGCCACAGGGCTTGACAGAGGAGCAGGGCATGATCTACGGCATCGGCACCGATATCTGCAAGATCCCCCGCATCGAGGCGGCCCTGGCGCGTCACGGCGAGCGTTTCGCGAAAAAGATACTGGGGCCGCAGGAGCTGGAAAAATTCCGCGCCCGCAGTGCAAAAAACGCCGTGCGCGGCGTGCGCTTTCTGGCCACGCGCTTCGCGGCCAAGGAGGCGTTTTCCAAGGCCATCGGCCTGGGCTTGCGCATGCCGATGACATGGCCTGCCGCGCAAATGCTGAATCATCCCAGCGGCAAGCCGATGATCGTCTGCAGCGGCGTGCTGGCTGAGTTCATGGAAAAGCACCGCCTGAGCGCGCAAGTGACGATCAGTGATGAAGAAGAATATGCGGTCGCGTTCGTGATCGTGGAGCAAGTAGCGCAAGAATGAGCCAGCAATGACTGAAGCAAGCCCAGAACCAAGCTTGGTGGAAACGCCACCCGACCCGCGCGCGCAGGTGCTGGCCACCGTCGCCAAGCTGCCGAACTTGCCCGGCGTGTACCGCTATTTCGACGCCGCCGACAAGGTGTTGTACGTTGGCAAGGCGCGCGACCTGAAAAAGCGCGTCTCCAGCTACTTCCAGAAGAACCTGGCCAGCCCCCGCATCGCCATGATGGTCGAGCGCATCGCGCGTCTGGAAACGACCGTCACGCACAGCGAGGCGGAAGCATTGATCCTGGAAAACAACCTGATCAAGGCGCTGCAACCGCGCTACAACATCCTGTTCCGCGACGACAAGTCGTATCCGTATCTGAAAATCACCAATGGCGACGCGCCGCGCATGGTGTATTACCGCGGTGCGGTGGACAAGAAAAACCAGTATTTCGGGCCGTTTCCCAGCTCCTGGGCCGTCAAGGAATCGATGCAGATCCTGCAAAAGGTGTTTTTGATCCGCACCTGCGAGGATAGCGTCTACGCCAACCGGACGCGGCCGTGCCTGCTACACCAGATCGGCCGCTGCAGCGCGCCGTGTGTCGACCTGATCAGCAAGGACGATTACAAGAACGACGTGGAAAACGCGGCGCGCTTCCTGCGCGGGCGCCAGAGCGAAGTGCTGGCCGACCTGGAAAAGAAAATGCATGCGTTTGCCGCCGAGCTGAAGTTCGAACAGGCGGTGGTGGTGCGCAACCAGATCGCTTCGCTGTCGCGCGTGCTGCACCAGCAAAGCATGGAGACGACGGGCGACGCCGATGTCGATATCCTCGCCGTGCTGGTGCAGGGTGGGCGCGCCTGCGTCAACCTGGCCATGGTGCGCGGTGGACGCCATCTGGGCGACCGCGCCTACTTCCCCAGCCAGCTCAGCGATGCGGCGGCGATTGCCGAGGAACCCATTGAGGTGGAAGTGCTGGCCGCCTTCCTGGCGCAGCATTACACGGAAAAATTCATCCCCGGCACCCTGATCCTGAATATCGAATTCGACCAGCCGGCCCTGATGGTGGCGCTGATGGAACAGTGCGGCCACCGCATCAACCTGATCTTCCAGCCGCAGGGGCAGCGCCGCCAGTGGCTGGAGATGGCGCAGAAGGGCGCCGAGATTTCGCTGGCGCGCTTGTTGTCCGAGCAGGGTTCGCAGCAGTCGCGCACGCGCGCGCTGGCCGAAGCGCTGCGCCTGGAAACGGAAGATCTCGACAGCCTGCGCGTCGAGTGTTTCGACATCAGCCACACGCAGGGCGAGGCGACGCAGGCCTCGTGCGTGGTGTTCCATCACCACGCCATGCAGAACGGCGAATACCGGCGCTACAACATCAACGACATCACGCCCGGTGACGATTATGCGGCCATGCGCCAGGTGCTGATGCGCCGCTATGAAAAGGTAGCCAATGGCGATGGCGTGATGCCCGACGTGGTACTGATCGACGGCGGCAAGGGGCAGATTGAAATGGCGCGCCAGGTGTTCGCCGAGCTGGGACTCGATATCAGCTTGATTGTCGGCGTGGCCAAGGGGGAAGGGCGCAAGGTGGGCCTGGAAACCCTGCTGTTTGTCGATGGCCGTCAGGCGCAGGAACTGGGCAAGGAATCGGCGGCCCTGATGCTGATCGCGCAAATCCGCGACGAGGCGCACCGCTTCGCCATTACCGGCATGCGCGCCAAGCGGGCCAAGACGCGCCAGACCTCGCGCCTGGAAGAGATAGAAGGCATCGGCGCCAAGCGCCGCCAGAAACTGCTGTCGCGCTTTGGCGGCTTGCGCGGCGTGGTCGATGCCAGTGTCGAGGATCTGATGTCGGTGGAGGGGATTTCCACGCAACTCGCGGAAGAAATTTACAAGCAGTTGCACTAATGACTGGACGGCCTGGTCCGGCGCTGCGGCAACCGGACTAGGCTAATACCTTGGGGCCATGTAGACTAGTGGCGCTTTCTTCATGCTTTCTTCATGTTCAATTTACCCGTCGGCCGATTGCTTCCTTATGCCTTTTAATATTCCCATCCTTTTGACCTGGCTGCGCGTGGCCCTGATACCGCTCGTCGTTGGCGTGTTTTATTTGCCGCCGTCGATGCTGCTGCATGGCGACCAGAACCTGGTTGCCACCCTGGTCTTCATTGTTGCCGCCGTCACCGACTGGTTCGATGGTTTCCTCGCGCGGCGCTGGAACCAGACTTCGGCCTTTGGCGCCTTCCTCGACCCGGTAGCCGACAAGCTGATGGTGGCGGGCGCCTTGCTGGTGCTGGTGCAGCTGGACCGTGTCAATGCCGTGCTGGCCTTTATCATCATCGGCCGCGAAATCACCATTTCCGCACTGCGCGAATGGATGGCGCAGATCGGCGCTTCGAAATCGGTGGCCGTCAGCTCGATCGGCAAGATCAAGACGGCTGCGCAAATGACGGCCATTCCCTTGCTGCTGTATCACGAAGTAATCTTTGGCGCGATCGACACCCATGTGTGGGGCGAGAAGCTGCTGTGGATCGCCTGCGTGCTGACGGTGTGGTCGATGTTCTATTATTTGCGCCTGGCATGGCCTCTCATCAAGGAAAAGGCCGGCAACTTGCATTAAGACGGGGCGATACTGCTAGCGCTGCTTAGGCGTCCTTTTAGCCCAAACGCAAGAGCTGGGGTCAGACCCGACGGGTCTGACCCCAAATATTTTGCAAAAGACCAGATATTGCCCGTTGACAGCCCCTGTAATCCCTCTATAATGCTGGCCTGTTGTTGATGACGCGGGAGTAGCTCAGTTGGTAGAGCGCAACCTTGCCAAGGTTGAGGTCGAGAGTTCGAGACTCTTCTCCCGCTCCAGTTTTCTGGATCGTGTCATAGGTAAAAACAGCAGATGCAGTAAAAAGTAGTACTGGCGATGTGGTAGAGCTTCTGATACAATGTTGTCCACTGCGGGAGTAGCTCAGTTGGTAGAGCGCAACCTTGCCAAGGTTGAGGTCGAGAGTTCGAGACTCTTCTCCCGCTCCAGTGAATACTGGATCAGCAGTCAAGCAGCACTGGTAAACGGTAGTAAAAAGCAGTAAAATAGTGGTTCGTATGCGGGAGTAGCTCAGTTGGTAGAGCGCAACCTTGCCAAGGTTGAGGTCGAGAGTTCGAGACTCTTCTCCCGCTCCAGCGCAAGCTGAAGCAGTACAGCAAGATGGCAGTAGCAGAAAATAGAAGCTCCAATGCGGGAGTAGCTCAGTTGGTAGAGCGCAACCTTGCCAAGGTTGAGGTCGAGAGTTCGAGACTCTTCTCCCGCTCCAGAATTCTAAAGGGAAGCTAAGCTGGCTTCCTTTTTTTATCCGCTGCAAAGCAGTCATGCAGCGCGATCAGGCGGTAAACAAGCTCCAATGCGGGAGTAGCTCAGTTGGTAGAGCGCAACCTTGCCAAGGTTGAGGTCGAGAGTTCGAGACTCTTCTCCCGCTCCAGTTTTCAAGGTGGGCCGCAAGGCGCATCCAAGCAGGTCCTCTGGCGAGGTAGCAAAGAGGTTATGCAGCGGCCTGCAAAGCCGTTTAGACGGGTTCGATTCCCGTCCTCGCCTCCAGATGAAAAAAATAGCCCACTTTCGAGTGGGCTATTTTTTTGTCCATATTTTTGCCGGCTGCGCATCTTGTATAATGCCGGCAAGCTCAGCCGCGCCGCCTGGCGCCTTGATGAAACTTCCCCTTTCCGCCATACCGATGTAGTCACTGACGACTTTTCTGCTCCGTTCGACCTCAGCGCAGCTTTTCTGTGACGCCCACTGGCATGGCTGCGCCTGATGATTTTCCATCAGGCCGGCATTTTCCTGTTCCGACTTTGGATGCGAATCAATGATCAACACAACTTTTCGGGATGAGTGGTTCTCGAACCTGCAACAAAACATGCTGGCGGGCTTGACCACTTCGTTTGCCCTGGTGCCCGAATGCATCGCCTTTGCTCTGGTGGCGCAACTCAATCCCCTGATGGGTCTGTATGGCGCCTGCATCATCTGCGCATTCACGGCCATCTTTGGCGGGCGCCCCGGCATGATTTCCGGCGCGGCCGGTTCCATGGCTGTCGTCATCGTGGCGCTGGTGGCCCAGCATGGCGTGCAATATCTGCTGGCGACCGTGGTGCTCAGCGGCATCATCATGGCGCTGTTCGGTATCTTGCGCCTGGGTAAGCTGATCCGCATGGTGCCTTACCCGGTGATGCTGGGCTTTGTGAATGGCCTGGCCATCGTCATTGCCATGGCCCAGCTGGAACACTTCCGCCAGGCTACGCCGCAAGGCGAAACCTGGCTGCAAGGCATGCCCTTGTACGTGATGGGAGGGCTGGTGTTTCTCACCATGGCCATCGTCTACGTGCTGCCGCGCCTGACAAAAGCCCTGCCGCCGGCGCTGGTGGCCATCCTCGGCGTGGGCGTGCTCAGCCATTTCTTGCACTTGCCCACGCGCACCCTGGGCGACCTCGCGCATATCGCCGGCGGCTTGCCATCACTGCATTGGCCCACCGTGCCGCTGGAGATGGCCACCTTGCACATCATTTTCCCGTACGCGGCGCTGATGGCCATGGTGGGGCTGTT
The DNA here is from genome assembly GCF_051380795.1 of Janthinobacterium leeuwenhoeki. Classification (NCBI taxonomy): domain Bacteria; kingdom Pseudomonadati; phylum Pseudomonadota; class Betaproteobacteria; order Burkholderiales; family Oxalobacteraceae; genus Janthinobacterium; species Janthinobacterium leeuwenhoeki. The sequence continues at coordinate 113,042 of NZ_JBNYXT010000015.1, forward strand.
GGAAACCTTGCTCACTTTCAATCTCACGGATGAGATGACTGAAACGCGGGGCCAGCCGAACCGCGAATGCATCGCCCTCGGAGCCTCGAACGTCGTTTCGGGCTTGTTTGGCGGCATGGGCGGCTGCGCCATGATCGGGCAAACGATGATTAACCTGAGTTCCGGCGGCCGTTCGCGCCTGTCGGGCGTGACGGCCGGCGTGATGATTTTGCTGTTCATCCTGTTCCTGTCGCCGCTGATCGAGCGCATCCCGCTGGCCGCCCTGGTGGGCGTGATGTTCGTGGTGGCGCAGCAGACGTTTGCCTGGGGTTCCTTGCGCGTGCTGGGCAAGGTGCCGTTGCAGGATGCGCTGGTGATCGTTGCCGTGACGGTGATCACCGTGTTGACGGACCTGGCGATGGCTGTGCTGTGCGGCATCGTCATCGCCGCCTTGAATTTTGCCTGGCAACATGCGCGCGAAATGCGTGCCGACACCGATGACAGCACCCCTGGCGTGCGCGTCTACCTGCCGCACGGCACGCTGTTTTTTGCTTCCACCACGCATTTCCAGGAGCTGTTCCAGTTGGCGTCGGACCCGGCCCGCGTCATCCTCGATTGCCGGCACCTGCACATGGCCGATCACTCGGCCATCGCCGCCATCGAATCCCTGTATGAGCGCTATGACAAGGCAGGCAAGCACCTGCAGGTGACGCATCTGTCCGCCCGCAACGAAGCCTTGCTGCAGCGGGCCGGGGTGGATGTGAGCGTGGCGTAAAATAGGGGATTGTTGAATGCCTGTGGAGTATGAATGCTGTCGAACGAACAAGAACAATTATTGCAACAAAGCCAGACGGCTTTTGATGTCTACTATGACGCGCTGGGCGCCTCGCTGGTGAATTTTGTCGAGCGCCTGGGCATACAGCCGGCGCACGAAGTGCTGACCAACGCGGCCGAATACCTGCCGTATATCGACGCGGCCATGCGCAGCATCGTCATCCGCGACGAGAGCTGGCAGTGGGTGAAAACCATGCTCGGCTACTTTATCGGCGAATACTTCGTGCAGGGTCATGCGGGTTGCTGGTATGTGGAAACGCGGGCCGAATCGCCGCATTTCTGCCGCATCATGGTGGGCGGCTTCGAGCATGGCTTGCCGGCGGACGCTGCCATTGATCCGGAGGCGTTGGCGCTGGCATTTCTGGGGCAATCCGCACCGCGCGAGCTGGCGAAACTCATGGAAGATGCGCAAGCCAGGCTGTGCTGATGCCTGGCCGTTCGGCATGCGTGGCAGCCACTGCCACGCACTAAATCACACACTTTAAAACTCTTCCCACTCGCCTTCGGCCGGCGCAGTTGCCTTGCTGCTCTTGCGCGTCACGGGCAGGTGCAGGGCCGGGATGGATGCCTTGCGGGCTGGCGCGGCCGCAGTTGTCGGCGCGGCCGGCGCGCTGCGTTGCGCCGCTTTCACGCTGAAACGGTCGGTCGCCGCCACATTGGCATCGAGGCGGAAGACGCTGACCACTTGCGCCAGTTCGCTCGCCTGTTCCTGCATCGCTTCGGCCGCTGCCGAGGCTTCTTCCACCAGGGCTGCATTCTGCTGTGTCACCTGGTCCATTTCGGAAATAGCCTGGTTGACTTGCTCGATGCCCGCGCTCTGCTCTTCGCTGGCGTTGCTGATCTCGCTCATGATAGAGGTGACGAAGCCGATGCTTTGCACGATTTCTTCCATCGTCTTGCCGGCCTTGTCGACCAGGTCCGTGCCGACGTCGACTTTTTGCACGGAGTCGTCGATCAGGCCCTTGATTTCTTTCGCCGCCGCCGCCGAGCGCTGCGCCAGGTTGCGCACTTCGGTTGCCACCACGGCGAAGCCGCGGCCCTGTTCGCCGGCGCGTGCCGCTTCCACGGCCGCGTTCAGGGCCAGGATGTTGGTCTGGAAGGCGATGCCGTCGATGACAGAGATAATATCGACGATTTTCTTCGACGAGGTATTGATCTCGCCCATGGTGGACACCACTTCGGCCACCACGGCGCCGCCGCGGCTGGCGATGCCGGCCGCGTCGCCGGCCAGTTTATTCGCCTGGCGCGCGTTGTCGGCGTTCTGCTTCACGGTACTGGTCAGTTCTTCCATCGACGATGCCGTTTCTTCCAGCGAACTGGCTTGCTGTTCCGTGCGTGACGACAGGTCCTGGTTGCCGGCGGCGATTTCCGCGGACGCCGTGGCGATGGTGTCGGTGCCGCTGCGCACTTGTCCCACAATGCCGACCAGGCTGTCGTTCATGGTTTTCAGGGCATGCATCAGCTGGCCCGTTTCATCGCGGCCTTGCGCCGTGATGACGCTGCTGAGGTCGCCAGCTGCCACGGTTTCCGCCACTTTCACGGCGGCGCGAATGGGGCCGGTGATCGAGCGCGTGATCCACCACGCGAAACCGATGCCCATCAGCACTGCCAGCACGCCCATGGTGATCAGGAAGATGCGAGTGCTGCTGTAGGCTTCGATGATGCTGGCGCCGACACCGTCGGCGGCCTTGATCTGCATGCTGGCAAAGCGTTTCACTTCGGCCAGGTAGGCCACGGTGATCGGCGTGACTTCCTTCTCGAACACGATCTTGGCGCCCGCCATGTCGCCGTCGGCCTTCATCTTGAAGGCGCGCGCGCGCGTCGTCACATAATCGGTGCGCACCTTGCGCACGACCTTGAATTGTTCGATCACGGCAGGATTGCGCAAAGCGGCGACGATGTCGTCCTGCAGCTTGCTGGAGCGCTCCGCATCGACTTTCAAGTCTTCCTCGATCTTGGCGCGCACGACCGGGTCGGTGATTTCAAACGAGGCTACGCCGCGCACGCTGTTGACTTCGATGATTTTCGACCATTCGGCCACCATGCGCTGGTTCTTGATGCTGGTATTGATGAGGCGGTAAGTCAGATCGCTGGCCGTTTGCATACGCACCAGGGCGGTGATGGTCAAGGCGGCAAGCAACAGCAATACGACAGCAAAGCCGACGCCAAGGCGGCTGCCGATGTTCAGGTTTTTCATGTCATTCCTAACAGTTTAATATTCATGATCGCCGCCGCCAGCAGGGGCGGACAGGCGCCGCAAGGCGCAGGGGATCGGGGTCTTCGGGTGCCGCGTGATGGCTGTGCGGCGCGCCACGCTGAGCGTGGCGATGGAGGTGAAACAAGGGGTATATCGGTCAGGCTGAGCGCTACCCAGCAAGCCGCAAGTATAGCATTTACGTAGGGAAATAGTTTTTTAGGGCAATTAAAATTGTTTTTTGATATTGATTTTTTGTTGTGTTTTTACGTCAAGTACCTGGCTCATAAGTACTATCACTTACATTTCACCTTACTTTCCGCCGTATCGGCTGATAAAATACTAATGATAATCATTCGTATTAAACCATTGACCAGGAAATTGTATGCCGCAACAGCGCAAGCCAGGATGTAAACCGATCAGCATCGCCGTACTGGGCGCCTTGACCTTGGGCGCCACGCCATTCGCGGCCTGGGCGCAGGAAAGCTTGCCCGCCGTCACCGTGACGGCGGCTAAGGACAAGGATGGCTATGTCGCCGCCACCTCGGCCAGCGGCACCAAGACGGACATGGCTTTGCGTGACGTGCCGCAGACGATCAACGTGGTGCCGGCCGCCGTCATCCGCGATCAAAACGCCATGTCGATTCAGGACATCATGAAGAACATCCCCGGCGTGGGCTTGTCCACGGGTGACGGCCAGCGCGACCAGGTGTTCATCCGCGGCTTCACGGCCATCGGCGACCAGTTCGTCGACGGCTTCCGCGATGACGCCCTGTATTTCCGCGACCTGTCGAACGTGGAGCGCCTGGAAGTGATCAAGGGGCCGGCCGCCGTGCTGTACGGCCGCGGTTCCTCGGGCGGCCTGGTGAACCGCATCACCAAAAAACCGGGCGTGGATATCACGGACCTGGCCCTGAGCCTGACCAACACAAAAGGGCGTCGCGGCGAAGTCGACGTGGGCAGAGTGGGCGAGACGGTGGACTGGCGCTTCACGGGCGCGCGCGAATTGTCCGATAGTTATCGCGACCAGCAATTCATCAACCGCACGGCGCTGGCGCCTTCCGTGGCCATCCGCCTCTCTGGCGCCACCACATTGCTGCTGCAGGGCGATTACCTGGAAGACCGCCGCCTGACGGACTTCGGCATCCCGTCCTGGCAGGGCCGTCCCGTCGCCGTCGATGCGCGTACCTATTATGGCGCCGCCAACGCCCGCGATGCCGACTTCAGCCAGTCGCGCGTGGTCTCCACGGCCGCCACCCTGACGCACAAGTTCAGCGATACCTTGTCGCTGCGCAATGCCTTCCGCTATTACGACTATCACCTGGACCGCAACAACACGAATATTTCCGGCAACGTCAATGAAGTCAAGGGCACGATGAACCTGGGGCACGCCAAGCTGAACCGCGACGAGAGCGGCTGGTTCAACCAGACGGAAGTGACGCAAAAGCTGCTCACGGGCACCATGCGCCATGAAGTGCTGTACGGCGCCGAGTTCGGCAAGCAAAACAAGGATGCGTCGAACTGGGCTTCGACCGTGGTGGCGACGAATGTATCGATCTTCAATCCCGTGCTGCCGCAGGTCAACCGCAGCAAGCTGGGCGTGCGCAGCGATACCTTCGGTACCTACGATACGGCCGCCGCCTACGTGCAGGATGCCATTGCTTTCAGCGACGAGTGGAAGGCGCTGGCCGGCCTGCGCTACGATCGCTACCAGCAGCAGTCGCGCCTGGCCAATGCGCTTGGTGTGACGACGGCCGACTTGTCGCGCACGGATGCGGCGTTCAGCCCCCGTGCCGGCCTCGTCTGGCAACCGAGTGTGGTGCAGTCCTACTACGCGTCGTGGAGCCGCTCCTTCCAGCCCAGCGGCGAGAACTTCGCCCTGGCCGCCAACAATGCCGAGCTGGCGCCGGAAACCACGCGCAACACGGAAGTGGGCGCCAAGTATGCGCTGTGGGGCGGCCGCGCGAATGCCAGCGTATCGCTGTTCCGCCTGGAGCGCGACAATATCAAGAGCAGCGACCCCATCACGAACCGCATCGTGCCCGTCGGCACGCAGCGCACGGATGGCCTGGAACTGACCTTCAATGCGGATTTGCACGATGGCTGGAAAATGATGGCCGGCTACGCCTGGCTGGACGCCACCATCACCGATTCCATCGCCGTCGACAAGAGCGTGAATGCGCCGGGCGCGACGACAGCCAGTGCCGTCGCCATCAAGGGCAAGCGCGCCACCTTGACGGCGCGCAATACGGCCAACTTGTGGCTGACGAAAGACCTGGGCCACGGCTACACGGTGGGCGGCGGCGCGAACGCCGTCGGCAGCCGTTTCGCCAATTCCGGCAATACGGTGGTCTTGCCTGGCTACGTGACGGCCGACGCCATGGCCGCGTACCGCACGGGCCGCTATGAAGTGCAGCTGAACGTCAACAATATCGGCGACACGCGCTACATCGTCTCGGGCCACGGTTCCAGCCCGAACCTGAGCTTGCCGGGCGCGCCGCGCAACGTGGCGCTGACTTTGCGCTATAGCCTGTAATTGTTGTCGCTCCCCCCAAACCCGCTCGTGAGCGGGTTTTTTCATGGTGCGCCCGGCAGGGCGCACTCACTTGGAGGTGAAAGTCCTCTACTCGCCCGACAAGGGGAAGAGTTAGCTGAACGGCAAGGGTGTCGCGGGTGACTGCGAATCTGAAGGAAGCCGAAGGCAAAGCGCTGGCCTGACGAACAGGAAGCGGATATGAGGCGGCGCAGCCGGGTGAGGTGTCCATTATCATCAAAGCCCAATACTTGTACGGAAAGCTGCGACGTATATCCGACAGGCATAAGCGTGAAGGTGAGTGCGCAATACCCGGGGAGATCTGCATGCGTGCCTCGTGCTACCGACATCGAGAGATGTCGGGATGCGTATGCAGAAGTCAGCAGAGGGCATACTAGGTTAAGGCCAAGGCGGTGAGCCGACGAGAACCTGACCGAAGGCCCGAACATTGAACAACGCGATTAGGACATTCGACCTCGATGCAAATCGGTGACGCAACAAGGCAGGCAACTGCGCCAGATGCAGAGCTAGATGACCGGA
>NZ_JBNYXT010000016.1:0-114336 GCF_051380795.1 Janthinobacterium leeuwenhoeki
GACCATAGCAAGTTGGTCCCACCCCTTCCCATCCCGAACAGGACCGTGAAACAACTTTGCGCCGATGATAGTGCTGCAACCAGTGTGAAAGTAGGTTATCGTCAGGCTTGTTATTCGAAAAAACCCCCATCGGTGATCCGGTGGGGGTTTTTTTACGTCCGCTGGTTTTAACTGCACCAGCGATTGCCGGATTTTTGAAAGGGATATCTTGTCTGCTGTGCATACACTGGAGCAATTACGCGCTGGCCAACTGGCCGGCCTGCGCCGCCTGAAGCTGTCCTGCGGCTTGACCGAATTCCCCCGAGAAATCTTCGACCTGGCCGACAGCCTGGAAATCCTCGACCTCTCGGGCAATGGACTTTCGTCCCTGCCCGATGATTTGCCGCGCCTGCACAAGCTGCGCATCATTTTTTGTTCGGATAACCTGTTTACTGCCTTGCCGGCCGTGCTCGGTTCCTGTCCTGCGCTGGAAATGATCGCTTTCAAGGCGAACCGGATCTGCCATGTACCGGCCGCCGCCTTGCCGCCCAGGCTGCGCTGGCTGACCCTGACCGACAATGCCATCGAGGCCTTGCCGGACGAATTGGGCAAGTGCAGTGCGTTGCAGAAGCTCATGCTGGCAGGAAATTGCCTCGACAGCTTGCCAGCTTCTCTGGCGAACTGCCACCGGCTGGAACTGGTGCGCATCGCCGCCAACCGTTTTACGGCGCTGCCTGACTGCCTGCTGTCCTTGCCACGCCTGAGCTGGCTCGCGTATGCGGGCAATCACTACACGCAAGCGCGGGAGCTGGCGGCCCTGGCTGCTACCGCTGCGGTGGGTGTGGCATGGCAGCGCCTGGTATTGGCGCAGCAGCTGGGCGAGGGCGCATCGGGCGTGATTTACCGTGCCCGCCTCGATGGCGTGGATGATGTCGCCGTCAAAGTGTTCAAGGGGGCGATGACCAGCGACGGCTTGCCGCGCAGCGAAATGGCTGCCTGCGTCAGCGCTGGCGCCCATCCGGGCCTGATTCCCATCCTCGGGACGCTCGATGCGCATCCGCAAGGGGCGCTGGGACTCGTCATGCCGCTCATCGACGTGGCCTTCCGCAACCTGGCGAGCCCGCCCAGCCTGGAATCGTGCACGCGCGACGTATATGCCGATGGCACGCGCTTTGACCCTCCGCAAGCGCTGGCCATTGCCCATGGCATCGCCTCGGCCGTATGCCAGTTGCATGCGCACGGCATCGTGCATGGCGACCTGTATGCGCACAATATCTTGCATGCGGACGCTGGCGCCTGCCTGCTGGGCGACTTTGGCGCCGCGTCGATGTTTGCACCCGGTTCGCCGCAAGGGCACTTGTTGCAGGGCATAGAGGCGCGCGCCTTTGGCGTGCTGCTGGGCGAGTTGATCGCGCATTGTGCGACGCCCTTGCCCAGCCTAAAGGGCCTGATGGATGCTTGCCTGCAGGAAGAGGTATTGCGGCGGCCGCAATTTGATGCCATGGAACTGGCATTGCGGCACATGCTCCCCGCATAAAAAAATGGCGCAGCCTACACAGGTTGCGCCATTTTCAGTTCAGGCTGAGAGAGTTCAGCCCTGGACTTCTTTTTCTGGCAGGGCGATCTGGTTGTCGACGCTGAACTGGTAGTCCTTGAAGACATGTTCAGCCGTCAGGATCTGGTATTCGCCGTTGTCGAGCTTATGCGTGGTGTCCTTCAGGCGATACGTGTAATGGCCGCAGGTCCAGCAGTTGAAGTTGCGCATGTGGGTGCACAGGCAAGTCTTGTCCATCACGACGACGGTTTTTTGTTCCGGATGGGCAGCTACTTCGCGGTTGTACGAGTTGATGTACGCGCAGTTGCCCGTCGCGTCGAGCAGGTAGCCATACGATTCGCAGCCTGGACGGATGCCGGCGCCGATGGCGGGCGTGTTCTTCAGCATGCGCATCGGGTAGCCCGTCGGCGAGACGCCATTGACGATGATGTCTTCTTCCGAGGCCTTGTAGTATTCCTGCTTGACCTTGTTTGGCAAGCCGCATTCCTCGGTGACGGTAAAGCGCGTCGCCACTTGCACGCCAGCCGCGCCCGCTTCCAGGAAGGAAACGGCGTCGCTGCCCGTGAAGATGCCGCCAGCGGCGATCAGCGGGATGTCCAACTGTTCGGTTTTCAGGTAAGCCAGCAGTTCCGCCGTGATCGTATGCAGGTCGTAATTGGCCCAGTCCATGCCGAAACCCAGGTGGCCTCCGGCCAATGGGCCCTCGACGATGATGAAGTCGGGCAAACGGTCCAGCTTGGCGTTCTTGCGCAGGAAGATCTGCAGGGCGCGCACGGACGAGACGATGATGCCCAGCTTGGCATCACGGAAACGCGGATGGTCGGCCATCAAGGCGAACGAGCCGAAGTGCAAACCGGCCGACAGGGTGATGCCGTCGATGCCGGCGTCCAGCGCCGCATTCAGGCGCACGCGCAAGGTTTCGCGCGGGCCGTTCATGGTCAGCTTTTCCATGCAATTGACGAAGATCAAACCATCGCCTTTTTTCGCTTCCATGGTGCGACCGATATGCAGGCGCTGCGCTTCCGCCAGGCGGCCAAGGTCGAACTGCACCACGGCCTTGTCGCTGTTATTGATGTTGAATTTGTACAGTTTCGTCTTGTCTTTGACGAAGGTGGTGTCGAAACGGCGATCCGACACGTCTTCCACCATGGCATCGGAGATATGCCCGATACCGTTCAGCCGGGCCGCTTCCAGGGCCAGCTCCGACGTGGAAATATCCACACCCATTCCGCCTATCATGATGGGCACATATTCTTTTTTGCCAAATCGCAGGCGGAAATCATCAACACGTTTCATTGCTATCCTTAGACTACCGTGGTTATCACTGAGCCAGATGTACGGTCAAGCCCGCCGCCGGTCAGGCGCGCGGGCGCATGTAGCTGTGCGCAGCTTCAATTCTACCCCAAGCGGGCAGGCGCCCCGAGGCAGCTTGCCGCCATGCCGGTGCAAGCGCAGGCCGGAGCGTGCGCATCATCGACATTAATCGCGGAAATTGTTAAATTCCAGCGGCATATCGGGCACGTCCTTGCGCAGCATGGCCATGGCCGCCTGCAGGTCGTCGCGCTTGGCGCCCGTGACGCGCACGGCTTCGCCCTGAATGCTCGCTTGCACCTTCATCTTGCTGTCCTTGATGACGCGCACGATTTTCTTCGCATCATCTGATTCGATGCCATTCTTGATCTTGATGATCTGCTTGACCTTGTCGCCGCCGATCTTCTTGATGTCGCCTTCGTCGAGGAAGCGCACATCGACCTTGCGTTTGGTCAATTTGTTGGTCAGCACGTCGCGTACCTGGCTGAGCTGGAATTCCGAGTCCGCAAACGCGGTCAATTCGTTTTCCTTGTGCTCGACGCGAGCGTCGCTGCCCTTGAAGTCGAAACGGGTCGTGATTTCCTTGTTGGATTGCTCGACTGCATTCTTGACTTCGATCATATCGGCTTCGGAGACTACATCAAATGACGGCATGGTCTGTTCCTTTCGTGTTAGAGCGAGCGCGCTGGTAGCGCGCCGGGCGCGCGCATTCTTTGCAAAATGGCACAGCCCCGTTAAAGATGCGACATTTTAACGGACAACGGACGGCCTGCCCTTGTCTTGCGCTGGTTTTTTGTCGGTTTCACTCTATAATCGAGCAAAATAATCGCTATCCCATGTCTGCAGAGCTCACCATCGAACACAATTACTCCCTCCAGCGCCTGAATACCTTCGGCATCACGGCCAACGCGGCCGCCTACGTACGCATCACTTCGCAGGCCGAATTGCATGCCGCGTTGCAAGATCCGGCCTTGTCTGCCATGCCGCGTTTGATACTGGGCGGCGGCAGCAACATCGTGCTCACAGGCGACTTTCCCGGCGCCGTGCTGCACATGGCCACGCGCGGCATGCGCCTGGCGCAGGCGGATTTCGAGACGATACTCGTCACGGCCGCGGCCGGCGAAAACTGGCACGACTTCGTGCAATGGACCCTGGCGCAAGGCGTGGGCGGGCTGGAAAACCTGTCCCTGATCCCAGGCACGGTGGGCGCGGCGCCTATCCAGAATATTGGCGCGTATGGTGTCGAAATCAAGGACTATCTGCATAGCGTGAGCGTCATGCACAGCGCCAGCGGCATCGTCTTCGACATGGACCGCGACGCTTGCCGCTTCGCCTACCGCGACAGCATCTTCAAGCAGGCGGATGGACGCGAACTGATCGTGCTGGAAGTGACGTTTGCCTTGCCCGCCGAGTGGCAGCCGAACTTGCGCTATGCGGAACTGGCGCAGGCCGTGGCCGAGCGCAATCTTGCCGAACCGACGCCGCAACAGGTGGCCGAGACGGTGATGGCGATCCGCCGGAGAAAATTGCCGGACCCTGCCGTGATCGGCAATGCGGGCAGCTTCTTCAAGAATCCGGTGGTGTCACGAGAGCAATGTCTTGCCTTGCTGGAACGTTTTCCTACCTTGGTGCACCATGCGCAGCCTGATGGCACGGAAAAGCTGGCAGCCGGCTGGCTGATCGATCAGTGTGGCTGGAAGGGGAAAAACCTGGGGCCCGCGGGAGTGTATCCCAAGCAGGCGCTGGTTCTGGTGAACAATGGCGGCGCTCGTGGCGCGGACATTACCCGGCTGGCGACAGCGATACAGGACGATGTCGAGGCGAAATATGGCGTGCGCCTGTCGCCCGAGCCTGTGTTTGTTTAATTAGCCGAAGTGGCAGACATAATCCAGTGTCTCGATGGTTTCAATGTCAAAATAGCTATTCCCCGGCACCTTGAATTGCGTCCCCGCAGCATAGCTGTTCCATTCTGTCGCGTCGGCCAGGCGTACCTTGCACAGGCCACTGACGATTTCCATCGTTTCCGGCGCGCCCGTGTTGAAGCGCAGGGATGACGGGAAAATCACGCCCACGCTTTTCTTCGTGCCATCGGCCAGGATGACGTTGTGCGAGACGCATTTGCCGTCAAAGTAAATATTCGATTTCTTGACGACGCTGACATTGTCCAGTTGTGTGCTCATGCTTCACTTTCCTTGCTGTTAAAAATCAGTCCTGGACGTCTTCGGCGCTCAGCACGCTGTTGCGTCCGCCTCGCTTGGCCGCGTACAGGGCCTGGTCGGCGTGGTTGATCAGTTGCTCAACCGTCGAGTCTGGCGACGGTACGATGGTGGCCACGCCGATCGAGATGGTGACGATGCCCGTGCTTGCCGCCGGGTTCTCGATCTGCAAGCCTTCCAGATGGCGCCGGCACGCTTCGGCGATCAGCAGTGCGCCGGCCGGGTTCGTTTCTGGCAGGATCAGGGCGAATTCTTCGCCGCCGTAGCGGGCGGCCAGGTCGGCCGGGCGTTTCAAATGTTCCGTCAGCACGGCGGCGACTTTTTTCAGGCACAGGTCGCCTGCCAAGTGGCCAAAGTGATCGTTATAGCTTTTGAAATGGTCGATATCGCAGAACAGCAAGCTCAGCGGTGTTTTGTCGCGCTGGCCCCGCTGCCACTCGAATTGCAGGGTTTCATCGAAGCGGCGGCGGTTGGCGATGCCCGTCAAGCCATCGAGGGCGGCCAGTTTCTGTAATTCGATATTCGCGTCGGCCAGGTTCTTTTGACTTTCTCGCAGGAAATGAAAAGCCTGGTCGCGCTGCAAGCGGCTGATGTGGGCCGCCGAGTGATAGCGTATGCGCGCCAGCAGCTCCAGGCGGTCCGGCAGTTTCACCACGTAATCGTTGGCGCCGACGGCAAAGCTGTGCGCCTTCAGCTTCGGGTCATCCTTGGCCGACATGACGATCACCGGCACATGCGCCAGCGCCGCGTTTTCGCGGTACAGCTGGATCAAGGCGAAGCCGTCGATGCCCGGCATTACCAGGTCTTGCAGGATGACGGTCGGTTGCAAACGCAGCGCCGTGTCCAGCGCCTGCGTGGCGTCGGTCACGTAATGAAATTCGATATCCTGCTGGTCGCTCAGCATGCGCCGCACGGCCTCGGCAATGATCAGCTGGTCGTCCACCAGCAGCACGCTGACCTTGAATTCCGTCAATGCGGGTTCTTGCTGGATGAGGCTGGAGGAAAATTCTGGCATTGCATTCTTTTCAGATGTTAGGGGAGGGCTCCCACCCATTGTTGAGTTTGGCACCCAGGCGGCTGCGCAGGCTGGCGCCTATTCTATCCAATGGCAAGATGTGCTGCGCCGCATCGAGTTCGGCCGCCGCGCGCGGCATGCCATACACGGCGCTGCTGGCCTGGTCTTGCGCGATGGTCGTCTTGCCGGCGCGGCGCATGGCCAGCAAGCCCTCGCCGCCGTCGCGCCCCATGCCTGTGAGCAACACGCCGATAGCGTCACCGCGCCAGTGCTGCGCCACGCAGTTGAAGAAGACATCGACGGACGGGCGGTAAACATACTCGCGCGGTGCTGCATCGTAACCCAAACGATAATTTTGATCTAGCAGCAGGTGATCATTGGTCTTGGCGATCAGTACCGTGCCAGGTACCAGTTCGTCGCCTTCGGCAATCACGCGCACGGGCATGCTGAGCTGGTCATCGAGCCATTTGGCGAAGTGCGAGGCGAAGGTTTCATCGATATGCTGCACTACCACGATGGCGCAGCCGGGCGGCGCCGTCCAGCCGGACAGCACCTTGGCCACCGCTGACGGTCCGCCTGTCGAGGCGCCGATGGCCACCAGGGTGCTGACCTGGCCGTCGCCCCGTTCGCCGCTGGCTTGTATCTGGCGCGGCGGCGATGGTTCGGTGCTGTGGCGTATCAGCTTGCCAATGGTCTTGATCTTGGCCAGCAATTCGCTGTCGCCACCCACTTCCCCTTGAAGCACGGGCGTGGCAGTGACGTCGAGCGCGCCGGCACCCAGCGCGCGGAAGACCTGGTTGACATTGTCTTGCGGGCGCCCCGTGACCACCAGGATGGCGCACGGGCTCTGCTCCATGATCAGGCGCGTCGCCTCCACGCCATCCATCTCCGGCATGTTCAGGTCCATCAGGATCAGGTCGGGACGGTTGCCCTCGCACATGCGCACCGCTTCGAGCCCGGTGCGGGCGATCCATAGCACCTGGTGTTCCTGCGTGCTGGCCACCACGCGGCGCAGGGCCTCGGCGGCCATGGCGACATCGTTGGCAATGGCAATTTTCATGAATGACAACTCATAAGCGGGCATCTCCTATCAGGTCGGCCACCGCGTCGAGCAAGGTCTCGTCGTGGAAGCTGCCTTTGGTCAGGTAATAGTCGGCGCCGGCGGACAGGCCGCGCGCGCGGTCTTCCGGGCGGTCCTTGTACGAGACGATCATCACCGGCAGCTTGTGCAGGTGCAGATCCTTCTTGATCAGTGCAACCAGTTCGATGCCATCCATGCGCGGCATGTCCACGTCGGTGATCACCAGGTCGTATTCGCCGCTGCGCACGACGTTCCAGCCGTCGATGCCGTCGATGGCCACATCGACTTCGAAGCCGCGCGCCAGCAGCAGCTTGCGCTCCATTTCGCGCACCGTCAGCGAATCGTCAACGACGAGGATGCGCTTGGCGCGGCGCTGCTGCGTGTGGCCAGCCTGCGCCAGCTGGTGCAGGCCACCCTCGTGCAGCAGCTTGTCGATCGACAGTAGCAGGTCGGGCACGTCGAGGATCAGCACCGGCTCGCCATCGTCCAGCAGGGCGGCGGCGGAAATGTCGCGCATCTTGCCGAAAATCGGATCGATGGCCTGCACCGCCAGGCTTTGCTCGCCGCGGATGGCGTCGACCACCAGCGCATAGCTTTGCTTGCCGCGCCCGATCACCACCACCGGCAAGTCCTCGGCATGGTTGGCCGCTTCGCCCAGCTCCAGCACCTGCGCCGCCGACACCAGGCCCAGATGCTCGCCCTTGAGTTCGAAGAACTGCTTGTTTTCCAGTGTATGGATGTCTGCTTGCGGCACGCGCACCACGCTTTCCACCTTGACGATGGGGATGGCGTAGGCTTCGCCATGCACGTCGATCACCAGCGCGCGCACGATCGATTGCGTCAGCGGCAGGGTGATCAGGGCGCGAAAGCCCCGGCCCGGCTCCGATTCCAGGCGCACCGTGCCGTTTTGCTGGCGTATCGTTTCGTGCACGATATCGAGGCCCACGCCGCGTCCGGACAATTGATTGGGCGTGGCTTTCAGGCTGAAGGCGGGCAGGAACAAGAACTCCAGCAGCTCGCCCGGCGACAGCGCGGCGGCCATGGCGGGGCTGGCCATCTTGCGCTCGATGACGGACTGGCGAATTTTTTCCAGGTCGACGCCGCGCCCGTCGTCGCTGATCTCGATGCTCAGCATGCCGGCGCGGTGGCGCGCTTCCATGCGTATCGTGCCCAGCGCCTCCTTGCCGGCGTCGATGCGCTCGTACGCGCCTTCCATGCCATGGTCGATGGCGTTCCTCAGCATGTGGTTCAGCGGGCTTTCGATCTTCGCCAGGATGTCGCGGTCGACCAGGGTGTCTTCGCCTTCGATCTCCAGCTGTACTTCCTTGCCCAGGCTGCGCGCCAGGTCGCGCACCATGCGGGGAAACGCGTGGATGCCGTCGCGGAAGGGGCGCATGCGCAGGGCCAGCACTTCGTCGACCATGCCTTGCGAGACGGCCAGCAAGCGCCGTTCATAGGTTTCGATGTCGGCGATGTGCTCGAGCATGAACTGCTTCAGGGGCTGCGTCTTTTGCAGCGCCAGCAGGGATTTTTCCATCAGGCCTGCGTCGCCCGAACGGGCGATGGCGACGTGCAGGTGCTCGATGGCGGAAAACAGGCTGCTCTGGTTGCGCTTGAAGCGCTGCAGCGCGCCGATGAATGGGTGCATCTGGTGCGCATTGATGCGCGATTCGCTGGCCAGCGACAGCAGTTTGTCGAAATTTTGCGCCTGGGCCTTGGCGGGTGCCCCGGCACGTGGCGCGGGCGCGGCTGCCGACTCCAGCTCCTCGTCCGCTGCCGGCGTTGGCAAGGGCACGGGCGCAGGCGCTGATGGGAGGGCGGGCAATTCGGGCAGCTCGGCGATGCCAGCGATGGCGTTCAGGGTCTGCTCGATCTGCGCCGCATTCGCGGCCAGCCACGCTTCGGCGCCCGCGTCGTCCAGGCGCGACAGCTGCACGATCAGGTCTACGCCCGACAGCAGCACGTCGACCCGCTCGGGCGTGAGTTTCAAGCGGCCGTGCTGGGCGGCGACAAAGCTGTCTTCCATGCCGTGCGCAAGCTGCACCACCACTTGCAGGCCGACGATGGCGGCGGCGCCCTTGATCGAGTGCGCCGCGCGCATCATCGCTTCGACGGCAGCCGCGTCGCCCGCATGGCGCTCCATGGCCAGCAAGCCATCGGTGAGAATCTGGGTCTGACTGTCCGCCTCCATGCGGAACAGGTCCAGCATGGAAAAGGCACTCAGATCGCCGTGCTGGTCCTGGCTCATCGTAATAGTCTCGCAAGTTGAAAGCCGATCAGCGCCGTGTCGAGGCAGCCGATGCGCATGTCGCCCTCGGTGATCACGCCCGACAGAAAGCGCGACAGGCCCTTGTTGATGGTGGCCGCCGGCGTTTGCACGGCGCCCGCCGCATAGCGCACGATGCCGTGCAGGTCGGCCACAGGCAGGGCGTAGGCCTGCTCTTCCCAGCGCATCAGCAGCAGGCGCGCGAACGTGTGGCGGCCCTTGGCCGGCGGCGCGCCCTGTTCGTCGATGCCCAGCAAACTGGCCAGCGACATGCACGGATACAGCTTGCCGCCGATATTGACGATGCCAGCCAGGCCGCGCCCGCTGCGATGCGGCAGCACGTGTGGCTTGGCCTGCGGCGCCACGGAGTCGAACACGCGCGTGGGCAGCGCCAGCCATTCGCGGCCGATGCGAAACACCAGCACCGAGCTGTCGCGCACTTCGCCGCCCGCATCGATCTGGCGGAAGTGGCTGGCCCAGTCGCGCTGGTAGTGTTCATCCACGGGCCGCTGCAGGTTGCGCTGGGCGGCGCCCGCATACACGTCGCAATTGCGGCAATGCACGTTGGCAGGCAGCTTGGGGCAGCTCTGGTCGCCGATCACGCCGATATGGTTCCAGCAGTCGTCGATGCTGGAGGGGGACTCGGTGGCGATGAGGTTTGTCATGCTTGCCCCTTAGTTGGACGCCTGGCGGCGCTGGTAAATGCGCGCCGCGCGCGCCTTCAGCGTGGCGGCGGCCGTGTGGTTGCCATTGCGTTCGGCCAGCAGGGACAGGTGGCACAGCGCTTCGTAATGGTCCGGCTGCAGGTAGATGCAGCGGCGCCAGTAATCGTCGGCCAGGTCCATCTTGCCGGCCAGTTCATTGATGATGCCGAGTATGAAATATGCTTCCGCCGCCTCGGGTACTCTGGCCAGGTGGGCGTGGCATTTGTCGCCGGCTTCGCGCAGCTGGCCACGGTCGGCCAGCAGACGCGCCTCGGCCAGCAAATCGGCTTGCGCGGCTTGGGCGGCCGGTGCCGGCGGCGACGATGGTACGGACACGGGGCGCGTGCGCAAGGCCGCCGGCGCGACGGAAGCTGCGGAAGAGGTGGCTGCCACAGCAGCGCGCCTTGGCGCGGGCGGCACGCTGCGCAAGGTGCGCAAGGCCGGCAGCGGCGCCACCTGCACTGGGGTGACTGGCGCCGCCGTTGCTTTTTTCAGGGCGAAGGCCTGGCGGAACTGCAGCGTCGTAAAGCCGTTCTGGCAGAACGATGGCACTTCCGCATAGCCGGCCAGCAGCATGCCGTCGTCGGCCAGCAGTGCCGACAGATTCTGGATGGCCGTGCGCGTGGTCGGCTTGTCAAAATAGATCAGCAGGTTGCGGCAAAAGATGACGTCGTAATGGCGGCTGTAGGTGGCCGTATCGAACTGCAGCAGATTGCCCTGCCTGAAGGTCACCTGTTCGCGCAAGGCGTCGATGATGCGGTAGGCGTCGTTGGCCACATGCGTGAAATAGCGCTCGCGGAAGGCCACGTCCTGCGCGCGGAAGGCATTGCGGCCATACACGCCGGCCTGCGCCCGCTCGATGCAGCCGGGACTCAGGTCATACGCGTCGATGCTGAACGCCTGTTTCGGCACGCCGCCATCGCGCAGCGCCATGGCCATCGAATACGGTTCCTCGCCGCCCGCGCACGGGATCGACAGGATGCGCGTGGCGCGCCCCCGTGCCCAGCGTTCCTGTACCAGTTCGACGGTGGCGTAGAACGCCTGCGGGTCGCGGAACAACCACGATTCGGGCACCACTACCAGTTCGATCAACTGCGTCATTTCGGCCGGCGTGAGCGCCTGCAGATAGGCTGCACTATCGCTAAAGCCCGTTTGCTCCATGCGCTGGCCGACGGCCCGTTCGGCCACGGATTTGGAGACGGACAAGCCGGTCGCGCGGCGCAACAGGGTTTGGGCCGTCATGCCGCGCCCGCATCTTGAAACAGCAGCGCGCGCACGTCTGGCGGCAGCAGCTGCTCCAGTTCGACCAGTTGCACGATGCCGTCGGCGTCGCTGGCCACCTGGCCCAGGAAGGGCGCCGTCGCCACGCCACTATCCTCGAGCTTGTGCGGATCGATGTCGGCGATGCCGCGCACCTGCGAGGCCAGCAAGCCCAGCGCATGCGTGGCGCCGCCGGGTGCGCGGTAGTCGACGATGACGATGCGCGTGTCGAACTGCGCGGCGGCGGCCGGCAGCCCGGCCAGGCGCGACAGGTCGATCACGGGCACGGACGCGCCGTGCAAGTCCATCAGCCCGGCCACATAGTCTGGCGTGAGCGGCAACTGTTTCAGCTCCAGCAGCGGCAAGACGCGCACGATGCCGGCCAGGGGCAGGCCATAGCGGTCGCGTCCGATGTGAAAGAGCAGCACTTTCATGGGATCAGATGGTGACGGCGAAGGTCGACACGCTCGACTGCAGGTCGCCTGCCGCATATTGCAGCTGGTGCACCGCCTCGCTGGTGGCTTTCAGCGACTCCACCGTCTGCTGCGTAGCATCGTTGAGCTGCATCATGGTGTCCGAAATCTGTGACGCGCCGATAGCCTGCGACTGCATGCCTTGCAGCACGGCATCGAATTGCGGCGTAAGTTTCTGTACCTGGTCCATCACGGACGACAGCTGCTCGGCCACTTGCCGCACTTCGCCCACGCTGCGGCGAATTTCCTCAGAGAATTTATCCATGCCCATCACGCTGGCGGACACGGCCGATTGCATTTCCTTGAGCATTTGCTCGATATCCCAGGTGGAAACAGACGTCTGGTCGGCCAGGCGGCGGATTTCCGTCGCCACCACGGAGAAGCCGCGGCCCGCCTCGCCCGCTTTTTCCGCCTCGATGGCGGCGTTCAGCGAGAGGATGTTGGTCTGGTCGGCTACCTTGGTGATAGTGATCAGCACGCTATTGATATTGCTGGCTTTTTCCGACAGGGCCGCCAGCTTGGCGTTGATGGAGTCGGTGGCCGAGACCATGTGCTGCATGGTCGAATCCATGCGCTTGAGGTTATTTTGCGCTTCGGCCGTGGCATTCGTCGTGTAGTCGGCCACGGCGGTGGCGTCTTCCATGGTTTTCAGCAACTGGCTCGTATTGGCCGAGATTTCCTTGGTGGTGCTGAGAATTTCCACGCTGGTTTGCGCCTGCTCGATGCCCGTGGCTTCCTGCTGGCGTGCCGAGGCGGCGATTTCCGTGGCGGACGTCGTCACCTGAATGCCGGCCTTTTGCACATTGTTGAGCAGGCTGCGCAGGTTTTCGAACATCTTCGCCAGGCCGTTGCCCAGCTGGCCGATGGCGTCGCTGCCCGTGATGCCGACCTTGCCCGTCAGGTCGCCCGAAGCCGCCTTCGACACCACTTCCAGCAGCGAATCGACCTTGGCGCGCAAGCTATTCGTGGCGGCCAGCTCGGTGGCCTGGTTGTCCTGGATAGTTTGCGCCATGCGGTTGAACTCTTCTGCCACCTTGCCCAGCTCGTCGCGCGAGAGAATGGCGGCGCGCGCGTGTTGCTCGCCGCCGGCGATGCGCCCGACGGCGTCCGTCAGGCTGTTCAGCGGACCGAGGATGGAACGGGCCAGCAGGTAGGAAATGGCCAGCGCCAGCACCACGCACAGCAAGCCGCCCAGCGCCAGGGTCAGCAGCATGGCTTCCTGCAATTTCGCCGTGGTAGCCGTGCGTTCGGCCAGCAAGCGGGTTTCGTCGGCTGCGACTTCTTCAAGCAGCTTTTTCGCTTGCTTGACGGCCGGGTAGCCGGTCGCCGGCATGCTGCGCGCCACCTCTTCTGTGGCGCCTGGCGCATTGCCCAGCGTGCGGCGCTTCTCGATCAGCGGGGCGATCCAGTCCTTGACCCAGACGCTGGTCAGTTGGTCGATCTTGCGGAAGCGTTCCGACTGTGCTTTGTTATCGGACGTCATGCTGATGGCTTTTTGTAGGTGCTGGCTCAACACTTCCGGTTCATCTGTTTCTGGCGTCAGCGAGGCTTCGTTGCCGGTGAGAACGAAACCGCGCACTTCCACCTGGATTTGCAGGATGGAATTGTGGATTCTGTCGATCTCGATTAGCACTTCCATCGTGTGCCGGTCCCAGGCATTGGCTTGCGACAGGCGCGCAAAGCTGTTATAGGCCATGCCCAGCAGAATCAGGATGATGGCCACGATGGAGCCGAAGCCCAGGTACAGTTTATTCTTGATACTCAGGTCTTTGAACATGGGAGGGCTCCGGAAGCGGGAAGGTCAGCACAATTGCACTGTAGCATTTTGCCACGTGCACGGCAAAATGGGGGCGATCTGCGCGCGCAGGGCCGCAAATCGCGGCCGAGTGCGTTTCAAACGTCAAAAAGCCGCCCGTGGGCGGCTTGGTCTGGCGCGGGAGGCAGTGCCTCCCGGCGACTCATTACTTCTGGCCGCGCTTTTCGCGGGCGATGGCGGCGATGCGCATGCGCAAGGCGTTCAGCTTGATGAAGCCGCCGGCATCGGCCTGGTTGTACGCGCCGCCATCTTCGTCGAAGGTGGCGATGTTCATGTCGAACAGCGAGTCCGTCTTCGAGTCGCGCGAAACGACGATGACATTGCCCTTGTACAGCTTGATGCGTACCCAGCCGTTCACGGTTTCCTGCGTATGATCGATCAGGGTTTGCAGGGCAACGCGCTCGGGCGCCCACCAGTAGCCGTTGTAGATCATCGACGCGTAGCGCGGCATCAGATCATCTTTCAGGTGGGCCACTTCGCGGTCCAGGGTGATCGATTCGATGGCGCGGTGGGCTTTCAGCATGATGGTGCCGCCCGGGGTTTCATAGCAGCCGCGCGATTTCATGCCGACGTAGCGGTTTTCCACCAGATCCAGGCGTCCCACGCCATGCTTGCCGCCAACCTTGTTCAGTTCGGCCAGCACGGTGGCGGGCGACATGCGCACGCCGTTGATGGCGACGATGTCGCCTTTTTCGTATTCGATGTCCAGGTACTCGGCTTCGTCCGGCGCCTTTTCAGGGCTGACGGTCCAGCGCCACATGGTCTCTTCCGCTTCGGCGCTCGGGTTTTCCAGGTGGCGGCCTTCAAAGCTGATGTGCAGCAAGTTGGCGTCCATCGAGTACGGCGCGCCGCCGTTCTTGTGCTTCATGTCGATGTCGATGCCGGCGTCTTCCGCGTACTTCAGCAGTTTTTCGCGCGACAGCAGATCCCACTCGCGCCATGGCGCGATGATTTTCACGCCTGGCTTCAGGGCGTAGGCGCCCAGTTCGAAACGCACCTGGTCGTTGCCCTTGCCGGTCGCGCCGTGCGAGATGGCGTCGGCGCCGGTGGCGTTGGCGATTTCGATCAGGCGCTTGGCGATCAAAGGACGGGCGATCGAGGTGCCCAGCAGGTATTCGCCTTCATACACGGTGTTGGCGCGGAACATCGGGAAGACGAAATCGCGCACGAATTCTTCGCGTACGTCTTCGATGTGAATGTTTTCCGGCTTGATGCCGAACTTGATGGCCTTGGCGCGCGCCGGTTCCAGTTCTTCGCCCTGGCCCAGGTCGGCCGTGAAGGTGACGATTTCGCACTGGTAGTTATCTTGCAGCCACTTCAGGATGACGGAGGTGTCGAGTCCGCCTGAATAGGCCAGGACTACTTTTTTAATGTCGCTCATATTGCTTCCAGTTGTCGTTGTCGATGTATGTGTTGCGATGCTGCCGGGAGTTCTGCAGTTCCAGGCGAATTATTGGATTTTACCCAGTAACAGGTATTCAATCAGCGCTTTTTGCACGTGCAGACGGTTTTCCGCTTCGTCCCACACCACCGATTGCGGGCCGTCGATCACTTCGGCTGCCACTTCTTCGCCGCGGTGGGCGGGCAGGCAGTGCATGAACAGGGCGTCTGGCGCGGCGCGGGCCATCTTCGCGCCATCGACGATCCAGCCGTCGAAGGCGGCAATACGGGCCGCGTTTTCCGCTTCGTAGCCCATGCTGGTCCACACGTCCGTATTGACCAGGTGCGCGCCTGCACAGGCGTCCGATGGATTAGCGAAGAAGGTGTAGCGCTCGGTCTTGACTTGCGACAGGTCGATGTCGTAGCCCTTGGGCGTCGACACGTTGACGTGGAAGCCGAACACTTCGGCCGCCTGCAGCCACGAGTACAGCATGTTGTTGGCGTCGCCGATCCAGGCGACGACCTTGCCGGCGATCGAGCCACGGTGTTCGATGTAGGTGAAGATGTCGGCAAAGACCTGGCACGGGTGGTGTTCATTGGTCAGTCCATTGATCACCGGCACGCGCGAATTGGCGGCGAAACGCTCGATGATTTCCTGGCCGAAGGTACGCACCATGATGATGTCGCACATGCGCGACATGACCTGGCCCGCGTCTTCCACCGGTTCGCCGCGGCCCAGCTGGGAGTCGCGCGTGTTCAGGTAGATGGCGGCGCCGCCCAGCTGGTGCATGCCGGCTTCGAACGACAATCGCGTGCGGGTCGAGTTCTTTTCAAAGACCATCACCAGGGTGCGGTCGATCAGGGGATGGTAGATTTCGTAGTTCTTGAACTTGCGCTTGATCAGATGGGCGCGTTCGATCACATATTCGTACTCTTCCAACGTGAAATCGGAGAACTGGAGGTAGTGCTTGATCGTTTTTTTTGTCGACATAATGACCACTTGAAGATGCGCAGGCCGCCGGCGGCGTGCCTTTCCCGCCGGGTTGCATCAGCGTACAACATCTCGTCTGATGACTGCCTCGCCCGGCGCGCTGCTGTGTTGATCGGTGCCAGCGCGACGCTTGTCGCGCGGGTCGATGCGGTTGCCAAGTTAAAAATAATGCAATGGCAAGTACTTCAGCGAGTCAATTATAAGGGTTTTGCTTTTAGATTGGAAAGACTGGCCGGGCGCGTACTTGTCCAGGCAAGCCTGCGCCCGGGCAACTGGGCGGTGGATTAATAGATGCTGACGGGCGCAGCGCCGTCCAGCTGAGGCGCCACCAGGGGCAAGTCCAGGGTAAAGCGCGTGCCGGCGGGGCTGCTGACCACCTGGATGGTGCCGCCCAGCAGGGCCGTGACGATGTTGTAGCTGATCGACAATCCCAGGCCGCTGCCGCCCTGGCCCAGCTTGGTGGTAAAGAAGGGGTCGAAGATGCGCGACAGATGCTGTTCGGCGATGCCGCCGCCATTGTCCTCGAAGACGATCTGCACGCGCGCCGCCTCCATCGTGGCGGACAGGCGCATGCAGCCTGTGCCGGTGCCGCCATCGTTGGGCACGGGGGCGAAGGCGTGCAGCAGGGCATTGTTGATCAAATTGGTGATCACCTGACCGAACGGGCCGGGATAGCTGTCCATGGCGATGCCGAAGGCTATCTCCACTTCGATGCGGTGGCCCGAGCTGCGGATGCGGTTCATGACGGTGGCGATGATTTCATTGCCCACTTGTTGCAAGTCAAACTGGCGCCGCTGCTCGGTGGTGCGGTCGACGGCCACCTGCTTGAAGCTGTTGACCAGGTCGGCCGCGCTGCGCAGGCCGCGCATCACCAGCGCCGACGCCTTGCCCGCATCGTCGATGAAGGCGGCCAGGTCCGAGCGGCGCAGGCCGGGGCCGTTCATCAGGCGTTCCAGGTCTTCCGTCTTTTGTTGCATGGTGCTGGCGATTAATAAACTGTTGCCGATCGGGGTATTCAGTTCATGCGCCACGCCAGCCATCAAGGAACCTAGGGCGGCCAGTTTTTCCTGCGATACCAGTTGCGCCTGGGCATCTTGCAGTTGCCGGTAGGCGTTGGCGTTGTCGAGCGCGATGGCGCCATATGCGCACAGGGTGCGGAAGATCAGCCGCTCGCGTTCGCCATACGCGTTGGCATGGCAAGCTTGCACCGTCATCACGCCCAGCACGCGTTCGCCGACCATCAGCGGCACGTACAGCACGCTCTGGTTATGCAGGGTGCCGGGTACCGTGTAGGCGTGGCGCTGCGGCGGTACCTGGGCGATATACACTTCGCGCCGGCCCAGCAGGCAGCGCACGGAGTAGGCGCGTGGATTGCTCAGTGGAATGGCGTTATCGGACAGGGGCCGGCCCGCTTCCATGCCGTGCGCGCGGCGCAGCGCCGTGCCCGCCGCGTCGAGCATGTAGACGGCGAAGGTGTTGACTGGCAGCAAGGCATGTACGTGGCGGTCGAGCACCTGGAACACGGCGCTGGCGTCGAGATGGGTGGTGATTTCCTGGCCGATGGCCGACAGCCGTTCCAGGGTGTCGCTGGTCTGTTGCAGCACTTCGGCGCGGCGCGCTTCGGAGGCGGCCAGTTCGCGGTGGTGATAGCCTTCCGAGCGTGCATGCTCCGTCTGGTGGTAGACCTGCATGGCGGTGGCGCGGTTGCTGGCCTGCTGGGTGTGGCTTTTTTCGCGCGCTATGCCCGCATCGAGGGCGATATCGTAGGCGCGCGCATAGTCGCCCGCATGCGCGTATTCGCGCGCCAGCGCATCGAATAGCTCGCCGGGCGGCGAATAGCCTTCGATGGAGGCGGCCACCTGCAGCGCCTGGTGCAGGAAATGCAGGGCGGGATTGCGTTCCAGCATGCCGGCGGGCGGCGGCAGCTCATGGCGCGCATGCAGCATGGCCAAGACGCGCAGCGCCGCCGCCTGGTGCATGGCGTCGCCTTGCGCGGTGGCCAGCTGGCAGGCCCGTTCGGCCGCCTGCAGCGCTTCATCGGGGCGATCCAGGTAGGACAGCGCGTGCGCGCTGCCGCGCTGGGCCATGCTGCGAAAATCGGCCTGGCCCAGCGCTTCGGCGCGCTGCGCCAGCCGGCTGAAGGCGTCGAGCGCCGTGTCGTAGTCGCCCTTGTCCAGGCTCAGTTCGCCCAGGTGGAACAGGGCGTTGGCATAGGTGCGCGCGCCTGCCATGGGCGCCAGGATGAGCAGCGCCTGGCGCAGCAAGTCTTCGGCCGCGGCCAGACGGCCCAGCTTGCGCATGGTTTCCGCCGTATGCGTCTGGCAGGCGCCGATGCTGCGTGGCCAGCCGGTGGGGCGCGCCAGATCCAGCGCGCACTGCATCCATTCGAGGGCCGATTCGTTGTCGTTGAGGCTGGAAAAACAATCGCCGATATTGATGGCGGCCGTGATCGCGCCGCGCAGCTGGCCGCTATCCAGCGCCGCCTCGTAGCTTTGCATGTAGTGTCCGGCGGCCGTGCCCAGGTCGCGCGAGGTGTGTGCCAGCAAGCCGCGGAAGTCATGCACCCAGGCAGCCAGCGGCGCGGGCAGCTTGCCGCTGGCGCTGTCGGCCTGGAAACGGCTGCCCCAGCGCGTCTGCGCGGCCGCCGCATCGCGCAATACGGCCCAGCGCGCCGTGGCCGCGTCGGCCAGGCTGGCGCGCATCGCATCGCCGGCGCTGCGCGCTTGTTCGGCAGCGGCCAGCAGTTCGGCATCGCAGCGGGCATGGTCGCCCCGGTCGACGGCAATCGAGGACAGCAGCCAGTGGGCATCGGCGCAGCCGGCGCCGTCGCCGTGTGCGCACAGGATGGCGTGCGCCGCCATGGCCAGACTTTCAGCCGCATCGAGCGCACCTTGCAGCCAGGCCACTTCCGCCTGCACCAGTTGCAAACGCGCCTGCGCCTGCGCCAGTGCTGCCGCTTCCAGGCCGGCCAGTGGCAGCAGCATCTGTGCCTCCTCGCTCAGCTGAATTGCTCTAATGCAATCACGCTGGCGCAAATGCCAGGACAGCAACAGCAGCATCGGTACGCGCCCGGCGCCGCGCAACGGCAGTAATGCGCTTTCCCACTGCGCTACGTCATGTTCGAGCGCGAACATTTCCATTCAAGCATTCTCCCTGCAAACAGTGGCGCCAGCCTGCGACCGCACAGGCCATGTGTCCTCGCATTGTAAGCTGCATTCAGGGGAATTGTTCAGTGCGCCGGTCAGAATTATTCATCCGGCATGGCGCCACCGGCGGGGGCGATTGCCCCCGGTGTTCGGTGCTGGGTCCGGCCCTTAGCGCGACACGAGGCGGATGCTGCCGCTGCCAGCCGCGGTGCTGGCGCTGCGCATGTCGGCGGGCATGCGCAAGCCGGGCAGGAACTGGGCGTCGTCGATCACCACATGCTCGCCTGCATTGCTGAAGACGAAGGTCGAGCCCTGCCTGGTGATGAATTGGCCAGGGCCGGTAGGGTAGATTTCCACGCTGGGCTGTGCCTGCCATTCGCGGTCATCGATCAGGCGGCCAAAGAAGTGCTGGTTCTGCTGGTGGACTTCCAGGCGTTGTCCATTCGACAGGCGGTATTGCTGTTCGAGGTCGAAGGCTTCCTGGGCCGTGACGTGATAGTAGGTGCCAGAGATGACGCGCACGCTGTCCGTGGTTTGCGTTGCAATGGCCGTTTGCGCATGGGCGGTGCCGCCCGCAAGGGCGAAGATAGCGGCGAGGAGGGGGAGTAAGCGTTTGGTATGCATGGCATTCACCTTCGATCAGGATGACAGGATGGGTTAGCGTTAGATCGTGTGGTCGCTGGCGGGTTTCCGGCAGGGACTGGTGTCAAGTTAGCAAAGGCGCCTGGCCGTCGCCACTGGCAGGCGATGGAATGTACGTTTTAGGCGATGAAGTGCATAAAACGGCAGATGAATGGTTTTGGGATTAAAGTCGGATGGCGGGCTCGGCGGCGAAATTAAATTTCGCCTGCCGGGTGTTTTTCAGGGCTATATTTGAATGAGAGAGATATTGTTTAATACAGCGTTTGCGCCGATTCGTGCAGCAACTGGCCGTACAGGGTATGGCGCATCCTGGCAATCTTGCCTTCAGACAAGGCTTGCAGGATGGCGCACTGCGGCTCGATCAGGTGGCGGCAGTTATAGAACTTGCAGCCGCCCAGGTAGGGCTGGAATTCGCGGAAGGCCCGCTCCAGCATGCCCTCGGACAGGTGGTACAGGCCGAATTCCTGGAAGCCGGGCGAATCGATGATGGAGCTGTTCGCGCCCAGTTCGTCGAGCTTGTACAGACGCGTAAAGGTCGTCGTGTGCTTGCCCGTGTCGAGCGCGGCCGAGATTTCGCGCACGGCGATGTCCGCATCCGGCACCAGCAGGTTGATCAGGGACGATTTGCCCATGCCCGACTGGCCGATCAGGATAGACGACTGGCCCGCCAGCAGCGGCGCCAGGGTGGCCACCGCGTGCTCCGGTTCGGCGCGCGCCGACACTTCATCGACGGGATAGCCCATCGAGGAATACGGCAGCAGGCGTTCGCGGGCGCGCTCCAGCGAAGCGGTCACGTCCGTCTTGTTGAGGATGATGCGCGCCTCGATGCCGGCCGCGTCGGCCGCCACCAGCGAGCGCGAGATCAGGTCGTCGGCAAAGCCCGGTTCCGTCGCCACGACGATGAACAGCTGCGTCAGGTTGGCGGCCAGCAATTTCGATTTGTACTGGTCCGAGCGGTACAGCAGGGTCTTGCGTTCCTCGATGCGGTCGATGACGGCCTGGTCGTTGGACGTGCGCGTCAGGTGCACGATGTCGCCCACGGCCACATTGGTTTTCTTGCCGCGCGTTACGCATTGCAGCTTGGCACCGTCCACGTCGGCCAGGTAATGGCGGCCGTGGGCGGCGATGATGACGCCCGTCAACTTGCCTTCGCTCATGGGGTCACCTGGCTGCTCTGGTAGATGAGGTCTGCTTTGGCGGCGCAGATGAAGTCGTTTTCGGACAGGCCGCCGGCGCCCTGGTTGACCGAGTGCGTGTCGTAGCGCACGGCGCAGGTTTTGTAAGTAATGATGAGCTCCGGATGGTGGTCTTGCGTATGGGTCATATAGGCCAGGGCGTTTACGAACGCCAGGGTCTGGTAGTAATTCTTGAAGCCGAAGTCGCGGCACAGCTTGCCATTTTGCAGCTTCCATTGGGGCAGCAGAGCATGCAGGGCGGCGATGTCCGTATCGCCCAGCGCTTGCTGGCGCGGCGTGCAGGACAGTTGGGCAAGTTCTTGCGAAGTCGATGGCGTATTCATGTGGCAGCCCCTTTCAGGTGGCGGATGCGCACGCTGGCCGGCGGGTGCGAGTCGTAGAAGGCCGAGTGCAGCGGGTCGGGCGTCAGGGTCGACGCATTGTCTTCATACATTTTCACCAGCGCCGAGACCAGGTCGTCCGCTTGCGTGTGCGTGGCGGCAAAGGCATCGGCCTCGAATTCGTGCTTGCGCGAGCTGAGCGAGGTCAACGGTCCCAGCAGGAAAGTGAAGACCGGCAACGCCAGCATGAACAGCAGCAGGGCCAGCGCGTCCGTCGGCTGGCCCGTCAGGGCCAGGGCGACAGGGTCGACGCCCAGGCCTGCGTAAAACCACGGCTGCGTCTTCAGGAAGCCCAGCAGTGCCAGAAAGCCCAGCGAGATGACGAACATCATGGCGATGCGCTTGACGATGTGCTTGAGCTTGAAATGGCCCAGTTCATGCGCCAGCACGGCTTCGATTTCCTGCGGCGCCAGGCGCGACAGCAGGGTGTCGAAGAAAACGATGCGCTTGTTGGCGCCAAAGCCAGAGAAATACGCATTGCCGTGGGCGCTGCGCTTCGAGCCATCCATGACGAACAAGCCTTTCGAGGCGAAACCGACGCGCTGCATCAAGCCTTCGATGCGGCTTTTCAGCGCTTCGTCGGCCAGCGGCGTGAATTTGTTGAACAGCGGGGCAATGACGGTGGGAAACAGCACCATCATCAGCAACTGGAAGCCGCTCCAGACGAACCACGCGTACAGCCACCACAGGTCGCCCGACTTGGCCATCAGGGTCAGCACGACCCAGATCAACGGCAGGCCGATGGCCGCGCCCAGACCCACGCCCTTGAGCATGTCCGTGAAGAACAGCTTGCGCGCCATGGTGTTGAAACCGAAGCGCTGCTCCAGCACGAACTGGCGGTAATAGTCGAAGGGCAGGTCGATCAGGCCGGAAATGGCGGCAAAGGCGGCGATCAGGCCGATCTGATACAGCATGGGCGAGCCCGGCCCCATCCATTCATTCAGATGCAGCGCCAGCCATTGCAGGCCGCCCAGCAAAGTGAAACCGATCAGCACGGCATAGTTGATCAGCAGGGTCAGCAAGCCGAACTTGGTCTTCGCCACCGTGTAGTCGGCCGCCTTCTGGTGCGCGGCCAGCGGGATTTTTTCCGCAAATTCGGGCGGGACAGTGGCGCGGTGGGCCAGCACGTGGCGAATCTGCCGCGAAGCGAGCCAGAAGCGCACGGCCAGGGTCAAAACGAGGACGGATACAAACAAAATCGAAAACGCGAGTGAATACATTCTGTGCCTGTGAGAAAATGGCTGATTATTTAGTTTGATTAGGCCAAGAGAGAATTATGTCACAAGCGACCGACTTAACTGCAGCCACCTCTGCATCCACCCCAGCACCTGCGGTGCCGGCACGTCCAAATGAGATGAACCTGGTCTGGGTCGACATGGAAATGACGGGCCTGGAGCCCGACACCGACCGCATCATCGAGGTGGCGGTAGTGGTGACGGACATGCACTTGAACCTGCTGGCCGAAGGCCCCGTGTTCGTGATTCACCAGTCGGATGAAACCCTGAACAAGATGGATGCCTGGAACAAGGGCACGCACGGCCGCTCCGGCCTGATCGACAAGGTCAAGGCGTCGACCGTGACGGAAGCCCAGGCGGAAGCGGAACTGATCGCGTTCCTGAAGAAATATGTGCCTGCCGGCAAGTCGCCCATGTGCGGCAACACCATCGGCCAGGATCGCCGCTTCATGGTGCGCGGCATGCCGAAGCTGGAAGCGTTCTTCCACTACCGCAATGTTGACGTATCGACATTGAAAGAGCTGTGCAAGCGCTGGAAGCCGGAAATCGCTACCGGTTTCAAGAAACACCAGAAGCACACGGCGCTGGCCGATATCCTGGAGTCGATCGAAGAACTGAAATATTACCGCGAGCACTTTATTAAACTGTAATGGTGTTGTCGGCTTACGGGTGTTGTCGGCTTACGCGCTGCGCGCTAAGCCGACCTACGAGCCATTCAGCGCCGCTGGCGTAGGTCGGGTTAGCGCCCTGGCGCGTAACCCGACACATCCGCCGCCTCAAAGACAAGGCTGTGCCAATCGCCATCCTCATCCTGCCACTCCAGCGCAAACGGTCCCGTTTGCCGTAAATCCGTGATCCAGCGCACGTCGCCTGGCTGGCGGTAGTATTCCACGCATTGCCCGAACGGCTGTTCCAGCCGACACAGCACCAATCCCTCGCCTGCCACGGCGCACCATCGCTCATTGATATCGATCAAGGCCGCGGCCGGATCGCCATAGAATTCGCCCAGGCTGGCTTGCCGGCCATCGGCCGCCGTCACCTTGGCATGTTCATACTCATGCTGGACAATGTATGCGGCGCTGCGCGCCAGTTCGCGGCGACTCATGCTGTCTCCACGCCGGGCCAGACGGTTTCCTGGTCGGCGCGCGCCTCGGCGATCAGCCATTCGCAGAACGCGTGCACGAGGGGCCGCGTTTCCGCCTGGGGCGAGCGCAGCAGATAATAGCAGTGGGGCCCGCGCACGGCGTGTTCGAAGACGCGCACCAGGCGGCCCGAGCGCAGATCGTCGCCGATCAGGGGGCTGGCGGCAATGGCCACGCCCTGGCCGCTGGCGGCCGCATCCAGGCATAAATACGTATGCGAAAAGCGCGCGCCGCTGTTGCCGCTATTGCCGCTGTAATGCACACCGCAGCTGTGCAGCCAGCGCGTCCAGTCGATTTCGCCGGGCAGGTGCACTTCCGGTTCATCGTGCAGCAGCGGATAGCGCAGCAGGTCGGCGGGCTGGCGCAGGCTGGCCGCGTTGGCGCGAAAGCCGGGGCTGCAGACGGCGGAAAACCATTCTTCCATCAATAAATCGACTTTCAGGCCCGGATAGCGGCCCGGCCCCAGGCGAATGGCCACATCGATGCCATCGCGCGCCAGGTCGACCGGGTGCATCGAGGCCAGCACGCGCAGTTCGATTTGCGGATAGCGGTCGCGCAGGCGTCCCAGGCGCGGCATCAGCCAGCGCGAGACGAGCGAACTGGTGGCCGTCACCGTCACCACCTTGTCATCGCCCTGGCGCCGCGCCTGCTCGGACACATCGGCCAGCTGGTTGAGGATGGGGCCCAGCGAGGCCGCATAGCGCTGGCCGGCGCTGGTGAGCACCACGCCGCGCGGCAGGCGCTGGAACAGCACGATGCCCAGCCACGCTTCCAGTTGTTTCACGTGGTGGCCGATGGCGCCGGCCGAGACGTGCAATTCTTCGCCCGCGCGCTGGAAACCTTCATGGCGGGCGGCCGCTTCGAAGGCGTGCAGGGCGGCGAGTGGGGGCAAGGGACGTGACATGGCACTCTTCAAGAGAATTGAGCCTCAGTATTATTTGGCCTATCCGTGAAGAATATTGGTTTGTTTCATTTTGCGCAAGCGAATATGATGCCGTCACTGCGTGAAGTGACCCGCAATATGATTCACGCATGAATTATCCCAGCCTTGCTTGGCATTTATAGTTACAACGCCTGGGAAAACACTGCGCAACGCGCAGCAGGTTTGCCCAGGTGTATTCAAAGAGGTTTAGTCATGTATGATCGCCGCGCTGTTGCGCTGGTGTTGCTGTCGGCCGCCGGTTTCGGCAGTTCCGCAGTGTTTGCCAAGGCGGCCTATGCGTCCGGGGTCAACCCGTCGACCATGCTGGCCTTGCGTTTCGTCATCGCCGCCATGCTGTTGCTGCCGCTCGTGTGGCTGGGCGGCTGGCGCTTGCCGCGCGGCCGCCTGCTGGCTGGCTACATGCTGATGGGCCTGATGTACACGGCCCAGTCGCAAGGCTATTTCAATGCCCTCATGTATGCCAGCAGCGGTCTGTGCGGCATGCTGCTGTACGTGTATCCCGTGCTGGTCACCATCCTCGCGCTGGCGCTGGGCTGGGAAAAGCTGGATCGGCGCATGCTGGTGCTGATGGCGCTGGCGATTGCCGGCATGGCCATCACCCTGGGCGGCAAGCTGCAGGGCCAGCCCATCGGTATCGCGCTGGCCTTGATGGCCGCCGGCGTGTACGCCGTGTACATCCTGTTTGGCAACAGCCTGTCGAAAAGCCGCGAGAATATTCACCCATTAGCCGCTTGCGTGGTGATCCTGGGCACGGCCGGCCTGTCGAATAGCGCGATTGCCTTGTGGCAAGGCGTGTCCTTGCCGGGCACGGCGACGGGCTGGCTGGCCGTCAGCGCGATCGCCCTGTTCTCCACGGCCATCGCGATTGCCGCCTTCTTTGCCGGCGTGGCGCAAATCGGTGCGGCCAAGGCGTCCATCATTTCCACGTTCGAGCCCGTCATC
Source organism: Janthinobacterium leeuwenhoeki (assembly GCF_051380795.1). Lineage (NCBI taxonomy): Bacteria > Pseudomonadati > Pseudomonadota > Betaproteobacteria > Burkholderiales > Oxalobacteraceae > Janthinobacterium > Janthinobacterium leeuwenhoeki. The sequence goes on from NZ_JBNYXT010000016.1 coordinate 25,674, forward strand.
ACGATGGCGTTCGGCGTGACCTTGCTGAAAGAATCCGTCAGCGGCACACAATTGCTGGGCGGCGCCATGGTGCTGGCCGCCGTGGTCTTGCTGGCGCAGCGGCCCACTGCCAAACCGGTGGCCATGCCGGCCGTGCAGGCCAGCGCCTGAACTTGTTTTCCTGAACTGATCGGCAATACTGATCGGTCTCCTTTGCGCCGCGACGGGTTTCCTGTCGCGGCGCTTTTTTTGGCCGTGCACAAATAAGTCTTGATTGCGAATGATTCTCATTTATAATTGATTTCAAGATTCCCCACCACCAGCCAGCCCATGCCAGCCAGTGTTCGCCTTGAAAGGAGACACCGTGACGAGCATGCCCCCTATTTGCAATACCGAGCTGGTCGCTGGCGAATTTGCCCGCCTGCGCCGCGAAAAAAAAGCCCGCCATCGCGACATCGCCGAGGAACTGGGCATTGCCGAAGGCGAGCTGATCGCCGCGCATGCCGGCCTGTCGCTGGCCGATGGCGCCTTGCTGGGCGCCGAACGCCTGCAAGCCGACTGGCCCGCCATCATTGCCGCCCTGGAACCGCTGGGCGAAGTCATGGCGCTGACGCGCAACGCTTCGTGCGTGCATGAAAAGACGGGCGTCTATCGAAAAGCCAGCCACAACAACCACGTGGGCCTGGTGCTGGGCGGCGACATCGACCTGCGCGTGTTTTACCGCCAGTGGGCGCATGGCTTTGCCGTCCGCGAGATGGGCGAGCACGAAGTGCAGCGCAGCCTGCAATTTTTCGATGCCGCCGGCCACGCCGTGCACAAGATTTTCCTCAAGCCGCAAAGCGACCTTGCCGCCTACGACGCGCTGGTGGCGCATTTTGCCGACGCTAACCAGGCGGCCGGCATCGCCGTGACGGCGCCGCCGGCGCCGCCGGCGGAACTGCCCGACGCGCAGATCGACGTGGCCGGTTTTCGCGCCGCCTGGGCCGACTTGCGCGACACGCATGAATTTTTCACCGTGCTGAAAAAATATTCGGTCTCGCGCCTGCAAGGCCTGCGCCTGGCCGAAGCGCGCTTCGTGCAGCAGCTCGACAAATCCTGCGTGCTCGACCTGCTCAATAGCGCCGCCCTGGAAAAAGTGTCCATCATGGCCTTCGTCGGCAATGCCGGTATGATCCAGATCCATTCCGGGCCCGTGCACAAGATCGCCGTGATGGGGCCATGGATCAATGTCCTCGACACGCGCTTCAACCTGCATTTGCGCGAAGACCATATCGCCAGCGCCTGGGTGGTGAAAAAGCCGACCGTCGATGGGCTGGTGACATCCGTGGAACTGTTCGACGCCAAGGGCGACACCATCGTCATGTTCTTCGGCGAACGCAAGCCGGGCGTGCATGAATTGTGCGAATGGCGCAATGTCGTCGAGCGTGTGCTGCAGGAGGGCGAACTATGCGCCGCATGATCGCCGCCAGTGTGGCGCGCCGCATCGCGTTGAAAAAAATGGGGGCTGGCGCGCTGGCGCTGGCCGCGCCGATGCAGGTGCTGGCCGCCGTCAGCGACGCGGCCAAGCCGCGGGTCAAGGCGCGGCGCATCGTCAGCGTGGGCGGCGCCCTGACGGAAATCGTCTATGCGCTCGAAGCGCAGGGCGAGCTGGTAGGCGTCGATACCACCTCGCTGTATCCGGCCGTGGCGCAACAGCTGCCGCAGGTGGGTTACGCGCGCACCTTGTCGGCCGAGGGCGTGCTGTCGCTGGCGCCCACGCAGCTGATCGCCACCGAGGAAGCGGGGCCGCAAACGGTGCTGCGCCAGGTGCGCGACGCGGGCGTGCCGGTGGCGGTGCTGAACGCGAATAACAAATTCGAAGGCTTGCTCGAACGGGTGAGACAGGTGGGCCAGATCACGGGTCGTGCCGACCCCGCCGCGCGCCTGGCGCAAGCCTTGCAACAGCAGTGGGACGGCGCCCTGGGCAAGGTGCGCCAGCGCAGCCAATCACCGGTACAATCGACCGTGCGCGTGCTGTTCATCCTCGCCCATGCGCCCAACCAGGTGATGGTGGGCGGACGCGAGACGGGCGCCGACGCCATGCTGGCGTATGCGGGCGCCGTCAACGTGATGGGCGGGCAGGGCGGCCAGGGTGGATTCGCCGGCTACAAGCCGCTCACGCCGGAAGCCGTGATCGCCGCGCGGCCCGACATCGTGCTCGTCACGGACCAGGGCTTGAAGGCTTCGGGCGGCGTGGACGGCATCCTCAAATTGCCAGGCCTGGCGCAGACGCCGGCCGGGCGCAAGCACCGCATCGTCTCGCTGGAAGCCATGCTGCTGCTGGGCTTTGGCCCGCGCATGCCGCAGGCGCTGGCCGAACTCGACGCCGCCTTCGCCAAAGCCATGGCCGCATGAACGTGGCCTCCCTGGTATCCGTCGCGCCCTGGCGCTGGCCACGCTGGAGCGCTGGCGGGCTGCTGGCCGCCGCGCTGGCTTGCGGCTTGATCATCGCCGTGCAGGCGGGCGCCGTGCCGGTGGCCCAGGCCGACTGGCTGGCGCCGTTTCAATCTGGCGACGCGGCGTTGTCCGGCGGCGCGTATGTGCTGTGGCATATCCGATTGCCGCGCGCCCTGTTCGCCATCCTGATCGGCGCCGCGCTGGCGCTGGCTGGCGGCCTGACGCAAGGGCTGTTTCGCAATCCGCTGGCCGACCCCGGGCTGCTGGGCGTGAGCAGCGGCGCTGCCTGCGCGGGGGCGGCCACCATCGTCTTCGCGGCCAGCCTGCACGTGGCGCCCGAGTTGCGCGTGTGGCTATTGCCGGGGGCCGCGTTTGCCGGCGCCATGCTCATTTGCGTGCTGCTCGACAGGGTCGCCCGCTGGGCCACGCCCGGTTCCATCGTCGGCCTGCTGCTGACGGGTGTGGCGCTGAACGCCATCACGGTGGCTGTCATGGGCCTGTGCATCTACCTGGCCAACGACGACCAGTTGCGCACCCTGACTTTCTGGACCCTCGGCTCGCTGTCGGCCGGCAGCTGGCGCCAGGTGGCGGCTTTGCTGCTGGTGCTGGCCGGCGCGCTGTGGGCCACGCGTTTCCTGATGCGCTCACTGAACGCGCTGGCGCTGGGCGAGGCGCAGGCGCTGCACGTGGGCATCGACGTGGGCCGGCTGCGCACGCAGGTGATCGTGCTGGTGGCCGTGCTGACGGGCTTTGCCGTCGCCTGGTGCGGCGGCATCGGCTTCATCGGTCTGATCGCGCCGCACCTGGTGCGCACCTGGCTGGGAGCCGACCAGCGCCGCGTGCTGCCGCTGGGGATGCTGATGGGCGGTTTGCTGCTGCTGTTGGCCGACACGCTGGCGCGCACCGTCGCGATTCCCGCGGAAGTCCCCGTCGGTATTTTCACGGCCTTGCTGGGCGGGCCCTTTTTCCTGATGCTGTTGCGGCGTTTCCGCCACAGCACCGCCTAGAGGTGAACATGACGCCCCTGCTGGAACTCTCCTTCGTCACCACGCAACTGGGCCAGCAATACTTTGGCCCCTTCAATGTACGGGTCGCGCCCGGCGAGCGCATCGCCATCCTCGGCCCCAGCGGCGCGGGCAAGTCGACGCTGCTCAAACTGATGGCGCGCGAATTGCACCCGCAGGCGGGCCAGGTGGCGTTCGCCGGCCGGCCGCTGGCGCAGTGGCCGCTGGCCGACCTGGCCCTGCGCCGCGCCGTGCTGCCGCAAGGGTCGAACGTGGCCTTCGGACTGCCGTGCGCGCTGGTGGTCGGCCTGGGACGGGTGGCGCGCCTGGTCGACCCGCAGCTGGAGCGGATCGTGCAGGAGGCGGCCGCCCTGGCGCATGCCGCGCATTTGCTGGGCCGTCGTTTGGATACCCTGTCTGGCGGCGAACAGGCCAGGGTGCAGCTGGCGCGCATCTTCGCGCAGATGTGGGATGTGCAGGATGGCTTGATACTGGTCGACGAACCGCTGGCGGCGCTCGATCCCGGCCTGCAGTTCGATCTGCTCGACAGCCTGCAGCAGTTTTGCGCCGCGCGCGGCCACGCCGTCGTCGCCATCCTGCACGACATCAATCACGCCTTGCTGGGCTTCGAGCGGCTGCTGCTGGTGCGCTCGGGCCAGCTGGTCGCCGATATCGCCAGCGATGCCGGCGCCGTGCCCGCCCTGGCCGCGCTGTACGGCATCGCCCTGACGACGGCGACCAGCAGCGATGGTGACGTGTGCGTCATCCCTGCCAGAAGCACGGTACGCAGGGCCGCCTGACTCACTCACTCACTCACTTACTCACTCCCTCGCTCACCAGACGTCCGCCGTGCGCGGCCGCGTCATCTGGCCACTGCCCAGCAGCCATACCATCAGGGCCTCGGCCTGTTCGCGCGTGGCGGCGACTTCCTGCACGATGCCGAAGGCTTTCATGGCGCCAGCCGCCATCGCCTGCAAGCGCGCGCGCTGTTCCGCGTCCGCCTCGACCGACACCAGGCCCCGGCAAATGGCGGCCAGCGCTACCTTGTTATGCTTGAGCCACAGGCCGCGCCGCTTGCGATCGATGTGGGCTTCGTCGCTGCGTTCCTCTTCGAACAGCATGACGAACGGTACGCCATGGCGCAGCAGGGCGTCCATGTCGTTTTCCCACAGCGGGGCATAGCCGGTGACGGCCGTTTCAGGGCGAAAGCGCACGATGGGAAAGTCGCTGACGTCGTGGATGGAGAAATGTGCGGGATTCGGTTTCATGGCGTGCTTCCTTGCGAGGTGGTTGAAAATGCTTGCCAGCCGCCGCCCAGCGCCTTGTAGACCTGGACCAGCGACAGCGAAGCGGTGGCGCGGCTGTCGACCAGCGCCGCTTCGTTGTTCAAGAGCGTGTTTTGCACATGCAGCACGTTGATCAGGTCCGTGCCGCCCTGGCGGTACTGCAGTTCCGCGCTGCCCAGCGCCCGCCGTCCCTGTTTGACGGCTTCATCGAGGCTGGCCTGGCGGCGGGCGTTGGCCTGGTAGCCCGAGAGCGCGTCTTCCACCTCGTGCCAGGCGGCCAGCACCGTCTGGCGGTAGGCGATGGCCGCTTCCTGCTGCTGCGCCTCGCGCAATTGCAGATTGCCCCGCAGGCGGCCGCCGTCGAACAGGGGCACGCTGAAGCCGGGGCCGAAGGCGAAGCGCTTGGCGTCCCAGCCGATGTCGGACAGCTGCATCGCTTGCAGGCCGACGCTGCCCGAGAGCGTGATGCGTGGATAAAAATCGCCTTGTGCCACGCCGATGGCGGCCGTGGCCGCGTGCAGCTGCGCTTCGGCGCGGCGGATGTCGGGCCGCCGTTCGGCCAGGCTGCTCGGCACGCCCAGTTGCACCTGCATGGTCATGGCCGGAATGTCCTTGCCGGCCGCCAGTTCCGCCCGCAAGCCTTGCGGCGGCAGCGCCAGCAAGAGGGCGAGGGCATTGCCCAGGCGTGCTTCGCGCTGTTGCAGCGGCGGCAGGCGCGCTTCGATGGTGGCCACGTGGGCCGCCGCCTCGGCCTCGTCGAGCTGCGTCGCCGCGCCTTCGCGCAGGCGGATGCGGGTCAGGTCCAGGGTGTGGCGGGCGATATCGAGCAGCTGCTGCGTGATGGCCAGCGTCTGCTGCGCGCCGCGCAACTCGATGTAGTCGCGCGCCGTCTCGGCCAGCACGGCCAGCAGCACGCCGCGCTGCGTTTCCAGGGCCACCTCGACCCGCGCGTCAAACGCTTCCACTTCGCGCCGCACGCGGCCCCACAGGTCCAGCTCCCAGGCCGCATCGAGATTGCTTTGCCACAGGCTGTAGGCGGATTGGCCGTTGTTGCGCGACGGATCGCTCAAGCCTTGTTCGCTGTTGCGCGCGCGGCTGTAGTCGCCATTCGCACCCAGCGACGGGCCTTGCGCGGCGCCTGCTACGCCGCGCGCAGCGCGGCTTTGTTGCAGCCGGCTGCTTGCCGCCTGCACGTCGAGGTTGGCGCCGGCGGCGCGCTGCAGCAGGGACGAGAGGGTGGTATCGCCAAAGCTGTCCCACCAGCGCTGCTCGATGGCGCCATCCTGGCTTGCGGCGAAACGGGCATCTTGCGCCTGGCGCCATTGCTGTCCCAGATCGTTGGGCGGGCGCTGGAAATCGCTGCCGACGCTGCCGCAGCCGGCCAGGCCCAGGGCCGTGATGAAGATCAGTGCTTTCATCGCGCGCTCACCTGTTGCAGATGTTGACGGCGGCTGCTCGTATCGATGCGCACTTCGGCCGACATGCCCACGCGCAGGCGAGTGCCCCGGTCTCGGTCGCCATCCTGGCCCGGATCGAACGCGATCCTGACGGGGATGCGCTGCACCACCTTGGTGAAGTTGCCGGTGGCGTTTTCCGGCGCGATGGCGGCAAACGTCACGCCCGTGGCCGGCGCGATGCTGTGCACCGTGCCGTGCAGGAGCACGCCCGGATAGGCGTCGACGGCGATGCTGGCGCGCTGGCCCTGGCGCACGTGGGTCAGCTGGGTTTCCTGCAGGTTGGCGACGACGAAGCTGCGGTTCAAGGGCACCACGGCCATCAGGCTGGCGCCGGGCGCCACCAGGGCGCCGACGCGCACGATGCGGCGCCCCACGATGCCGTCGATGGGGGCGCGCAGCTGTGTATGCGACAGATCCAGTTCGGCCCGTTGCAGGCTGGCGCTGGCGCGCAGCAAGGCCGCTTCGGCCGCGCCTTGCTGCGCTTGCAAAATTTCCGTCTGCTTGCGGGTGGCGACGAGGGCGGCGCGGTTTTGCGCCAGGCGCGCGCGGCTCACGTCGAAGCGTGATTGTGCCTGCTGCGCGTTTTGCACGCTGCCCGCGCCCTGGCCGGCCAGGTGCTGCGAACGGGCCAGTTCCTGCTGCGCCAGTTTGTCTTCCGCCTGGTTGGCGTCGACCAGGGTGCTGGCTTGCTCGATCACCGATTGCTGGCGCTGCAAGGTGCCGCGGGCATAGTCCCGCTGCGCCTCGGCGCCGGCGACTTCGGCGCGGGCCGAGGCGGCGGCGGCCTGGTAGTCGCGGTCGTCGATGCGCGCCAGCAGCTGACCCGCCTTGACAGTCTGGTTGTCTTCCACCAGCACTTCCCGCACGATGCCGCCCACCTTGGGGGAGAGCACGGTGTAGTCGGCGCTGACAAAGGCGTCATCGGTGCTCTGTTCTTCGCCACGGGCGAACAGCAGTTGCCAGGCGCAAAAGGCGAGGGCACAGGCCAGCAGGGCCAGGCCGAGGATAAAAGCGCGCGAGCGCAGGATGGGGACATTCATGGTGAGGCTCTTTCGTAAAAATGAAAACTCAAGCGGCGCGCGGCGGATAGACGCGCGTCGGCAGGATGGGAATGATCAGGATCATGGCCAGCGCGATGCCGGCCAGGGTGAGGTACAGGTCGGACGAGGTCAGAGTGACGACTTGCGCATGCATGCGCTGCGCCAAACCCGGCACGTCCACGGCGGTCGGCAAATTGCCCAGACGCTCGCTGAGCACCGTCGAATGGAAATGGTTGCGGCGCGTGATCAGCGCATCGAGCACGCCGGTGGCGACGACGGCCGACATGCCCTTGATGGTGTTGAACCAGGCCGAGGCGAACGGGCCATCCTGCGGCGCCAGGCCCGTGGTGGCCAGCAGCAGCAAGGGAATCACGGCCATCGGTTGCGCAAAGATTTGCACCGCTTGCAGCAGGTAGAAATGCGTGCGTATCCAGTCCGGCGACATGCGCGCTCCGAGCACGCAGGACAGGGCCAGCAGGGCCAGGCCGATGGCCAGCACCCAGCGGCAGTCGACCGCGCGGAGATTGCACAGGGCGGCCACCAGCGGCAGGGCGATCAACTGCGGCAGCGCCACCATCAGCATCACGGGCGCCGTCTGCAGCGGGCGATAGGCGTGCACCTGCGCCAGGTAGGAAGAGGGAATCAGGATCACGGCCAGCAGCACGAACAGCACGCCGCCCAGGGTCAGCAGGGCGTGGCTGAGGTTGCGCCGCGACAGCAGCTGCAGTTTGAAGAACGGCAGCGGGTGCGACCACTCGTTGATGAAGAACAGCACCAGCAGCAGCAGGCCGGCGCCCAGCAGCACGCAGATCAGCGGCGAGGCGAACCACGCCAGGCGCTCGCCCTGCAGCAGGCCGACCACCAGCATGCTGATGGCGGGCAGGCCAAGCAGCAAGCCGCGCCAGTCGAACTGGCGCAAGCGCTCCAGGCGCAGCGGGTCTTGCGGCAAGCCCCAGGACACCATCAGCAGGGCGACGATGCTGCCCGGGACGACTTGCCAGAAGGCCCATTGCCAGCCCAGGTACTCGGTCCAGAAGGCCGCCAGCGGCGTGCCGAGGCTGGGGCCAAAGGTGGCGCTCAGCGCATAGCCGCCCAGGCCATACAGCTTGATATTCGGCGGCAGAAAGCGCAGCGCCACCGTCATCAGCATCGGTGGCAGTGCGCCACCGGCCGCGCCCTGCACCACGCGCAGGAACATCAGCACGGTCAGGTTCGGCGCGAGCGGGCAAAGCACGCCGGCGGCCATGCAGACGATGATGGCGCTGGCCGTCAGCCGGCGCAGCGAGAAGGTGACGGAGCACCACGGCGCGAACGCCATGGCCGACACCGAGGCGGCCGCATACAGGGTCACGAGCCAGCTGGCGTCGTCGCGCGCGATGCCCATGGCGCCGCGGATGTCCGCCAGTGCGACCTTGGTGATGTTTTCATTCAGGCCGGACACCAGCACGGCCAGCAGCACGCCGGCCAGGCCCGTGGCCAGGCGCAGGCCGAAGATGGGAGGTGCGGGCGGCGCGGCCGCGGGGACGGCGCCAGGAAGGGGGACAGCGGACACAGGGAACTCCGTGGATGAGAATCAGTCCACGCAGTATAGGTAGCGCTAAATATGATGAAAATTGATCATTAATGAAGTCTGAATTGCGTCTGGCGCAATGATTGTGGGCTCAGACCCTAAGCGTCTGGCGGCGTGCTGCCGCACAGCTCCTTGATCATGCGGCGCAGCCAGCGGTGCGCATGGTCGTGGTCGAGGCGCGGGTGCCAGGCCTGGAGTACCTCCACGCTGTCGACGGGGATGGGCAGCTGGAAGGTGCGCAGCTTTAAGCCCAGGCGTTCGACGATGGCCAGCAGCGGCGTGGGCATCAGCGGCAGCAGCAGGCCCGAATCGGCCACGGCGAAGATGGCGGACTGAAAATTAGGGCTGATCAGCGACACCCGGCGCGTGTAGCCCCGCTCGGCCAGGGCCGTATCGAAAGGACCGCGCGCCAGGCCGCGCCGCGAGACGCTGATATGTTCGTATTCGGTAAAGCTGTCGAGGTTGATGGGGCCGTCGAAGATCGGGTGGTCGCTGCGGGCGATGCCGACAAAGGAGCTGCTAAACAGCTGCTGCAGTTTGATGTCGGGCGCAAAGGCGCGCCGCGCGCTGATGTACAGGTCGATGCGGCCCGCGTACAGGGCGTCATTTTCCGTGGCACCATCGCCTTCTGGCACGAAGCGCAGCACCGTGTGCGGCGCATGGCGGGCCAGCAGGTCGCGCAGCTTGCCGCCGTAGGCGCCGACAAATACATCGTTGGCGCACAGGCTGAAAGTGCGTTCCAGGGTGCGCAAGTCCACTTCGCGGCCCGAGGTAAAGATGGCGTGCGCCTGCTCCACCACGCCGCGCACCTGCTCGCGCAATTCCAGCGCGCGCGGGGTGGGCGCCAGGCCGCGCCCGGAGCGCACGAAGACGGGGTCGCCGATGGCGTCGCGGATGCGCGCCAGGGTGCGGCTCATGGCCGGCGCGCTCAAATTCATGCGCCGCGCCGCAGCCACAGCGCTGCCTTCCTCGAGCAGAATGTCGAGGGCGACGAGCAGGTTCAGGTCGGGGAGTTTCATGCGGCGATTATAGCCCGTGGGCCAATGCCAGCGCTGCGCCGGCAGGACGCCGGCGCAGAGGGTGAGGCTACTGCGGGATTACTCGGCTGCCGGCTCGGCGCCGCAGCATTTCTTGAACTTCTTGCCGCTGCCGCAAGGACAGTCGTCGTTGCGGCCCACTTTCGGCTCTTCGCGCTTCATGGTTTGCACCGGTGCCTTGCGGCGCGGGACCCAGAAACGGTGGATGGCCGGCAGGTTCGCTTCCAGTTCCTGCGCCAGCTTGTGCGCCTTGACCGGATCTTCCACCAGTTTCAGTTCTTCTTCCTTGATTTCGTCAGCGCCCAGCAAATAGATCGGCTGCATCAGCTCGGCCACTTCGGAATCCCAGATTTCGTTCCACGAGCCTGGACGCAGCTCCATGCCGTCCCAGAAGCCCCAGCACCATGCTTCGGCGTCGATCAGGGTCTGGCCTTCGTAGTCATGTTCGACGAACAGCGCTTCGAACTCCTTCGGCGCCACTTCAAACGTCACCAGCACTTCGTTCATGAAGCGCATGATCAGGTTGACGATGCGCTCTTCTTCCTTGCTGTTCTTGAATTTTGGCGCATCTTCGGCATCTTCGCCCCACACGCGCGGCAACCACTCGGCCGGCATGATCGGTTCCGGGCCGATGGCGACGGCCGTCAGATAGCCGTGCAGCATATCCATGGTCATCGCGTCTTCGGAGCAGCGCTCCGACAACAGGAATTGGTCTAATTCGTCGAATTCTTTTTCTGATAATGGCTGTTCGAGTTGCATGGCTTGCTCTTTGTATTGAATGTAAGCCGCCAGTATACGCTTTGCTGGGCTGCGCCGCCGAAGTGTTTGCACCGGCGGCCCGCGCGCGCCTTACAATGTCGCTTATGCACAATGAAAACCAGCCGCACGAGGACGACCGGCCCGTCCATCCCTTTTCCGCCCTGAGCCCCGATTGCGTGCTCGACGCCCTCGACAGCGTGGGCTTGCGCGGCGATGGCCGCCTGCTGGCCCTGAACAGCTATGAAAACCGCGTCTACCAGGTGGGTATCGAAGACAGCGCGCCCCTGGTGGCCAAGTTTTACCGCCCCGCGCGCTGGAGCGATACGGCCATCCTGGAAGAGCACGCGTTCGTCTCCGAACTGGTCGAACGCGAAATCCAGGTGGTGCCGGCGCTGGAAATCAATGGCAGTACCCTGCACCAGTACCAGGGCTTCCGCTTTGCCGTCTTCCCCCGCCACGGCGGCCGCGCGCCCGAGCTGGATGACCCGGCCACCCTGGAATGGATAGGGCGCTTCATCGGCCGCATCCACGCCGTCGGCGCGCTGTCCACCTACCAGGAACGGCCGGCGCTCGATCACCAGACGTTCGGCGTCGAGCCGCGTGAGTTCTTGCTGGAGGGTAATTTCCTGCCGCCCGAACTGTTGGCCGCCTATTCCAGTGTGGCGCAGCAGGCACTCGATGGCGTCAAGCGCTGCTATGACCGCGCGGGCGACGTGGCCGTGCTGCGCACGCATGGCGATTGCCATGGCGGCAACGTGCTGTGGACGGATGCCGGCCCCCATTTCGTCGATTTCGACGATAGCCGCATGGGCCCTGCCATCCAGGACCTGTGGATGATGCTGTCGGGCGAGCGGGGCGACATGGTGCGCCAGATGAGCGACATCCTGGCCGGCTATGAAGACTTTTGCGGTTTCGACCCGCGCCAGTTGTACCTGGTCGAAGCGCTGCGCACCCTGCGCCTGATCCATTATTCGGCCTGGCTGGCGCGCCGCTGGGACGATCCCGCCTTCCCCGTCGCCTTCCCGTGGTTTAACACGCAGCGCTACTGGCAAGACCGCATCCTTGAACTCAGGGAGCAAGTTGCCTTGATGGATGAGGCGCCATTGTGGCCTGTTTGACCTAAACGCCCGAAAAGCGTGGTAAAAGTCGCTCTTCTTGCAGTGCTGATTTGCCTGTGCTTACTCGATAATGGTGTTAATAAATTCCTATAAGCAATGGAATTCACCCGAATAAGCGAGAAATCATGCAAGCACAGCAAAATGAGCGCCAGGCCGCCTCCCTCACCGTCGCGTACTCCGCCGACGACGAGTTCGACCAGGACAGCATGGTCTCGCTGCATGATTTCAAGGACCTGGAGCGCAAGGCGGAGGCACCAGCGCCGCTTCCTGCCACTCTTGCCGCTCCTGCCACCGCGATGCCCGAGCCGCAAGCCGAGCCGGCAGCCGAGGCCGACAGCAAGGCGCCGGCCGCCGAACGCCAGAAAATGGAATTGAAAGCCATCCACGAGGCGATAGCCCGCGTGGAAGCGGAAGCGAAGGCCACCTGCGCTGCCGAAAGCCGCGCCCTGGCCGAGGCGCGCGTGCGCTCGCTGGCCGAGGACCGCGCCGCCATCGACGCGGCCGCCGCCGCCGCCGCACAGCAAAATGCGCAGGCAGCCGAAGAAGCGATTGCTGCCAACCGCGAACGTCTCGATACCATGCGCGCCGCCGCGCAAGCCAGCGTGGCCCGTCTCGAAGCGGTCAAGCAGGAGACGGCCGAACTGCGCGCCCGCGTGGAGTCCGATAATGCCATCCGCATGGCCGCCGAACAGCGTTCGCGCGCCGAACAGGAAAGCCGCTTGCGCGCCAGCGAGCAGGTGGCCGTGCAGTCGGAACTGGCCGAACAGGCAGCCCGCGCCGCCGAAGAATTGCAAGTGCAGACGGAGCAGGCGCGCCTGCAAGCCGTCGAGCGCGTCGCCGCCGTGCAGGCGGCCAAGGAAGAAATGGTGGGCATCGCCTCGGCCGACGCGCGCGTCGCCGTGCTGGCGCGCGAACGCGAGCGCCATGCGCACGGTGCGCGCCAGACGGCGCAGATGCTCGCCGAAGCGGAAAGCGAAGCGCTGGACTTGACGGTGCAGCGCGAGCGCGCGGACCAGATCGCGCTGGAATCGGCCTTCAACCGCGCCGCCGCCGAAGTGCGCGCCCTGGAAGAAGCGCGCGCGCTGGCGCACCTGGAACAGGAACGCGAAGCCATCGCCCTGGCGCAGGCGGAATCGGAACGCCATGCGGCGCAGTCCCTGCGTTTGCGCCTGCAGACGGAAAAGGAATTGCGCGACGCGGCCATTCACCGCGAGCGCCTGGAAATGGTCGCCGTGGCCAGCGCGCAGGCGCGCCGCGATGCCGACGTGCGCATCCTTGCCGCCACCGAAGCGCGCATCGAGGTGGACCGCCAGCTGCGCGCCGTGGCGCTGGCCCGCGTGGCCGCCGAACAGGATGCGGAAATCGCCGGCCACGCCAAGCTGGAAGCGGAAACGGCCGCGCTGGAACAGACCAAGGCGCGCGAAGCGGCCGAGCAGGCCGCCGCCGTGGCAGCGGCCCGCGAACTGGAAGAGCAGCAGCGCGCCGCCAGCCTGGAGCGCGAACGCGCCGAACTGGCGCACCAGGCGGCGGAACTGGCGGCCAGTCAGAACGCTGCCGAGCAGGCCGAGATCGATGCCGGCACGGCTGCATTGGCCGCGCAGGCGCAAGCGTCGCAACTGGCGCAGGAAAAAGCCCTGCAGGCCGAGCGCGTACTGCAGGCGGAGCAGGAGCGCCTGGCCGCCGAACAAGCCGCCATCGCCGCCTTGAAAGAAAAACTGGAAGCGGAAGCGCTGGCGTTCAACGCGGCACAGGAACGCATCGCCGCCGAAGGCGCGCAAGCGGAACTGCTGCGCGGCCAGCACGCTGCCGAACAGGCCTTGCGGGAAGCGGCGCAAAAAGAAGCCGACGCCATCCGTATTTTGATGGACCAGGCCCTGGTCGAAGGCGAACAGAAAGCCGCTGCCGCGCAAGCCGTGCAGGCGCAGGCGCGCCTGGCCGTGGAACTGGGACAAGTGCATAGCGAGCGCGCCCGCGTGGAAGAAGACAAGGCGCAAGCGGCAGATGCGCTGCTGGCGTCCGAGCGCGATTTCGTCGCCGCCGAGCGCGAGTCGCTGGCCCTGATCGCACAAAAACTGGTGCAGCAGCGCCAGACCAGCAGTGCCGAAGAGCGCGCTTCGCAAGCCATCGCCGGCCGTCTGGAAGCGGAAAAGCAGGCGACAGCGGCCGCCGAAGCGCGCGCCGCCATGGAACAGCAGGCGCTCGACGCCATGCGCCAGCGCGAGCAGCTGGAACTGGCCGCGCAGCAGGCCGCCAGCGAGAAGCTCGCTGCACAGCAAGCCTTGCTGGCCAGTGCCCAGGCCCACGCCGCCCTGCAGCGCAAGGCGGCCGACACCACGCGCGCGATGGCGGCTGCCAAGCAGCAATTGCTGGACCTGGATACGGCGCGCGCGCAGCAGCAAGAGCGCGAACTGGCCGCCCTGCGCGCCAGCCTGGAGCAGCCGCAAACCGTCTTTTCCAGCTCCTTGAGCGCCGCCCGCGCGCAAGCCGAACAAGTCAGCTCGGCCAGTTTGACGCGCGAAGTGATCGAGCGCTTGACGCAGCCGAATGACGCTGGTGCCGTCTGGCGTTCGCGCTGAATTGACGTGAAACCCGATAACGCCCGGGGTCGGATCCTCGCGGTCCGACCCCAGTCCTAGGTTTGGGTTACGTCTGCATCTCCCTCAAAACTTCCTGCCCACCCCCACCAAAATCACATCCGCATCGCGGTGATAATCGGTGATGACCCGGTTCCACGCCACTTGCGCCACCCAGCGGCGGTTGAGGTGGTAGCGGGCCACGGCTGACAGCAAGCCTGTCAGGCGCGTGCTGTGGCCTTGCGCGTCGCGTCCATCCCAGGCCACGTACGGGCCGGCGCCCATGCCGAATTCTACTTTTTCATTCAGCGAACGGATCAGCCACAGCTGGGCGGCCGCGCCGCGCCGGTGCGCCAGGTCGGTATCGCCTTCATCGAGGGCGGTGACGCTCCAGTCCACGTATTTTCCCGCCGCGCGCCGGTATTCCACGGTGAACGGGCGCGAGGATTCGGAGCGCAAGCTGTTGACGATGGTGTGGCCTGTCGATAAGGTCAAGGTGTCGTCGTGGGCCCAGTTCTGCAAGTGCAGCTTGGCGCCCGGCACGCCGTCATAGCGGTAGCCGGCGCCCACCAGCAGGTGCGTGGTGGCATCCTTGCCGCTGGGGTGGATGCGGTTGACCTGGGCCAAGGCATGCCAGCGGTTGTCGAATTGCCAGCGCGCCTGCAGGCTGGCGATGGAACCCCAGCCGTGGTCATTGTCGAAATTGTGCGGTGCTTCATCCGTCTTGGCCGTGTCGAAGAAAAAATAGCGGCCCACGCCGGCGCCCAGCATCAGGCCCCGGTCCACATTTTTCGTGCGCAGCCAGACCTGGCCCGCCATGCCGTCGCGGTGATGGTCTTCCGGGTGCCCCTCGTTGATGTACGTCAGGCTCACCGCATTGTAATTGCCTACCGGCTGCGTGTAGCTGATGGCGCCGACAAAGGTGCGTTCATTGGTCGAGTTGACTTTCAGGGAACCTGCCATGCCGGACAAGTCCTGTGCCTGGGCGGACGGGGGGAGCGAGGCGGCCAGCAGGGCCAGGACGGTGAAGGGTATGCGCATGAGGTTTCCAGTGACGGGTGAATATACCCTAACGAAAGGCTGGCGCAGTGTCATGCGATTGCGCAAGAATCTTGTAGATTGACTACATTTGTAGACAGTTTTAGCCAGGACTCGTCACAAGTGTATAAGAAAGCGGGAATGTGTGATGCGCGCCAATGATGAGGCGGGAGGGGAGGCGCCGGCCTGGAAGGGCTGGCCGGCGCGATGTTGCTGGAGTTGTTGGAATGGCGGTATTACTGGCTCAAGACGACTTTATCGGCAAAATATTCCGTCTCGCCGAAGCATTGCGTGGGCACGCCCTTGTGCTGGCTGTAGGTGACGAGGATGCGCTTGCCGGCCGCGGCCGTCAACTGCTTCGCCACGTCTTCATCGCGCACGCTGAACTGGAATTTTTCCGGGATGGTGCCCGGCAGCGCGGTGAGCAGCAATTCACCTTCCCATGTCTTGCAGATCCAGCCCCGTTTGGAGAACTTCTGCAGGTAGCCCGCCCGTTCGCCTTCCGAGTACGAGAAGCTGAGGGCCATCCAGGTGTAGGCGGCCAGCAGCAGGAAGCCGGCCACGAGGAAGATGGCGAAGGCGAAGGTGACTTTTTTGGTCGTAGGGGTCATGGTTGCGGGTGAATTGTTTAGTTGGAGAAAGAATTAGTCTTTCCGTCCGGCTTTCCAGTTCAGGCCAAAGTTATATCTTTCGTCCATGGCCTGGTGCGCCGTGATTTTACCTTGGCCGCCGAAGTATTCCACCAATTTTGTCACCTGCAGGTTGCCGCCGTGGTTTTCCAGCATGGCGATGGCGCACATGGCGTGCGAGCTGTCTGTATCGAGGCGCACTTCCACGGTAGGCTGGCCGGGAATCTCGATCGTCACGACGCCATCCGTGGCGGCCCAGTTCGGCACGCCTTCGTAGATGAAGGCGTACACGAGCACGCGCTTGATCTGGTCGAAATGCGTGCCGTTGATGAAGATGTTTTCGCCGCTGCTGATGCTGCCCGTGCGGTCGTCGCCTTCCAGGTGGATGTAGGGCGGCCGGTCGTAGGCGCCCCAGCTGTTGCCCAGCGCCTGCACGGCGCTCTTGGCGCCGCTGCTCATTTCGAACAGGCAGCCGATATCGAGGTCGATGCCGCCCGAGCGGCCGGTCGGCTTGTTGAACAGCTTGCCGAGGAAGCCCGTGTCCAGCTTCGAGGCGGGCGCCTGGCCTTGCGCGGCGTTCTGGTTCCAGTTCAGGTTGACACGGATGCGGCCATAGCCGCCGCTGTCGCGCTTGTCGAGCGAAATCTTGTCGCCGCGCTTTTCCAGGCGGATCTTCGACAGCGAGATTTTATTCGCCGGCGGCGGTGGCGCTGCTGGCGTGGACACGGGAGCAGGGGACGAAGAAGCTGCCTCGCTGCCGCCAAAGTGTTTCAGCAGCGCCGCCAGGCCGCCGGCAAAGCCCTGGCCCACGGCGCCGAAGCGCCAGCTGCCGTCGCGGCGATACAGTTCGCCGATGATGACGGCTTTCTCGTCCTGGAAGTCATTGCCCGTGAAGGCAAACGTGGCCGCCTGGCCCAGCGCCATGCTGGAGTTGCCCAGTGCGCGCATGCTGCCCTGTTCCGTCGCCGCCGTGAAAACCAGCTTGTCGATCGAGGCGGGCAGGCGGGAAAGGTCCACCTGGAAGGTGGAGCGGGGGCCGTTCAAGTCCACCGTGATGGCGTTGTCCGGCGCGCTTTTCTGGTTGAAGAACACCATGTAGCGGTCGTCCGACAGCTTGCCGGCCGCATCGACGCCGAAGCAGCTGACGTCCACTTCCATCGAACCCGAAACGATATCGAGCGTGACGGCAAACGGGCCATTCAAGCCCAGGTCAGCCAGTTTGCCTTTTTGTCCGCGTGTGAAATTGGTCATGGTCGTGCAATCCCTTCGTCGCTTGAGAGTTGAGTCAATGAGGTATTCGATAGGTGTACCGGCGCCGCGTCAGCCGCATGCCGGATGCCGAACAGGCGCGCCTGCTCGATGATGCGTAGCGCCCAGCTGCTGTGCGTGGCCACCTCGCACATCGATTCCTGCATGCGGAACACGGCCGGGCTGTCCGGGTCGATGATGCGCAGCGCCAGTTCGATGTCCGACTGCGCCACCTGGTAGTGGCGCTCGATCTGCGGCACCTGGTCCGGGTGGATGGCCGTCTTGGCGATCATGCCGTGCGCCATGTCCTGCGCCACTTCGGCGTCCAGCCAGCTGCCCTGCGACAGGTGCTCGAAGACGGGCGCCGTCAGCTGGAAGCCGTGCGGCTTGAAAATCGTCACCAGGCGGCCGATGACCTGGCCCAGCGGTGTTTGATAGATGGTGCCGCTGGTGGGGCGGCGCAGTCCCAGCAGGGCCAACAAGTCGTTGCCGCCGATGCGTAGCGCCAGGATGCGACGCCGCACTTCCGGCGCCGACAGGATGATGCGGAACTGCTTCATTTCCTCGTCGTCGAACACTTCCGCCGTTTCCAGGGTCGGCATCAGCAAGTGATGCGTGTGGCGCACCAGCTCGAAGTAGGCGGCGAAGTTGTGGCGCGTGGATTTCGGCAGCACGAAGCCGCTCAATTTTTCGGCGCCCGGCATGGTCAGCACGCGCGCCAGCACGTCGAGATTGCGCACGCGCACGAAGCGCAAGGTATCCGATTCGTCGCACATGTTTTGCAGTGTCATCGACAGGTTGAACAGCGCGTAACTGAGGTCGCGTTCCGCGATGGCGTCTTCGGTGCAAAGTATGACCGAACGCAAATGGCTGAATTTGTCGCCATTGGCGATCGCCAGCAAGTCCTTGTGCGTGGTCGGCACATACATGGAGGCGCCCAGCGCCGCTTTATGCTCACTTTGTGGGTGTAGGGAGTTGTTATCCATCGACTGCGCTCCTGATAAGGGCGACCGCCTGGTAAGGCAGCGCCGGTTCTACGATGACGGGTATGGCTTTTTCCTGCGCCAGAAGCAGCAAATGTGCCACGTCCGGCGCATTCGTGTCGCGCACGATCAGGCGCTCGGGCACGCGGCGCAGCAGCACGCGCGTCGCTTCGCCGATGCCTGGTTTGATCAGGTTGATGTCGCTGATGCCGTATTGCTGCTGCGCCGCGGCCATGTAGGCTTGCGAGCGGGCCGCCATGGCTGGCGCATCGCTCGCTTCGGCCAGCGGGACGCCGCTGCTGGCGGCAATGGCCATGGCGTCGGCCACCAGGCCGTCGGCGAAATCGCGCGACTGGTCGTGCGCTTCGAACTGCGCGTAGTACACGCAGCCATGGAAGTCATCCGGGCCGATGGCTTCATTGAGCACGGAGCGGCTGACCAGGCCCGAGACGGTGGCATTCAGAATGCTCGACGGGATCAGGTAGTCGCTGGCCGAGGCGGCGCAGGCGGCGGTGCCGGCCAGGTCGGACAGCACGAACAGGCCGCCATCGATAGCCGTGCCATGCGCGGCGTTGAAGTCGTTCACCGTCTGGCGCAGTTCGCGCGAAATCACGCCTTTGCCCGTCCACCCATCGATGAAGACGATGGATTCGGCCGCATGGCCGTGCGCCAGGATGCGCTGCAGGGCGTTCGCATCGATGCCGCGGTCGCGGATGATGGAGACGGAATAGTGGCTGCACTCGCGCTGGAATACCTGGCGCAGCAAGTGCCCCAGGATGACGCCCACGGGCGTGCCGGCACGCGCCAGCGACACCAGGGTGATGGGCCCCGTGCGGCGCGCCGCGATCAGGGCTGCCAGGCGCAGGCAGTCGCGCGCCATCTGCAGGCGGTTGGCCGCAAACGCGCTCTGGAACAGGGCCAGGTAGGCGGGCGAGGGCAGGGATTCGGGCGACAGCATTTCGCTGTAGTGGCGCTGGCCCGACTGGATCAAGCGCTCTTTTTCGGCCAGATCGAGGATCGGTTCGAGCGCCATCGGCGTGAGCAGAAACTCCACGTCTTCCTGGCGGTAGCTGCCGCTGAAATGCTGCGTG
Organism: Janthinobacterium leeuwenhoeki; assembly: GCF_051380795.1. Classification (NCBI taxonomy): domain Bacteria; kingdom Pseudomonadati; phylum Pseudomonadota; class Betaproteobacteria; order Burkholderiales; family Oxalobacteraceae; genus Janthinobacterium; species Janthinobacterium leeuwenhoeki. The sequence continues at coordinate 44,922 of NZ_JBNYXT010000016.1, forward strand.
CCGTCGCTCATAGCGCCGCCACCGTGAGTGCCGCCAGCTGGGTGCCGTTGGGGATGATGGCGTAGTCGCAGGCAGCCATGAAGCGGGCGTCCGAACGGCTGTCGCCCATGCCGAAGCTGACGATGGGGCCATGCTCGGCTTCCAGCTCCGCGCGCAGGTAAGCCACGGCGCGCGCCTTGTTCAGGGTCTTCGGCAGCACGGCCAGGTTGTTGCCGTTGCGGTGGATGAAGTAGTCGGCGCCTTCGGTGGCGATCCATTGCTGCAGCACCTGCTCTTCGATGTCGGCCAGGCGCTCGCCGCGCGCTTCATGGTCCTTGACGACGATGTAGAACGGCGTGTTGTAGTCCTCGATCAGGCGCGCGCGCGAGGGCATGCCCGTCTTGACCTGGAAATCGTCGATGATGCGCATGGCATCACGCAGGCCGGGCAAGGCCGTCTGCATGTCGTTTTGCATCAGGGCCAGCCAGCCCGCGTCGAGCGCGCCGCCCGGCTGCAGCACGATGCCGCCGTAATCGAGCACGCTGTAGCTGGTAAACGGCAGGTCGACCCGACGGAAGGCGTCGCCATTTCTCGCCGTGGCGGGGATCAGGGTCATGCCGCTTTGCGCGAAGTCAAAGAAGGCGCGCTGGCGCGCCGTCGTAAACGAGCAGGCGTCGCCATTTTTTAAATAGGCGGCTGGCTGCAGGTCGCTCTCGCCGGGGCATTTTTTCGGGGTCTGGAACAGTGTGTCGTCCAGATCAACAAACAGGAATTTCTTCAATTTTGGTCTCTGACTGAAAGTGGAACAGGCGGCCAGTCAACTGGCCGGCGAGTTGCATGAGGGCCGGGCTGGCCGGGGTTTCATGGCAGATAAAAACGTGCTGGTACTGGCCAGGCGCCACGTTGTACAGGTAGTTGGCGATGCCTTCGCCGTAGTTGTCGTCGCAGTTGACGATATGCCCGACGGCGCCCCACGATAAAATCGGCGAGCGCGTAGTCGATTGCACCACCACGTTTTTGCCCAGCGCTTCGAGCTCGCGCGCCAGCAAGAATGACGGGTGCATGAATTCGCCCGTGCCCAGCACCAGCACGGAGTCGCCGGTGCCGATTTCCTGCGCCAGCTGCATCGCCAGGCCTTGCGGCGGCGCCAGGGCGCGCCCCACGCCGATGCGTCCGAACGCGGGGCTGGCGCCCCGTTCCGCATTCGCCTCGAAGCGCTGCGCGCTGGCCGCCACGGGAGCCGGCGCATCGCCGGCCTGGAAGGCATACTGGCCGGACAAGGCTGCGCCGATGCTGGTGGGCAGGCCGAAACGCTCACTCAAGCCCGCGTTGGCAGCCTGGCCCATGAAATTGGTGATCACGCCCAGGTGCAGTTTTTCCAGTTGCGGATAGCGCGCGCGGCACACTTGCACCAGGTTGGCGAAGGTGTTGCCGGTCGACGCTTCATCGTCGATCAGCACCAGGCTGCGGGCCGTGGAAAACAGCGCGCTGGCCGCGTCCGACAAATGCAAAAACTGGCGCGGCGCGTGGCTGTGCGATTCCTCGAACTCGAAGAAGGGCACCGTGCCTACGCGATAGCGCGAGCTGTGCAAAAACAGGGCCTTGCCATGCGGATTGGCGCGCAGCCATGCTTCGAACACGCCCTGGCCCAGGCCGACGGCCGTTTCCGCCATGGCGATGAAGACCACGGGACCGGGCAGGCTGGGGGGGATTTGCGCGGCCAGGTCGTCGTGGATGGTTTGCATGGCGCGCGGCGTGACGGGCCAGTGCTTGCCCAGTACCTTGGACAGGAACAGGAAGCCCCGTTTGGCGTTGGCGCGCGCGGCAAAGCCGATCAGCCAGTCCAGCGGAAAGCGCGCCTCGTCCACTTTCAAGGTCAGCTCGCCCGTGGGCATCTGCTGCTTGACGATGTTCATGGCAGCTCCACAGCGTAGGCCGCTTCGCCCACGCGCATGCCTACACGGATGGCGGGCACGGTGAGTTTGTCAAAGCCCTGGTCGAAACCGGCCAGCGCCAGGTAGGGCAGGTTGGGGCCGGCCGCGCACGCCATGCCGATGCCACCCGACATGCGCGGGTTGACTTCCAGCAGCGCCAGGCCATTCGCGCCTACACGGAACTGGATGTTGAAGACGCCATTCAGGCGGTAGTCGCGCGCCAGTTTGTCGCAGGCTGCCAGCAAGTCGGCGCGCAGCTCGATCAGCTGGCCGCTGCCGCCCCCATGCAGCTTCTTGCGCGGCACGGCGCAAACGAGCTTGCCCTGGTCGGCGACGCAGTCGGCGCTGTATTCGTGGCCATCGAGGTATTCCATCAGCAGCAGGGTCTTGAACGATGCCATCTGCGCCAGGCCATTGCGCAGCTCTTGCGCATTGATCTGATAGGCGGCGCCGGCCAGCAACAGCTGGGCGCTGCTGCGCTCTTCATCGAGAATGGCAAAGCCCAGGGCATACACGGATTCGGACGGCTTGATGCACAGTTTAGGGTAGCGAGGGCGTAGTTCGGCGTAGGCGGCGTCGTATTCCTCGATGGTCGTCACGGCGCGGTAGTCGGCCGGGCGCGCCATGGGCAGATCGAGGCCGTCGCAGAAGCGTGCCTTGTCGTGCATCAGGGTCAGCGTCTCTTCGCTGGCCACGCTGAGCACGCGCGTGCCGATGGCGGCAAAGCGTGCGCTGGCGCTGCCGATCAGGCCCGCTTCCTTGCCGGGCCAGAAAATCGTGATGTCCCGGTCGCGGCAAAATTCCAGACACCACTCGACATAATTGAGGCCCGTCAGTCCTGACGGTTCGACCGCGTATTCGTGGGCCGACAAGAAGGCGGCCGCGTGCTCGTTCGTATTGCTGCACACGATGTGATAGCGGGGCGCACCGCCTGTGGCGGCCATATCGGCCTCGCGGATCAGGCGCATGGCCGTGCCGACCGAGGAAAATGTTTTGTTGAACCAGACTCTTTGCATGTACGGGGACCGGGTGAAAATAGGGGAAGCCGCGCGCAGGTGCGCGCGCGTGAATTCTAAACGGCCAGACTTAACCTGGCCTTAGATTTTTTTGAACCACAACGTTGAGCAGCAAACTAACAGCGCCTGACAAAACCGTAGCGAGCGGAAGGAAGAGGTGGCCGAGAAGCGCAACCGTACTCAAGTACGGTGAGCATCGCAGGCCGCCTATGCCGACGCGCAGTAGGTTTGGTCAGGTGCCTCTAACTAGCTTTGCCGCTGGCCGTCCATTTCAAAAATGCATCACGGTTGCGCGAGCAGATGAAGACCTTGCCCGAGCCGGAAAAGCGCAGCACGATGCCTTCGCCGCTGGTGACGCTGTTGACGATATTGCCGAGGAAGCCGCCGATGCCGCCGCCGCTTGCGCCGCCGCCCGTGGTCACGGAAATCTCGTATTTCAGGCTGTTGTCCCAGCACACGACGTGGGAATTGTCGATCACGACATCTTTGCCCGGCTCGACGTCGAGCTGGAACATGGAGCCGAAGCCCGACACCACCACTTGTCCCGTGCCGGCCGTCTCCATGACGAAGAAGCCGCCCGACTGGGCGAACAAGGCATTGCCGATGCTTTGCGTGCGCACCTTCATTTCCGTGCCCGAGGTGGCGGCGACAAAGGCGCCGTCGTTGAGCAGGTACTGGCGCGCGCCCACGTCGATCACTTCGATGGCGCCCGGCAGGGTGGGCGAGAGCAGGCAATCGCCGCTGCCGCGCACCGCTTCGATATGCTGCTGGAAGAACGATTCGCCATTCGCGAAGCGGCGCATGATGGCGCTGCCTAGGCCGCCCGTCATCTTGCCTTTCAAATCCAGCGCCGTTTCCATCATCACCATCGCATCAGATTCGCAATAGATGGTTTCGCCCTGCTTCATGCTGACGTGCAAGAATGGATCGACGTCGCCGGTGACACTAAATACTGGCATGATAAATCTCCAAAAAAAAGCCGCCTGATGATATTCAGGCGGCTGCGTTTAGCTCATGAAAAAAATCAAGCGTTGACGCCGAACGAACGGGCCAGAGGGCCCAGGCCGCCGTTGAAGCCCTGGCCGATCGCCTTGAACTTCCATTCGCCGTTGTAGCGGTAGATTTCGCCAAAGATCATCGCCGTTTCCGTCGAGCTGTCTTCGGACAGGTCGTAGCGGGCGATTTCTTTTTCGCCTTCCGCGTTCAGGCAGCGGATGAAGGCTTTCGAGACCATGCCGAAGTTCTGGCGGCGCGCGTCGGCGTCATGAATGGTGACGGTGACGCTGATGCGGTCGATGTCGGCCGGCACGCGGGTCAGGTCGATTTCGATGCGTTCATCGTCGCCGTCGCCTTCGCCCGTGGTGTTGTCGCCCGTGTGGACGACGGAGCCGTCGGTCGACTTCAGGTTGTTGTAGAAGATGAAGTCAGAGTCGCCACGGACTTTGCCGTCGCTTTTCAGGAGGAAAGCGCTACCGTCAAGGTCGAAGGTGGCGCCGTCCGTCGAACGAGGATCCCAGCCGAGGCCGACGATGATCTTCTTCAGGTTCGGTGCTTCCTTGCTCAGGTTGACGTTGCCGCCTTTTTGCAAACTGATTGCCATGTAGTGCTCCTTTAGTAATTAAACTTAATCATGCCTTCATGGGATGAGCGCAAAGCGCTCGTGCCATTACTCTCTCAATTGGGGGCGGAAGCCCCGATTTCAAGCTTGTGCCGCGTGCCGTTTGCGATAGCGCAAGGATGACCACAGCGAAACGAGAATGAAGGCCACGCCCGACAGGCCCGTGAACCATTCCGGAATATGGTATTTGACGGAGGCCAGCATGATCAGGGCCAGGATGCCGATCGCATAATGGGCGCCGTGCTCGAGGTAGACGAATTCGTCCAGCGTGCCCTTGTGCACCAGGAAGACGGTCATCGAGCGCACGAACATGGCGCCGATGGCCAGGCCCAGCATGATGATGACGACGTCGTTGGTGATGGCGAATGCGCCGATCACGCCGTCAAAGCTGAACGAGGCGTCCAGCACTTCCAGGTACAGGAAGCCGCCGATGCTGCCGCGCGCCACCGTTTTTACTAGATCGCCATTGCCGTTTTTGGCTGGTGCGGCGCCTTCTTCTGCGTCATCCTGCAAGTCCGGTTCGCCTTCTTCCAGCAAGCCGCTGATCCAGTTCACGCCGATGTAGACGGCGATGCCGACGATGCCCGAAGCGAGCACGCTGTATTTTTCGTCCACGGGACCCATCGCCACGCAGGCCGCCACGGCGCCCATGGTGATCAGCACGGCCAGGCTTTCGGTGCCCAGCGCGTTGACTTTTTCCTCGGCCCAGCCCAGCCAGTGCAATTCCTTCTCATCGTCGAACATGAAGTTCAGGAACACCAGCAGCAGGAAGGCGCCGCCGAAGGCTGCCACTTGCGCATGGTTGTCCGTCAGGTGCTTGGCATACACTTCCGGCGTAGTGGTGGCCATGGTCCAGACATCGACCAGGCCCAGGCCCGTGGCGACAGAAACGATAACCAGCGGGAACAGCAGCCGCATGCCGAAGACGGCCACGAGGATACCAACCGTCAAGAACAGTTTTTGCCAGAATTCATTCCAGTGACGCAAGACCGAGGCATTCACCACCGCATTGTCGAACGACAGCGACACTTCCATGATGCCCAGCACGCCCGTGATCCACAGCGCCTGGATCATGCCTGACACGCCGCCATGGCTGTAACCCCACCAGCCCGACACCGCCATCAGGATAAAAGTGACTAAAAAGGAAATTCTGAAATGTCGCATGAGGACCCCGTTGCAAGTGTTAAGACGTTTGATTATCCGCGCCGCTGTGCGCGCCGCACTCAGTGTTGATATACGTCAATTGTTGTATATGCCATGATTTTATAGTAGTTGCCGCCGGGGGCGGCGTTTTATAGGCTGACGACAGACCGTTCTGCTGGCGCGGATGATCTGCGATAATTGCGGCGCGCCCATCCGGCTGCCGCAGTCTCTTGCACACTCTCTACATATATATAAGAAGGAATACCCCGTGGATATCGCTTACCTCGTCACGCCCCTGATCACCTGGATCCTGGTCGGACCGATCAAATTCCTGATCAACAGTGTCCGCACGCGGCAATGGGCGTTCGGCCTGGTCGGCAATGGCGGCTTTCCCAGCAACCATAGCGCCGTCGTCTCCAGCATGGCCACCCTGATCGCCTTGCGCGAAGGCATAGCCCATCCCGCCTTCGGCGTGGCGGTGACGTTGGCCTTCATCGTCATCATCGACGCCAACAGCCTGCGCCAGCACGTGGGCAAGCAGGCGGCGGCCATCAACCGCCTGGCCAGGGAAGCGGGCAGCGCCGCGCACAAGACCTTGCGCGAGCGCATGGGCCATACCCTGGTGGAAATCGCCGGCGGCCTGTGCACTGGCGTGGCCATCGGTTTCCTGATCAACACCGTTTTTGCCCGCTAAGTTCGCCTCCCCTGAAACGCAAAACCCCGCCGGATGGCGGGGTTTTGCGTTTCAGGGCGTCAAAACTACGTTTCATCCATTGATTAAAGCATTACAGGAAACCGCCGATTGACATGTCCAGATGTGCTCATGGATACTTTGGCGCTTGTGGTTTTAATAAAAATAAACGCCTGCCTATCGCTTGCCTGCCCTATCCGGGCCGACGGGACGGTAGCGGTGCCATCTATCCGGAGAATTACCCATGTTGCGCAAAACCCTGTTTGTTCTGGCAATCGCTTCTGCCCTGGCCGCTTGCGGCAAAGAGTCCAAAGATCCCGGCAAGGGCGGCAAGAATGCCAAGGAACAGGCGGGCGCTGCCGTCAATCTGCTGGTTTCCCCGGAAGATCTGCTGACCATCCAGAGCAATGCATTGGCGTCGGGGCCTGTCATCACCGGTTCCGTGCAGCCTGAGCGCAACGCGGACTTGCGCGCCGAAGTATCGGCCGTGGTGATCCAGGTCATGAAGGAAAACGGTGAAGCCGTCAAACGGGGCGACGTGCTGGTGCGCCTGGACGAAACGTCCATCCGCGACAGCCTCAATTCGGCCGAGGAAGCCAGCCGCGCCGCCAGCCAGGTGCTGGAGCAGTCCGAACGCATGTTTCAGCGCATGAAAACCCTGCGCGCCTCGGGCATGACGTCGACGCAGGCGCTGGAAGACGCGGAAATCCGCCGCAACAATGCGCAAAGCGATTTGTCCGCCGCGAAAAGCCGCGCTGCCCAGGCTCGTCAGCAACTGCAGCGCACCCTCGTGCGCGCGCCGTTCGACGGCATCGTGAGCGAGCGCAAGGTATCGAATGGCGATACGGCGCAAATCGGCAAGGAATTGATCAAGGTCATCGATCCGACCAGCATGCGCCTGGAAGGCCTGGTGTCGGCCGACAAGATCGGCGTCGTCAAGGTGGGCCAGCCCGTGCTGTTCCGCATCAATGGTTATCCAGGCCAGGATTTCGCGGGCAAGGTGCGCCGCGTCGATCCTGCCGCCAACACTGTCACGCGCCAGGTGGCCGTGCTGGTCGATTTCAACGACAAGGAACAACCGCGCGTGGCCGGCCTGTATGCGGAAGGGCGCATCGAGACGGAAACCGTCAGCGCGCTGATGATACCCGACTCGGCTCTGGTGAAGGCGGGCGACGTGACGTACACGTGGAAGGTCAAGGACAAGGCTTTGCATAAAGTCAACTTGCGCATCGGCGCGCGCGACGTGCGCACGGGCCAGTGGGAAGTGCAAAGTGGCCTGGCCAGCGGCGACACCGTGTTGCGCACGCCGGGCTCGACCTTCAAGGATGGGCAGAAAGTGGAATTGACGGCCGGCAAGGTCGTGCCCGCCGCCGCCGTGGCCAGCAGCAGTGCCGCCGTTGCCGGTAAAGGAAACTAAGCCATGTTCCTTTCCGATTTCAGTATCAAGCGGCCCACCGCCACCATCGTCCTGATCCTAGCCATGATGTGTGTCGGTTTGCTGGCGCTCAAGAAACTGCGTGTCAACCAGAATCCGGACGTCGAAGTGCCCTTCATCGTCGTCAGCATCCCTTACCCTGGCGCATCGCCCGACACGGTCGAGCGCGAAGTGGTGAACCGCCTGGAAAAATCCTTGCAAAGTATTTCCGGCGTGACCGAAGTCAATAGCGATTCGAATGAAGGTTCGGCCACTATCTTCCTGCAGTTTTCCTTCAATACCAATTTGATCGAGGCGTCCGACAATATCCGCAATGCCATTGCCGCCGTGCGCTACAAGTTGCCGACGGAAATGCGCGAGCCGATCTTGCAGCGCATCGACCCGGCTGCCGAACCGATCATGCAGCTGGCCCTGTCGTCGAATACGCAAAGCCATGCGGAAATTTCGCGCCTGGCCGAAGACGTGCTGTCGGACCGCTTCCGCACCGTCGATGGCGTGGCGCTGGTCAACGTGGGCGGTTCGCTGAAACGCGAGCTGTCCGTGCTGTTGCGGGCGGAAAAGTTGCGTGAATACAATGTTTCCGTCAGCGATGTCGTCACCGCCTTGCGCAACCAGAACACGAATGCGCCCGTGGGCAAGGTGCGCGGCATCCTGGATGAGAAAAGCATCCGCCTGGTGGGCCGCATCGAGTCGCCAAGCGACTTCGAGCAAGTGGTGATCAAGCGCCGCGGCGAGGAAATCGTGCGCCTGGCGCAAGTGGCCACCATCGAAGATGGCTTTGCCGAAGTCAACAGCCTGAGCATGCGCAGCGGCAAGCCCAACGTGGGCATCTCCATCACCCGCGTGCGCGACGCCTCCACCGTCAGCGTGGCCAACAAGATCCGCGACATGGTGGCGGAAATCAACAAGACCTTGCCGAAAGGCACGATCCTGCAAGTGACGCGCGACGGCGGCGAGAACGCCCAGCATAGCCTGAACAATGTGATTGAATCGCTGGTGTTGGGCGCCGTGCTGACGATCTTCGTCGTCTACGCCTTCCTGAACTCGTGGCGTTCGACCCTGATCACGGCGCTGAGCCTGCCTACTTCCGTGATTGCCGCCTTCATTGCCGTGTGGCTGTGCGGCTTTACCCTGAACTTCATGACCTTGCTGGGCCTGTCGCTGGCCATCGGCGTGCTGATCGATGACGCCATCGTGGTGCGTGAAAACATCGTGCGACACATGCAGATGGGCAAGGACCGCCGCACGGCCGCGCTGGAAGGCACGGCCGAGATCGGCATGGCCGTGGCCGCCACGACCTTCTCCATCATAGCCGTATTCATTCCCGTGGCCTTCATGCCTGGTATCTCAGGCGAATGGTTCCGTCCATTCGCCTTGACGGTGACGTGCTCGGTGCTTGTCAGCCTGGGCATCTCGTTTACGCTCGACCCGATGCTGTCGGCCTACTGGGGCGACCCGGTCGAGGAACACTCGGTGCCGAAAAAGGGTGTCGGCCGCATGCTGGAAAAATTCAACCACTGGTTCGACCACCAGGCTGACCGTTACGGCCGCGTGATCGCCTGGGCCCTGCATCACCGCCGCTGGATGGCCGTCATCGCCTTCAGCAGCCTGGTGGGCGCCATCGTCCTGCACTACACGCATGGCGGTACGAGTTTCTTGCCAGCATCCGATTCGGGCAATCTGATGATCAATGTGCGCACGCCATCGTCGAGCAGCATCGAGTATTCGCGTTTGAAACTGGAAGCGGCGGCCGTGCTGGCGCGTACCTTGCCTGAAACCAAGGATACCAACAGCTCCATCAATGCCGGTGGCGGACGGGTCTATGTCGATATCGGCAAGCGCAACACCCGCAAGCGTTCGGCCAAGGAAATCGCCGTCGAGCTGCGCGAGAAGATGTCGCGCCTGGTGGGCGCCGAATACGTGGTGCAGGATGACTTGAGCAACGGTTCGCAAAAACCGATCCAGGTGGAATTCACGGGTCCGGATTCGCGTAAACTCATGGAAATTACCAACGCCTATATGGACAAGCTGCGCGCCATTCCTGGCGCCGTCGACGTGGGCCTGTCCGAGCAAGACCCGAAAAACGAGCTGCAGATCGAGCTCAACCGCGGCCTGGCCAACTCGATGGGTATTTCCGTCAATGATGCGGCGCAATCGTTGCGCGTGGCGTTTGCCGGCGTGGAAGTGGGCGACTGGGTCGATCCGACGGGCGAGACGCGCGATGTGGCCGTGCGCCTGCATCCCGATGACCGCGTGGCGTCCGAGAACATCGAACGCCTGCCGATCAGCGTGACGGGTACCTCGCAAATGGTGCCGCTCGACCAGATCGCCACCATCACCATGGGCAAGGGCCCGTCCGGCATCGAGCACAAGAATGGCAAGCGCACGATTACCGTGTCGGCCAATGCGCAAGGCCGCTCAAACGGCGAAGTGACGAGCGACGCCATGAAACTGGCCAACTCCATCGACTTCCCGCCCGGCTACGGTCTGGCGCTGGGCGGCGCCGGCCAGGATCAGCAAGAGCTGTTCACGGAAATGCTGATCGCGCTGGTGATGGGTATCGGCCTGATGTATTTGATCCTGGTCATGCAGTTTGGTTCATTTACGGCACCGGTGGCCGTGATGATGTCCTTGCCGCTGAGCCTGATCGGCGTGGTGGTGGCGCTGGTGATCACCAACAACACCCTCAACCTGATGAGCTTTATCGGCATCATCATGCTGATGGGCCTGGTCGCCAAGAACGCCATCTTGCTGCTCGACGCGGCGCGCAAGCGCGAGGAAGAGGGCCATGGCCGCGAAGACGCACTGATGTATGCAGGCCGCATGCGTCTGCGCCCCATCCTGATGACGACGTTTGCGCTGATCGCCGGCATGTTCCCCGTGGCGCTGGGCCTGGGCGAGGGCGGCGAGTTCTACCGTCCATTGGCGATCGCCATCATCGGCGGCACCATCACCTCGACGATTCTGACCCTGCTGGTCGTGCCGACCTTCTATGACAGCATCGAAATCGCCCGCGATGGCGCCGTGGCCAAGTTCCACCGCCGCGCCGCGCGCATGCCCGTGGCCGTGGCCATGATACTGACCCTGCTCGAATGCGTGCTGACCCTGCTGCTGGTACGCTTCGTCTACCGCATGCTGATAAAGGCCTTGCTGTTCCTGATGGGACGCCGCACGCCGAAGTCGACGTCAGTCAGTCTGCAAAAGTAATACTGGGCCAAGGCCAGCTTGCGCTGCGCCGTGGTATTTCAAGAGCCTTCTTCGGAAGGCTCTTTTTTTTACCTGGACTTGCTCGTACCAGGGCGTCCTGGCCGTGAAGGAACAGCTTATTTTGTAGCAGGGGCCTTGCTCACTTCTACCTCCCAATCCACGCCTGATTGAATATGATGCTTGGCAGCAAAGTCACCCTGGCTGATGGCGACAGCCACGTCGAGCAGGCTGTTCAGGTAGACCAGCGGCTTGCCCTTGGCGACGCCGCCAAAGGTGTGTTCGAACGGCGCCGTGACCTTGGCCACTTGCTTGCCCTTGTGCAAAATGCGCACGTGCAGCGGGTCGTGCAGTTTTACCTGCAACTCGTCGAGCAGGGATTTCGGGATATTCGTCCACACATTGCCATACTTGACGTCCAGCACGGGCACGATGCCGCGGATGGTATTGCCGTCGCGTACAGGCTTTTGATACGCGATCTTCACCACGGATTCGCTTGGCAATTGCGGGCCCACCTGTTCATAGCTGATGGCGCCCGACGCCAGGCGTGCGCCGACATACGCGTACACGTCGCGGCCATGGAAGGTGTACGACTCGGCGGAACCGGCCAGGCGATTGACCTTTTCATCGATTTCGCGCAGTTCGGCCACGCCGTCGCGCTCGGCGATCAGGGTGAACAGGCCATTGTCCGGCCCCACGAAGTAGCGCCCGCCCTTGGTTTTCAGCACCACCGACTTGCGCGCCGTGCCCACGCCCGGGTCGATGACAGAAACAAATACCGTGCCCTGCGGCCAGTAATTGGCCGTCTGGTACAAACGGTAGGCGCCCAGCCAGATGTCGTAGTCGGGAATCTGGTGCGTCAGGTCCGAGATGGTCAGCTGGGGATCGACGCCATAAGCCACGCCATGCATGGCCGAGACGGCGCCGTCGGCCGTGCCGAAGTCCGTCATCAGCACCAGCGGCGCGGCAGCCTGGGCGCTGGACAGCAGGAAGGCGCTCAGGCAGGCGCCGGCGACGAGGTGGGAGATGCGTTTGATGATCATGATTTCCTTTGTATCCAGTGTCAGAACGTGTAGCTTAATTTAGCGTAAAAGTAGGCGCCATTGACGCCGATGGGGTTGATGAAATTGTAGGGCAGGGCGCCGCCATACGTGGCGTTGTTCGTTTCCCGCACGCGCTGCGGATAGCGGTCGAGGATATTGTTGCCGCCCACGCTCAGGGTCAGCTGCTTGCTCAGTTTTAACTGGCCCTCCAGGTCCAGCGACCAGACGGCGCCGAAGCGCTGTGCGGGGATGCCGTCGATCAAGGGCGCATCGCTGTCATACGAAAAATCTTGCAGTTCGCCAAAGCGCGTGGCGCGCGCCTGCACGCCCCAGCCTGTCGCTTGCCAGTCGGCACCGAGGATCAATTTGCTGGTCGGTGACGCATGTTTGATGCGGAACAAACTCGTCTCCGTCAACAGGGTCAGACTGGGATCGATATTGGATAGCGTAGCGGAACTCTGGCGCACCTTGTCGAGGCTGGTCTTGTTCAGGTTCAGCGCCGCGTTCAGGTTCAGCTTGCCTGACGTGAAGGCAATGTCGTGATTCAGCACCACGTCCAGGCCCTTTGTGCGCGTGTCGAGCAGGTTGGCCAGGTAGGCCACGGACTGGATGTCGCTGCGGCCATTGGCGGCCAGATAGGCCGTGACGGCGTCGCTTTGCAAGTCGCTCGAGCGGGTGATGCGGTCGCGGATGCGGATCACGTAGGCATCCACCGTCACGCTGGTGGCGGCGGCCGGTTTCCAGGCCAGGCCCAGCGATACGTTGGTCGATTTTTCAGGTTTCAGCTGTTGCGCGCCGAAGCTGCGCGCCAGCGGGTCGCTGGCCGGCAGCAGGGCTGATGTTTGCAGGGCTGTGCCATCGGCGTTGAAGTTCAGTGTGGCGAAGCGGAATCCCGTCTGCACGAGGGCTGGCGCGCGGAAGCTGTTCGACAGCGAGCCGCGTACGAGGAAGTTGTCCGTCACTTTATAGCGCGTGGACAGCTTGCCCGTGCTGGCGCTGCCGAAGTCGCTGTAGTGGGAATAGCGGGCGGCGGCGCCGACCAGCAGGCGCGGCGTGAGATCGCTTTCCACGTCCGCATACACGGAGCGGATCTGCCGGCTGCCGTCATAGGCGTCGGATGGACGCAAGCCCGGCCCCGCCTGGGCGCCCGGCGGAGCGTCCGTGAAGCTGCCGGCCGCGTACGAAGCGGGGTCGCCAGCCGAGCTGGTGTAGGTTTCGCGCATCCATTCGGCGCCCACCGCCACGCTTAAAGGCGCGGGCAGACCGATGTCGATGCTGCGCGTGGCATCGAGGTTCAAGGCATTCTGGCGGAAATCGAAGCCGGCCAGCTTGAAACGCGTGGGGCTGGCTGCGCCCAGCGAGGCGTTGACGGAGTGGCTCACGCCGTAGTCAAAGCGGTCGCTGCCGTGGCGCGCGCTGGCGTCCCAGTTCCACTCGCCCGCGCAGCCGCGCACGCCGGCCACGATACTGAGGTCGCGCTTGTCGCCGTTGGTGACGGGGCGGTAGCCGTTCGGGTACAGCGCCAGTACATTCGACGGGTCGCCCGGATAGCGGAAGTAGGCGCTGCCGTCCGATGTGCGTTCGTTCAAGGTAGCAAACGAGTACAGGTCCAGGCCGTTGGAGAGGGTGAGCTGGGTGTTGTAGAACAAATAGTTGTTGCGCTGGCGCGAGTCGCCGGACTTGAATACGACCTTGCCGTCCAGCGCCTGGTCGGCTGGCGTGTAGTTGTAGGAAGTCCAGCCCGCGTCGCTGGGGCCGGCCCGTTCCGTGGGCGAGCGGCGCCGCGTTTCCGCACCGAAGCGGAAGAATCCCGCCTCGCCCAGCGGCACGCCATAGTCGGCGTTGACGATGACGGTCTGACCATCCGTCAGGGTTTGATCGGTCGGGTCGAAATGCGTGTGGTTAGCGCCATAGCTGACGGAAGCGGCGCCGCCCGTGCGGGCTTTTTTCAGCACGATGTTGATGACACCCGCCACGGCGTCGCTGCCGTACTGGGCGCCCGCGCCGTCGCGCAGGATTTCGATGTGGTCGATGGCGTTTGGGGGAATGGCGTTGATGTCGACCGGCACGGTGCCGGCAAAGCTGCTTTCCGTGTCGAGCACGGCGCTCGTGTGGCGGCGCTTGCCGTTGATCAGCACCAAGACCTGGTCGGGCGCCAGTCCCCGCAGCTGGATGCCGCGCACGGAGTCCGACGCGCCGCTCGACTCGATGCGGGGGAAGTTGATCGAGGGCGACAGGGCTTGCAGGGCCGCGCCCACGTCGCCCGTCGACAGCGCATTGCTCACTTCGCGCGCGCCGAAGCGGTCGATGGGCACGCTGCTGTCGAAGACGGTGCGGTTGCGTGCGCGCGAGCCGACGACGGTGACCTGGTCGATGCTGGCGCCAGCTGTTTCAGCGGTGGTGCCTGTGCTGGCGGTGGCTTGCACGTCCTGGGCCCAGGCGGACGGGGCGCCCAGCATGGCGCAGGCCAGCACGATGACGCGCAGCGGCGTGGCGGGAAGGGAGGGCGTGGCGGATGAGTGGCGCGGATACAAGGCGGTGTCCTTTGGGCTCGATTAGTGTCGGTGTGGAAACAGTTGTCATGAGCTTAAGGGAGGCGCCCGCCGGCGCTAACGATTCTTTCTGGATATGCTTATGCTGTTGTTTTTTCCGCCGTTGTTACCCCCCCGCTCAGGATTTCGGCGCGACGAAGTTGCACAGGTCCAACTGCAGCTTGCCGTACCTGCCCGGGGCGCGGTTGACGGCGTACGAGGTGACGCCGCAATTGGGTACGTCGGCGGCCTTGTCGATGGCCAGGATCGCGTGCTCGTTGCAGCGTTCCAGCAGGTAGCGAAAGCAATTGACGATGACCTGGTGGCCCCCTTTCGCCCCGATAGGCGCGGGTGATGGTGTCGAGCACGCTGCGCAGGCGCAGGATGACGTCGCACCAGCTTTCGCCGCCCGGTAGACGGAAGTAAAACTTGTCCACGTGCTGGCGCTGCGCGTGCCGTTCCGGGTATTTGCTGGCGATGTCGTGTACGGTCAGACGGTCGAGGGGCGCAGGCGCGAGTCGGCCACCACGGAGGCGAGGCTGTCCGCATCGATGCGCGCCAGCACGGCTTGCACCGTCTGCTGGGCCCGTACGTAGGGCGAATACAGCACGACGCTCGCTTGTTGTTCAGGGGGAAGTGTGGCGAACCAGTCGCCAGGGCTTGCGCCTGGCGCGCGCCCAGTTCGGAGAGGGGGACATCGACATCGCGCTCGGCGATGGCGATCAATCACTGTTTTCCGCTTCGGCGGCATCACGCGCCACGTTACCGGCACTCTGGTCGTGACGCACGATCCAGATGTGCTGCGGCCATTTCTGTTCCATCGCCTTGCGCCTTCCTCTGTATTTGTTGTAAATAAATATAGAGGAAGGCGCAAGGCGCGGCGCGCCGGTGGTGTGGCTGGACGCGCTTAAGAACGCCTAACAAAACCGTAGCGAGCGGTAGCGAGTTGTGGTTGAGAAGCGGAACTGTGCGAATGCACAGTGAGCATCGGAAACCGCGACCCGCGACGCGCAGTAGGTTTGGTTATGCGTTCTAGGCGGCGTGTTCCGCTTCGTCCAAGTCGGGCGCGTCGTCGCTGTTGTAGACGGCCAGGTCGGTCTGTCCCATGACGCGGCTGGTGACGGTGCCGGCCGTGATCGAGCCGCTCACGTTGAGGGCCGTGCGGCCCATGTCGATCAGCGGTTCGACGGAGATCAGCAAGCCGGCCAGCGCCACTGGCAAGTCCATCGCCGACAGCACGATCAGGGCGGCAAACGTGGCGCCGCCACCCACGCCGGCCACGCCGACGGAACCGATGGTGATGATGGCCAGCAGTGGCAACAGGAAGCTGACGGTGAACGGGTCGACGCCGACGGTAGGGGCGATCATGACGGCCAGCATGGCCGGGTAGATGCCGGCGCAGCCGTTCTGGCCAATGGTCGAACCGAACGAGGCGGCGAAGTTGGCGATGCCTTCCGGCGTTCCCAGGCGCTGGGTTTGCGTCTGCACGCTCATCGGGATCGAACCGGCGCTGGTGCGCGAGGTGAAGGCGAAGGCCAGCACAGGGAAGATTTTTTTCACGAAGCGCAGCGGGTTCAGGCCCACGCCGGCGATGATGGCCAGGTGCACGAGGAACATCAATATCAGCGCGCTGTACGAGGCGACGACGAAGTTGATCAATTTCAAGATGTCCGTGTAGCTCGACGAGGCCACCACTTCAAACATCAGCGCGAACACGCCATACGGTGTCAGGCGCAGCACCAGGGTGACCATGCGCATGACGATGGCGTGTGCCACTTTCATGAAGTTTTCGAAGGAAGCAAAGATTTCCGGCTTTTTCGCGGCGATGCCCGTGGCCGAGATGCCGATGAAGATGGAGAACACCACCACGGCGATGGTCGAGGTCTTGCGTGCGCCCGTCATGTCGAGGAAGGGGTTGGTCGGCACGAAGCTGACCAGCAGTTTCGGCAGGGACAGGGCTTTCGCCGTTTCCAGCGAGCCTTGCAGCTGCACGCCGCGCGCCACTTCGGCGGCGCTCGACGTCAGGCCGACCGCCGTCAGGCCGAACAGTTTGGCCATCAAAATGCCCAGCGCGGCGGCGATCGTCGTGGTGATGAGCAGGGTGCCGATGGTCAGGGCGCTGATCTTGCCCAGGGAACTCGCATCCTTGAGTTTCAGGATGGCGGAAATGATGGAGACCATGATCAGCGGCATGATGATCATTTGCAGCAGTTTTACGTAGCCGCTGCCGACGATGTCGATGTATTCATTGGTGCCGGCGATGATGGGCGAGCCGGCGCCATACAACCACTGCACGGCTGCACCGAGCAGCACGCCCAGGCCCAGGCCCGTGAAGACGCGCACGGTAAACGTCGCGTGTTTGCGTTGCTGCTGGAACATGAAGGCGAAGACGAGCAACGCAACGAGCAGATTCAGGATGATGTTAATTGCCATGAAGGGGCCTTATCTTGGTTTTATTCGAGACTGCACGGAGCACATAAAACTGTACTACAACTGACAGTTGCCCCAGCCCGGGGCGGAAGGGCAAGTACTGTACAGTACTATGGTGGCGTTTTGCGCAATGCCGCTGCGAATATTACGCTATATAAATATGCTTCACAGGCATAAGCGCAGGTATAGGTCTGCCGGATGATTGTGAAAAAGAAGATTTCATGCGAGCATATTTTGCCTATTTATTAATGTCATGCCAATTTGAAGGAAAAAGATGAATGCTTTAACGGAAGTGCAGGTACTCGATGTGGAAGAGCGCTTGCGCCTGGCCATGATGGCCTCCGATGTGGCTGTACTGAATGAGTTGCTGGCCGACGATTTGTTGTTTACCAATCACCTGGGTCATCTGCTGAGCAAGCATGCGGACCTGGCCGCGCACGAGCAGCGCCTGCTGGCCATCACGGACTTGCGCGCCTCCGAGCGTCATGTGCGCATCAATGGCAACGTGGCCGTCGTCTCCGTGCGCATGCACCTGACGGGCAGCTATCACGACGTGGAAACGCATGGCGACTTCCGTTTTACGCGCGTCTGGGCGCACAATGCGGCCGGCGCGCTGAAAGTGATCGCCGCCCATTCGGGCGTCGTGGCTTGAGGAGCAAGAGTTAGTGGATCATCGTTCCAAAGGGCAGCTGTTGGAAGCTGTCATCGCCGCCGGCCCGGCCACCCTGGCCATCACGGCCGGCTATCCCGTGCTGTTGTACAAGCTGGTGCGCACCTGGGCCGACGCCCCCGGAGACCATGCCCTGGCCGCCTTGCTGCTGACGGGCGGCCTGTGGGCCTTGCTGGAATTCTGGCGCATCGCCCTGGCGACGGTAGCGCGCAAGGCGTATGCGTTCAACTGGCGTTTCTGGCTGGCCATTGCCGGTTTTCTCGGTTGCTTCGTGCGTTTCGTGCCGGACATGCCGGCCGGACTGATGCTGCTATTGATGGTGCTGCCGGCGCTGGCGTGGACGCATTTCATCTTATTGCAGATCAAGCGTCCGCGCGGCGCCTGAGTTTCGCACAAGCACCACATGCCGTGGCAAGATTGTCATGCCACGGCCCTTGGCTATCGATATAATCATTCCCCGCATGCATGGCAAACGGCATGCTTGGCGTAACTTCTCTTATTTTGAAAGAATTTCGATGAAAGCTCTGTTTTCGCTGTTGTTCGTGTCGGGTGCGGCTCTTGCCGATGATGCTGCCATGTTGCAATGCCGTTCGCTGGCCGATATCGCCAGCCGCGTGAAATGCTATGACGCCATTCCTTTGGGCGCCGCCGCGCCTGTCGCCGTCGGCGTCGCCGCCCCTGCCGCCGTGCCGACCGCGCAGCAGCGTGAGCAAAGCTTTGGCATGGAAACGGTCAAGGCGCCCAAGGCGGCCGAGCCGGAAGAAAACAAGTCGATCAGCAGCAGCATCGCTGGCAAGTTCGATGGCTGGAGCGGCAACGAACTGATCAAATTGAGCAATGGTCAGGTGTGGCGCATCGTCGATGGCAGCTCCGCCGTGCTGGTGCCGCAGAACAATCCCAAGGTGACGGTCGAACGCAATTTCATCGGCACCTTCTTCCTGAAGATCGAAGGCACGAACAACTCGCCCAAGGTGCGCCGCGTGCAATAAGCTGCGCCAGTCTCAGTCTCAGTCCTCGGCGTCCAGCCACTGTATCCGTCCATTGCCCGCTTCCTCCAGATGGGCCAGCAGGGCGGTGGCGGCCGTTTCCGCCAGGCTGAAGTCGAATAGCACACGCTCGCCGTGCGCCACGTTCAGCAAAGTGGCGCCGGCGCCATCGAGTTCGCGGCGCAGCATGCCTTCCATCGCATACGGTACCGTGCAGCGCAGGGCTCGCTGGCGCACGATGGCCGTCTTTTCCACCTGCAGCAGGGCTTGCGCCACGCTATCCGTGTAGGCGCGCACCAGGCCGCCCGCGCCCAGCTTGATCCCGCCAAAATAGCGCACGACGGTGGCCAGCACGCCTTCCAGGTCCTGGTGGCGCAGCACGTCGAGCATGGGCCGCCCGGCCGTGCCGCTCGGTTCACCATCATCGACGGCCGCCGACTGCCCGCCCGCCAGCAGCGCCCAGCACACATGGCAGGCGCCAGGATGCTGCGCCTTCAGGCTATTGACCACCTGCTGCGCGCTGGCGCGGTCTGTCATCGGCTGTACGCAGCCGATGAAACGACTTTTCTTGATGATCAGTTCGCTGTGGACGGGAGTGGCAATGGTAAACGGCATGGCGGGTGCGAAGGCGGGCAAAGCAGCATGATAGAGGAAATGCGCGCCGGGCACGAGCCGGTGCCCGCTCACGCGGCGGAGACGGACACCAGTTCGCGCAGCGCCGCGTCGCGCACCTGCAGGATGTCGAACAGTCCCAATGCGTACAGGGCGGGCAAGGCGTCGAGGATGTCGCGTTCGGCGATGGTCTTTTCATCGATGCTGCTGGCGTCGTCCAGCCATAGCCGGGCATTGGCCAGGAAGGCGCCCACGGTTCCCTTGCGCACGGTGACGCCATTGAACTGCCCCTGGTTTTGTTGATCGGGTAATACGTCTTCTGCACGCATGCTGAACTCCTGAACAATAGAAAGACTCCACTGTATGATGACGGGATTGTCTTGCCTGCGTTGTTTATGTCATTCGATACGTTAAATCCGCCAATCTTGCCGTCGCTGCGCGCCATGCATATTTCCCAGCCGCAGGAAAGGGTGACGGCGCCGCACCGCCATGCCAGCGGCCAGCTGTTCGGCGCCATGCGGGGCTTGCTCTCCGTTGCCGCCGACAGCGGACAGTGGGTGGTGCCGGCCAGCCACTGCGTGTGGATGCCGCCCCATCACGTCCATGCATTGCGTTCGCATGGCCCGTTTGCGGGCTGGAGCGTGTATGTGGATGAGGCCAGTTGCGGCAACTTGCCCGCCGCCCCTTGCGTAATGCGCGTCTCGGGTCTGCTGCGCGAAGCGGTGGGCCGCGCCAGCGAATGGGACGCTGGGGTGTTCGATGCGCGCCAAGCCCGGGTGGCGGGCGTGATCCTTGACGAGATCGCCGCCACGCCGCACGAGCCCTTCGGCTTGCCCTTGCCGACGAACCCGCGCCTGCTGCGCGTGGCGCGCGCCGTGCTCGATGACCTGGCCGACGAGCGGGGCGTGGAAGCGCTGGCCGCCTGGGCCGGCGTGTCGCCGCGCACCCTGGCGCGCCGTTTCACGGTCGAGACGGGCTTTACGCCCTCGGCCTGGCGCCAGCGCGCCCGCATCCTGCGCGCCCTGGAACTGCTGGCCGCCGGCCAACCCGTCACGACGATTGCGCTGGACCTGGGCTACGACAACGTCAGCGCCTTCATCGCCATGTTCAAGAGGGTGATGGGGGTGACGCCGGGCAGGTATGGCGAGGGGAGGGAACAGCTGGCGCGCAAAACAAAAAAGCCAACCGCGAACGGTTGGCTTTTCTGAAGTATTTGGTAGGCCGTGCGGGATTCGAACCTGCGACCAACGGATTAAAAGTCCGCTGCTCTACCAGCTGAGCTAACGACCCAAAAACTTTGACTACTTGCTGCGGTAACACTGTGCGGTGCGTGCTCGCCATGACGGCATGCAAACGCACTGCAAATTCTTGGTAGGCCGTGCGGGATTCGAACCTGCGACCAACGGATTAAAAGTCCGCTGCTCTACCAGCTGAGCTAACGACCCAAGGGCGGCTATTATGACGGCCAACGGCGGTTTTGGGAAGGGCTGGGCGGGATACGGGCGGAAAAAAAGCCTCGCGTAGCCCTCATGCGCGGTCTCATATTGGTAGATAGTCTACCTATCTATGATCCCATGCCTACCGCGAAGACCTGCCCATCCCCGAGCGAGCGCCGGTGCTGTCCGACGAATTGCGCACGGCGTTCAGGCGCCAGCAGCGTACCATTGCTGCTATCGGGGCTGGTCTTCCTGTTGTTCCTGCCGGAACTACCCCCGGAGGGGCATCCGGCGATGGTCAAGGATGATCAATAGCGTTCCAGCCAGTGCGCGTAAGGCGCCGGCAGGGTCCACGAGGCGCGCTCGACGCCAAGTTCCTTGGCGGCAAAGTATGCCCAGTGCGGATTGGCCAGGTGGGCCTTGCCGACCATCACCACGTCCAGCTGTTCTTCCTTGACGACACGCTCGGCGAGGGCCGGCGTGCCGAAGCCCCAGGCGGACGAGACGGGCACACCCGCTTCGCGGCGCACGCGCTCGGCAATCGGGCCCATGAAGGCCGGACCCCACGGAATCGAGACGTCGGGAATGGTAAAACCCATGCTGACGCTGAGCATATCCATGCCCGCATCCTTGAACTGGCGCACCAGGGCTATCGATTCGAGCAGGGTTTGCTCGTCGCGGCCATCGAATTCCAGCACGCCAAAGCGGATCGTCAGCGGCAGGTGCTCGGGCCATACGGCACGCACGGCTTTCAATGTTTCCAGCAGGAAGCGGCTGCGGTTTTCCACGCTGCCGCCATAGATATCGTCGCGCTGGTTCGAATGGGCGGAAAAGAAGCTCTGCGCCAGGTAGCCGTGGGCGAAGTGCAGTTCCAGCCATTCGAAGCCCACTTCGCGGGCGCGCACAGCCGCGTCGACGAAGTTCTGGCGCACGCGGGCGATGTCGTCGAGGTCCATGGCGCGCGGCACTTTCGGCAGGCCGCCGCCAAAGGCGATGGCGGACGGGGCGATGGTTTGCCAGCCGCGTGTATCACCTTCAGCGATATGGTCATCGCCTTCCCATGGGCGGTTGGCGCTGGCCTTGCGCCCCGCGTGGGCGATCTGGATGCCGGGCACGGAGCCGGCTGCCTTGATGGCTTTCACGACGGGCACGAAGGCTTGCGCCAGGTCATCGTTCCAGATGCCCGTGCAGCCGGGTGTGATGCGGCCTTCGGGCGCTACGGCCGTCGCTTCGACGATCACCAGTCCCGCGCCGCCGCGCGCCATGCCCGCATAGTGCGACAGATGCCAGTCGTTGGCCTGGCCATCGACGGCCATGTATTGGCACATCGGCGGCACGGCGATGCGGTTGCGCAGGGTGATGTCTTTGAGGGTGTAGGGCTGGAAGAGGGCGGACATGGTGGCCTTTTTGTTTGTTGGTGGAGATAGGGTGAAATACTGATTCGATAGTTCGTAAATATTCGAATAATGGAATTAGTATAGCGCATGCTGTATGATTCTGCACATGCGTCCACATAAACATCCCTCCGCCAGCGAATTCGTGCTCGAGCGCGTGCTCTATGCCTTGAGCGATTCCATCCGCCTCGACATCGTGCGCCACCTGGCCCGCGTCGATGCGGCCGCCTGCGGCGACCTCGATGGCGGGCGGCCGAAGTCGACCGTCTCCCACCATTTCAAGGTCTTGCGCGAAGCGGGCCTCGTCTACACGGAAAACGCAGGCACGACGCACATGAACACCCTGCGCCGCGCCGATATCGAGAGCCGTTTCCCCGGCTTGCTGGACGCTATCCTGGCGCAGCAGCCATTGGTGCCCGAGGCAGGCAGGCAGACAGGACGACTAGCGCCTGCCGTGCCCCACCTTCTGCCAGGCTCGGCTATCATGTCGGCCTTTCGGTAAATCCTCAGCCGCGCGCCTGTTGCGCGATGGGCTGGCGACACTACCTGGCATGGCAAGGGATGGGAATGACGGCAGCAGCGGTGGTAGCACAGGCGGATCAGGCAAATCGTCCGCAGTTTGGCTGGATCAATGGTTTAAAAGCAGGCGCGGCGCAATTGATCGTGTTGCACCACCTGGCGTTTTACGGACCCATGTCCGACTACGTGCAGCCCTTGTGGCCAGAGCTGCTGGACTGGCTGGGCGGCAGCGCGCGCATCGCCGTGCAAGTGTTTCTCGTCATCGGCGGCTTTCTCGTCGCCAAATCCCTCTCGCCTGCCGGCAACCCCGGCATTGCCACTCCGCTACAAGCCATCTGGCGCCGCTATGCCAAACTGGCGCCGCCTTTCCTGGCCGCCACTTTGCTCGCCGCCGTCATTACGCCCTTGGCCGGTATCTGGATGCTGCACGATTCCATGTCAGCCGCCGTTACCCTGGGCCAGCTGAGCGCCCATGCCTTGCTGCTGCACGGCGTGCTGGGCTATGAATCGCTGTCGGCCGGCGCCTGGTACGTGGCCATCGATTTCCAGTTGTACCTGCTGACGGTATCGCTGCTGTGGCTGGGCGGCCGCCTGGCGGGCCAGCGGCGCATGGGCTGGGTAATGCCCCTGGCCGTCGCCGTGGGCATTACCTTTTCCCTGCTGTATTTCAATCTCGATGCGGACTGGGACAACTGGGCGCCGTATTTCTTCGGCAGCTATGGCCTCGGCATGCTGGCCTGGTGGGCCAGCGATCCGGCCCGCAAACCCGGTGCCATGAGCGTTCTCATGGCGATGGCCGCCGTGCCCGTCCTGCTGGCCCTGGCCGTCGACTATCGCAGCCGCATCGCCCTGGCCCTGATCGTCGCCTGCGCGCTGTTCCTGTTCGGCCGCGCCCGCACGCCGTCCCAGGGTGGCGCCTGGAACATCATCAATGCTCTGGGGCGCATCTCGTATGCCGTGTTTCTCGTCCACTTCCCCGTCAGCCTGCTGGTGAATGCGCTGTTTATCACCTATGTCCCATTGGAGCCGGAGTGGCAAGCGCTGGGCATGCTGACAGCCTGGGGCGCCAGCGTGGCGGCCGGCGCCGCGTTTTACCGCTGGGTGGAGCTGCCGCTGGGGCGGGTGATGGGCAATGTGGTGGCGCATCTGGCCGGGAGGCCGGTGTTGGTGTCGCGTTAAGGACTGGTTTCCGATATGCCGGGGGGGCTTAAGGATATGGTTGCCGTGTATGCATGACGGCAAGAATTTCTATCGCGCTTGCTTCAACGCGATATGCGACGACATAGTTTGGATGGGCAATCAGTTCACGCGTGCCGATAACTCGTCCAATCCGGTATAGGTGAGGATGATTTGGAAGTTGTGAAATAGCGCTGTCGATATCGTTGTAAAGCTGAAGTGCTGCTGGCTGGTTGCGCTGCGCGATGTAAGTGAGGATCGCGGTCAAATCTTCCTGCGCTTCAGCCTTCCATAGAATCGGCAGCATGGTCATCAGGCTGGACTGCCACGATTTTCTTCAGTTTCGCCATGACTGTTTCATGTGGGTGGGCTGGGCGGTCATCATTTAGTGATGCCAATACCTTTGCGCGAAACCAGTGGTTATAGGTTTCGGCTGCTTCCGCTGTCTCAAATTCGGACGTGGTCGAGGATAGGGGGGCGTTCATGATTATCTGATTATACGACAGTCCGACAGAGGTGTATCGCAAGTGGTGGGGTGTTTGATTTGTGTCAGCGATGGCATCCCGTGCAAGTGATGTCGCTGAAAAACAAAAAAGCCAACCGCGAACGGTTGGCTTTTCTGAAGTATTTGGTAGGCCGTGCGGGATTCGAACCTGCGACCAACGGATTAAAAGTCCGCTGCTCTACCAGCTGAGCTAACGACCCAAAAACTTTTTACAACAACCTCGGTAACACTGTGCCGTAAAAAAATGCTTGCTATAACAACTCGCAAGCAGATCAGTACTGCGTATTCGTGGTAGGCCGTGCGGGATTCGAACCTGCGACCAACGGATTAAAAGTCCGCTGCTCTACCAGCTGAGCTAACGACCCGAAGAAGAAAGATTATAGGGGTTGCCCGGGATTCTGTCAAACCTAACGGGCAACTTTTTCCCCGCTTTTACTTTTTGCCGCCCCGTTCCTTGGCGGCCTGGGCCGCGCTGGAGTCCGGGTAGCGCGAGATCAGCGCGTTCAGTGTCTTGGTCGCGTTCGGCTTGTCTTTCAGCTCCGTGTAGCAGCTGGCAATGTTGAGCATGGCATCGGCCGCCTTCGGGCTGTCCGGGTAGTTCTTCAGCACGGCCTGCTGGGCCGTGATGGCGCTCTTGCAGTCGCGCTGGGCGTAATAGGCGTTGCCCAGCCAGTATTGCGCGTTGGCCGCGTAGGCCGATTCCGGATAGCGCTTCACGAAGCCATCCAGGGCCGTGACGGCGCCCTTATAGTCGCCCGACTTGAACAGGCCGAACGCGGATTCGTACGCGCTTTGCTCGGACACGCCCACGGCCGCTTCCTGGCCGTCGATGGTGACCTGGCGCGGCTCTAACTTGCGCAGGCGCGCGTCGATGTCGGTGTAGAAATCCTTCTGGCGCTTTTGTACATTCGCCAGGTCGTTACCCAGCACTTCGATCTGGCCGCGCAGGCGGGCGATCTCTTGCATGGTCTGGTCGTGCTGGTTGATCAGGCTCAAGGTGCTGGTCTTGTCCGCCTTGGCGTCGACGCGGCTGTTCAGGTCGCGCGCCATGGCGTCGACCTTGGCGCGCAGCTCGAGGATGGCCTTGCGCGCTTCGTCGTCGTCGAACAGGGCGGCGTTGGCGTGCAGGGGCAGGTAGGCAAACGCGGCCATCAAGGCGGCGGCGACGCCGGCTTTCGAGAATGTCATCATGAGTCGGGCTTTCTAAGGTTACGCAAACATGCAAACGGGGCGCCGGGCGGTGAATCACCGCGCTGCGCCCCATTATTATGCCTATGACTGGCCAGTTAGGTAAGCGTCAATGCTGCTGCGCTCACCCATGCACATCAATAAACGATGTCAGCGCGGCGGTTTTCTGCCCATGCTGCTTCGTTGCTGCCTTGTGCTTTAGGCTTTTCTTTGCCCAGCGAGACGGCTTCCATTTGGCCTTCTGGCACGCCCAGGGCGGCCATCGACTTGCGCACGGCTTCAGCACGTTTCTGGCCCAGGGCCAGATTGTACTCAGCGCCACCGCGTTCATCGGTGTTACCTTGGATCAGGATCTTGCGGCTAGGCGTTTTCACCAGGTAGCCAGCGTGGTTTTGCACGACTGGGGTGTCCGCTTCGCGCACGACGTATTTGTTGAAGTCGAAGTAGATGCTGCGGTTAGCCAGCACGCCTTTTGGATCGTCCAGTGGATCGACCGATGCGGTCGTCACTGGCTGAACTTGACGGGTGTCAACTGGAGCTGCGACCTTTTCAGGAGCGCGCTCAACCACTGGGGTTTCTGCGACTTTGACTGGGGTGCTGCAGGCGGACAGCAGGGCTGCGGTAGCGGCGATGAAAGCCAAACTTTTAAAGTTACTCATTTTTATTCTCCGGGTCATGGTTAAAGGTGAAACTGTACAGCATTTACTTCATAAAAGGACCCCAGGTGGGTTCCTTGATATTGCCAGCTTGCGTAGTCAAACGCTGTTTGACGCGGCCATCCACCGATACCACTGCCAGCGACTTGCGTCGTCCGGATTCGGTCGCGTACATGATATATTTCCCGTTGGGCGAAAAGCTCGGTGATTCGTCGTTGGCGGTGTCCGACAGGCGCAGTTCCTGGCCACTAGCCAGGTCGAGCGCGTAGAGCTGGAAATTGCCGTCGCGACGGGAAATATAAGCGAGTGTCTTCCCGTCGGACGAAATCCGCGGGCTGATGTTGTAGGAGCCGCCAAACGTCACGCGCTTGGCTTCGCCGCCGCTGGTCGACATACGATAGATTTGTGGTCCGCCGCTGCGATCGCTGGTGAAGTAAATGCTTTGCCCATCGGCCGAGAATTGGGGTTCCGTATCGATGCCGCTGCTGTTGCTGACGCGGCGCAAGCCGCTGCCGTCGGCATTGACGGTATAGACCTGGGTATGGCCATCGCGCGACAGGGCCACGGCCAGGCGCGAACCGTCCGGGCTCCAGGTGGGCGCAGAATTACTGCCTTTTTCATTCGATACGATGGTGCGCTGGCGCGTCACCAGGTTTTGCACGTAAACGATGGGCTTTTTCTTTTCAAACGACACATACGCCACCTTGGTGCCGTCCGGCGACCACGACGGCGAAATGATAGGCTCGTTCGAGCGCAGGGCGACCTGGATGCCTTCGCCATCGGCGTCGGCGATTTCCAGGCGGTATTCGCGACCCGACTGCGTGACGTAGGCGATGCGCGTGGCGAACGCGCCCTTGACGCCCGTCAACTTCTCATAGATGTCATCGGCGATCTTGTGCGCCAGCAGGCGGTTGAACTGTGGCGCGGCTGCATTGTTCATGCTCGAGATCTGCGCCCCCTTGATGGTGTCGAACAGCTTGTAGCGCACGTCCAGGCGGCCATCGGCCATGCTTTGCACGCTACCGGCCGCCAGCGCGTCGGCGCCGCGCGACTTCCATTGCTCATAGCTGACGGGCGCCGTTTCCGATACGGGCGCATCGGCGTCGATCAGCTTGAACACGCCGCTGCGCGCCAGGTCGGCCTTGATAATGCCCGACAGCGATTGCGGCGCCGCCGATTCATTGACGAAGCTGGCGACAGCCACCGGGATCTGGTTGCTGCCGATCCCCGTAATCTCCACGCGCAGCTGCGCCTGGGCGCCGGATGCTCCCAGCATCAGGCCGGCGCAGAGCACGACATAGCTCATTTTTTTCATGGTCATCATTTAGGCAAATCCTTCATCTCGAATATGAGTTCAATCTCGCGTTCCACGGTGCCGTCTTTTTTCTTCGGCAGTGGCGACGATTTATTAATGGCGTTTTCCACCGAGCTGTCATACGCCGGCAGGCCGCTACTTTTAATCTTTCGGACCGAAATAATTTCCCCAGTTGGCAGTTGCTCGATCTTGAACACGGCGCGCGGGTTGCCCGGCACGTCCGTGCTACCGCTGTACGCGATATTGCTCTTGATCTTGCTCGTCAGGGCAGCGACATAGCCGCTGTCCTTGCGTGGCGCGGTCGCTTTCGCGGCCGTGCCCGTTGTGCCGGCGCCTGCCGCGCCCGTGATGCGGCTCATTTCCGCGTCACGCGCCTTGTCGGCGGCTTTTTTCTCTTCCGCCGCTTTTTTCGCCTTGGCAGCTTTTTCCGCCGCCGCTTTTTTATCGGACAGTTCTTTCTCGGCTTTTTCTTCCGCCGCTTTTTCTTTCTCTTTGGCCTGCTTGGCTTTCTCCAGCTTGTCGGCCTTTTCTTTTTCCAGCTTTTCAGCCTTGTCTTTTTCTTTCTGCTTCTGCTTTTCCAGTTCGCGCTTTTCTTCCTCGCGTTCCTTCAATTCCTGCTTGCGGCGCTCTTCGGCTGCCGCTTTTTCCTTCTCTTCTTTCAGCTTGGCCTTCTTGCGTTCCAGGGCGATCTCCGCCTCGCGCAAGTCAACCTTCGGCTCGGGCGCTGCCACCGGCGGCGGTGGCGGCGGTGCTGGCTGTTCCACTTCCGGTTCCGGCGGCGGCGCCGGGGTTGGCTCCGGTTCCGTCGCCACTTCGGGCGGCGGCGCGGCCGTCTGCACTTTCATATCCCACACTTCCGCTTCGACGGCCACAGGTTCCGTATTTTGCCAGTGTACGCCCACCCACAGGAAAAACAGCAGCCCAAGGTGCATCGCCAGCGCCAGGCCCAGCGAGGGCCAGCGGCTGCGTTCGCGCGGCACGCTGTAGGGCTTGCCGAGTACATGGTCGATTTGTTTGTTCTGCAAAGTCTAGTCTATCTAAAAACGGTCAAGTCTGGAAACGGGGTGCTGCGCTTACTTGGTGGCCAGGCCGACGCGGGTAATGCCCATCTTTTTCGCTTCCGAAATGAGCTGGATCACATCGTCGTACTTGCTTTCCTTGTCGCCAGCAATCATCACGGGATAGTCTGGATTGCTCTCGTGCAAGCCGCGCAGCTTGCGCAGCAGGGCGTCGCGGTTCGGTTCCGTTTCCGGCGACAGCTGTTCCTTGCCGATGACGCCGATCGACAGTGAACCATTTGGTTTCAGCACGATCTGAATATAGTCATCAGGCGGTTTGGCCGACTTTTCCGCGTTGGGCAAGTTCACCACGCTGGGATTGTTTGACGACGGCATCACCATGAAAATGATCAGCAGCACCAGCATCACGTCGATGTACGGCACGACGTTGATTTCGGACTTGAACTTGCGGCCACGGCCACCGCGCATGCCGCCGCTATTGAATGAGGAACCCATGGACGCTGCTCCCTCTTAGCGCGACTGGCGCTGCAAGATGTTGGAGAATTCCTCGACGAAGCTTTCGAAGCGGATCGCCAGGCGGTCGATGTCATGCGAAAAACGGTTGTAGGCGACGACGGCGGGAATCGCCGCGAACAGGCCGATGGCGGTAGCGATCAGCGCTTCGGCAATGCCGGGCGCGACAGCGGCCAGGGTGGCTTGCTGCACGTTGGCCAGGCCGCGGAAGGCGTTCATGATGCCCCACACGGTGCCAAGCAGGCCGATGTACGGCGAGACGGAGCCGACGGAAGCGAGGAAAGCCAGGTGCGATTCGAGCACGTCCATTTCACGCTGGAAGGCGGCGCGCATGGCGCGGCGTGCGCCGTCGAGCACGGCGCCGACGTCCAGCGCTTCGCGCGAACCGTAGGAAGCCTTGCCCTTGATGAATTCGCCCATGCCGGCGTCAAAAATGCGGGCCAGCGCGCCGCTCTGGTCGCGGTTGCCGCTGGCGTTCTGGTGCAGCGCATGCAGGTTGCCGCCGGCCCAGAAGCTGCGTTCGAATTCGATGGTTTGCTTGCGCGCCTGGCGCACGGCAAACATCTTGCGGAAAATATAGGTCCAGCTGGTCAGGGAAATCAGCAGCAGCAGGGCCATGATCAGTTGCACGATCAAATGGGCATTGGAGATGAGCGCGAGGAAAGAAAGATCTTGTGTAACGTTCATTGGCTGGCAGTCTGTTGGGTGAATTGTCCGGGGGTGGCGGGTAGGGCTCAGGCGGCGCGCATGCGGGCCGCGACTGCATCAGGCACGGCGCGCGGGCGCAGGGCCGAATCGACGCAGCCGATCTTGACGCGGGCCGTGTTGAGCAGGCGGTCGCCGCACCAGGCTTGTTGCAGGAAAACGATGGAGGCGCGCCCCATTTTTTCTATGCTTAAGGTTAATCTTACCGTGTCATCGAGCCTGGCTGGCGCATGATAGTCGGCGTTGACGCTTTTGACAACGAACATCGCGTCATGCTGTTGCAGCAATGCCTGCTGGCCCACGTCGATGGAGCGCAGCCATTCCGTGCGTGCGCGCTCGAAAAATTTCAGGTAGTTAGCGTAATAGACGATGCCGCCGGCGTCTGTGTCTTCATAGTAGACACGTACGTTCCAGGTAAAGACTGAAGGCATGTTTATTGCGCCAGTAGTGAGATTGAGCAACATTTTACGCGATTTTTCTTCTTGTGACTGTGGGCGCTTGCTGGAAAGCCATGCAAAAGCTGCATATAAGTTGCACCGCAGCATTCTAAATCCGGGGGGCGCAATGGCAAGCTTCGTAACATACGCTTACATGACATGGCCAGGTTTAAGCCCAGCTTAAGCAGCGCAACCATGCCCTGGCGCGGCCACAGGCCGTGCCAGGGCATGGTTGCGCGCGGCGATTATAGCCGCACGGTTGCATTCCTTGCTCAATTTGGGCACTTAACTTACAATTTGACTTCCATTACGTCTCACGTGACTGGCGAAAAGTCGGGCGATCTCCATGAATGGCGATCGGCAAACCGGCGAAAGGTGGGCATCCACCGGGAAACGTGAGATTTTTCATCAGCCGTTCGCCTGGGTAGCCACTATGGAAAAGCACGAAGAGGCTGCCTGTCCAATGTTGTTATTCAATTAACGCCGGCTCCCCTCATTCGATCCAACCTGCCAGTACAAGCACCCTCATACTTGGAGTTTTTACATGTTTGCAAAAGATCACACCCTCGCCAACGTCGATCCTGAATTGTTCGCCGTCATTCAAAAAGAAAACACGCGCCAGCACGACCACATCGAGCTGATCGCGTCGGAGAACTACACGTCGCCAGCCGTAATGGAAGCGCAAGGCTCGCAACTGACAAACAAGTACGCCGAAGGCTACCCAGGCAAGCGCTACTACGGCGGCTGCGAATACGTCGACGTGGCCGAGCAACTGGCCATCGACCGCGTAAAACAGCTGTTCGGCGCCGAATGCGCGAACGTGCAGCCGAACTCCGGCTCGCAGGCGAACCAGGGCGTGTTCTTCGCCATGTTGAAACCAGGCGACCTGATCATGGGTATGTCGCTGGCCGAAGGCGGCCACCTGACCCACGGCATGCCGCTGAACATGTCCGGCAAGTGGTTTGACGTCGTGTCGTATGGCTTGACGGCGGAAGAGGACATCGACTACGAGGCAATGGAACGCCTGGCCCGCGAACGCAAGCCAAAACTGATCATCGCCGGCGCGTCCGCGTTCTCGAAAAAGATCGACTTCGAGCGCTTCGGCAAGATCGCCAAGGAAGTTGGCGCCTACTTCATGGTCGACATGGCCCACTACGCGGGCCTGATCGCCGCCGGCCTGTACCCGAACCCGGTGCCGTTCGCCGACTTCGTCACCTCGACCACGCACAAATCGCTGCGCGGCCCGCGCGGCGGCATCATCCTGATGAAGGCCGAACACGAAAAAGCCATCAACTCGGCCATCTTCCCTGGTATCCAGGGCGGGCCGCTGATGCACGTGATCGCCGGCAAGGCCGTTGCCTTCAAGGAAGCGCTGAGCCCTGAGTTCGTCGAATACCAGAAGCAAGTGGTCAAGAACGCCGACGTTCTGGCGAAAACTCTGATTAAGCGCGGCCTGCGTATCGTGTCCGGTGGCACCGAATCGCACGTCATGCTGGTCGATCTGCGCGCCAAGAACCTGACGGGCAAGGAAGCCGAAGCCATCCTCGGTTCCGCGCACATCACCTGCAACAAGAACGGCATCCCGAACGACCCGCAAAAACCCTTCGTCACCTCGGGCATCCGCCTGGGCAGCCCGGCGATGACGACGCGCGGTTTCAAGGAAGCGCAAGCGGAAGAAGTGGGCAACCTGATCGCCGACGTGCTGGACAATCCGCATGACGCCGCCACCATTGAGCGCGTGAAAGCAGCCGTGAAAGTGCTGGCCGACGCGCACCCGGTGTACGCATAATTATTTGTCCAGAATGTGTCATACAGAGTAAGATTCTGTATGACACATTCCTTCGTGCCCAAGGGCGCCCGGAGTGATTCGGGCGCCCTTTGTACAGGGGCGGCGATTTCCCGTAATTATTACTATAAAGTTGTAGCCAGCCCATGAAATGTCCATTTTGCCAGCACGGCGATACCCAGGTTCTCGATACGCGTGTATCGGAGGACGGGGATGCCATTCGGCGCCGCCGCCGCTGCGGCAAATGCGACAAGCGTTTTACCACGTACGAGCGCATTGAACTTATCATGCCGGCCGTCGTCAAAAAGAATGGCAGCCGGACGGAGTTCGCTGCGGATAAGTTGCGCGGCAGTTTGATGCTGGCCTTGCGCAAGCGTCCCGTCGCGGCCGCCTCCGTGGATACGGCCATCGCCTCCATCCAGGAAAAACTGCTCACCAGCGGCTTGCGCGAAGTCGATTCCGGCTATATCGGCGAACTCGTCATGCAGGAACTCAAGCGCCTCGACAAGATCGCCTACATCCGCTTCGCCTCCGTCTACAAGAATTTCGAAGACCTGGCCGAGTTCCAGGATGCGATTGCCGAAGTGGGGCAGGCGCGCAGCAAGCCCTGACGCTCACCTTCTTGTTCACCTGATTGAAAATGGGGCCGGTTCTGCGCCCCGTGTTCATCACGCCAGCGTTCGCCTGGCAAGCGGCCTGATCAATCCCAACGCTGTTTTTTTCATTTTATCGCCTTGCTGTTTGCGCTAGCGCAGACCCGGCTTTTTGCGCGCGCCTATCGTGTACCTGGGCCGCCTGTTCTTGCGACTCTGTCTGCGGAAGGGGGTAGCGCATGCGCAATGGCGGTCGCACTATGTTTCCTGCGGGTGGCAGCAGCCTCGTCGAGGTGCTCGTGTCCCTGCTGCTGTTGGCGTTGGGTTTGCTCGGCGCCAGCATCCTGCAACTGCACTCCCTGCGTGCGCGCCATGAGTCGGCGCTGTTGTCGGCGGGCGTGCAACTGGCCGCCGGCATGGCCGAGCGCATGCGCGCGAATAGCGTGCTCATGAATGGCCCCGATACGGGCAATCCCTACCTGAACGTGGCCTACGCGGCGGCGGACGACGCCGAAGCTGGCGGTGGCGCGCCCGACTGTTTTGGTGCTGCCGCCTGCAGCGCGGCCGAACTGGCGCAATTTGACATCGCCGAATGGAAGCACAGGCTGCATGCGGCCTTGCCTGACGCGCGTCTGCAAATCTGCCGCGATGCTCCCGCGTGGGACGCCGCCGCCCAAGGCTTGCACTGGGCGTGTAGCGGTGGCAAGGGCGCGCCCATCGTTATCAAGCTGGGCTGGCGCGCCCGCCTGCCCGATGGCTCGCCCGCCGTGAATGCGGCAAACGAGTCGCTGCCCAGACTGGCATTCCAGCTGGGCGGAGGCGGCGCATGAACAGCGTGCATACCGCGTGGTGCCGGCAGTGCGGCATGAGCCTGCTCGAATTGCTGGTGGCCCTGTCGCTGGGTGCGCTGCTGATGCTGGTCGCCAGCACCGTGCTGCTGGCGGCCAGCGGCAGCTATGGCGACCAGTCCGCCAGTGCGCGGCTGGACGACAACGGCCGCTATGCCCTCGACACCATCGCCCGCGCCGTGCGCCAGACGGCGTATGTGAACTGGGATAGCAGCGCCGCGCCCGTCGCCCATGCGGATGACGACAGTGCGAATGTCGCCGGGCTCGACGCGCGCAGCCTGGGCAAGAACAGCGAGGGCATCAGCGGCGCGCTGCCCGACGCCATGCAGGGCAGCGACGTGCTGGCCCTGCGCTATTACGGCGCCGGGAAGGAAGAGGGCGGTGACGGATCCGTGCTCAATTGCGCCGGCTTCGGCGTGGGTGCCGCGCAAACGGAGGCGCAGCGGGGCTGGAGCATTTTCTATGTGGCGCAGGGCGCCGATGGCGAGGGGGAATTGCGCTGCAAATACCGGGGCGCAAACGGCTGGGGCGCGGACGCCATCATCCGCGGCGTTGACGGCTTCCAGGTGCTGTATGGCCTCGACACGGATACGCCGCCCGACGGCGTGGCGAACCGCTATGTCAACGCCAGCGCGCTCGACGCCGACGATGCGGCGCTGCTGCTGGCGGGTACGGATGCGGCCGCGCGCCAGCGTGATTTGCACCGCCGCACGCACTGGAAGCGCGTGGCCAGTGTGCGCGTGGCGCTGCTGTTGCATGGTGAAGCGGGCCAGGCAGACAAGATGGCGGACCTGGGGCCGGCGCAGTTCGACCTGTTCGGCAAGGCGTATGCCGAGGCGCACGGCGCCGGCGACACGGGCGTGCGCATCGCGCGCGCGACCTTGCCCGCCGCAACGCGCTCCAGGCTGCGGCAACTGGTGCAGACAAGCATCATGCTGCGCAACGGACCGGCCTAGGCGGGTGGCATGATGGCTGGCGGGGGCGTCCGCTGGTACATACCGCGTTGCGCGCCCGGTGCGAGGCGGCGTGGCGCCACCCTCGTGTATGTGCTGTGCCTGCTGGTGATCATCTTGCTGCTGGGCATATCGGCGGCGCAGATGGCCTTGCAGGGGGAAAAGGCGGCACGCGGCGAACGTGACCGGCAGATCGCGTTTCAGGCGGCGGAGGAGGCATTGGTGGATGCGCAGAATGATATCGAAGGCTGGCCCGGCGCGCCGGGACGTAGCAGCCTCTTCGCGCCTGGCAGTGCGGCAGGTTTCGCGGACGGCTGTGGCGAAGGAGGCGCACTGGGCTTGTGCCTGCCCGCAGCCCCGGAGGCGCCGGCGCTCTGGCTGAGCATGGATCTGAATGGCGCCGAAGGGGGAAGTGCCAGCCGCGCCGTGCCATATGGCCAGTTCACGGGTGCCGTCATGCAGACGGGGCAGGGTTTCCTGCCGTCGCGCCGGCCCCGCTACCTGATCGAATTGCTGCCGTTTCACCCGCCCGGCGCACAGGCCACGGCGGTGGCTGGCGGCCTGGCCACGGAAAGTTATATATACCGCATCACGGCCATCGGTTTTGGCGCGCAGGAAAGCACGCAAGTCGTGCTGCAAAGCTATTATCGCAAAGAGGCGGCGGGAGCGGGGCCATGAGGGCGCTGTCGTCCGTCTGCTTGCTGCTGCTGGCTTGCCTGGCCAGCCTGGTGTGCCGCCCCGCCGTCGCTGCCCCTCCCACTGTGACGCTGGCGCGGGCCGATGCGGGCTTGCACGGCGCCAGAGTGCCGCCGAATCTGCTGCTCAACCTGTCCCTCACGCATGCGGCCGCTACGGCTGCGCACGGCGGCGAGTATGCGCCGCAGCGCGAGTACGCCGGTTACTTTCATGCGCGCATGTGCTACAGCTATCCCTACCGCAGCAAGGATGGCGTCATGCTGCCGGACTTGCGCGTAGCGACCGCTTACTTCTCCGTGCTGAAACCGGCCGATGCGCTGCACGGTTGCGGCGGCGACAGTTTCAGCGGCAACTTTCTCAACTGGGCCAGCACCAGCATGCTCGACATCGTCCGCTATGCCCTGACGGGCGGCGACCGCGTCATCGATGAAGTGCGCAAGACGGTGCTGCAGCGCGCCTACCTGCCCGATGCCGACAGCCCCATCGACTTCTTTGCCCATCCTGTCTTTTTCCCGCGCAAGGTCTTGCAGACAGGCGTGGCGGCGGCGACACCGTTTGCGCTGGCGCAACTGGCCATCGTTTCCTGCCGCAACCGCCTGCTGTTCGGCGACGCCAGCTTGCCCCCGGGCGGCAGTTGCGACGCGCCCGGCTTTGCTGCCACGCACGGCGTGTTCCTCGCGCGCGTGCGCGTGTGCGATGCAGATGAGGGGCCGCTGCGCGACGACTTGTGCCTGGCGTATGGCAAGAACCACAAGCCGGTGGGCGCCGTGCAGCGCCATGGTGGTCGGGTGCGCGTGGGCGTGTTTGGCCACTTGAACGGCGTGAGCGCCGGTGCCGGTGCCGTGTATGGCGGCGTGTTGCGCGCGCCGCTGGCCCACGTGGGAAGACAGCGCTGGATGGCGCCCGACTTTTTGCCGCAAGACAATGCCGGCGCCGAGTGGAATCCCGCCACTGGCGTGTATGTGGCCCAAGCTGCGGGGCCTGGCGGCGGGGTGACCGCTTACATCAACGGCCTGGGGCGCGGCAACTTCGGGCATCCCGGCGCGTACGCGGGGGCGGCGCCGCTGGCTGAATTGCTGTACGAATCGCTGCGCTACCTGCAGGGGCGGCAAGCAAGCGCCACGACCGCTCCTGCTGTCGACGATGGCTTGCCGGTCGTTATGCCATGGAGCGACCCGCAAACGGCCAGCTGCCAGCGTCACATCGTCATCAGCCTGGGCGACGCGGGCATGGCGGGCGACCGCTACGTGCCCGGCAATGTCCCGGCGACTCCCGCATCAAACGGCGACCGCGCACGCGCCGCCGATGGCTTTGCGCCGCCGCCATTTGACGCGATGGCCTGGACGCATGCGGTGGGCAGCCTGGAAAGCGGTGGCGCACCCGGCAATCCCGCGCCACGGCCGGAACTGGCGTCGCTGGAACTGCTGGCCGACGGGGCGGGCGGCGCCAGCTACCATGCGGCAGGCCTGGCCTACTGGTCGCATGTGCAGGCGCTGCGTCCTGGCGGCAAGAATGACGGCGTTGCCAAGGTCGAGCACTATGCGGGCGACTTGCGCCAGGGCGACCCGGCCGGCAACTCTGCAGCCACTCCCGCCGCTACTCCCTTGTTATTGGCGGCCAAGTATGGCGGTTTTCTCGATACGAACGGCGACGCCAACCCATTCAAGAGCGCGGCGGGCAGCGCCTTGGAGGAGTGGAGCCTGGATGGTCGCTGGCCTGGTCATTACCTGCCCGGCAGTGACCCGGCTGCCCTGATCGCGGGCCTGCGCGCGGCCTTTGCTGCCGCCGACAAGGGCAGCTTGCCGGCGACGCTGGCAGGACCAGCCCTGATGGCGTTGGCTAGCGGTACGGAAGAGGCATACTGGTTCCAGACGCAGATGCGCCTGGCCGATGGCAGCATGACCTTGTCGCGCTCCACATTTGTCATGCGGCCCGATGGCGCACCGCTTGCCGGCAAACCATGGTGGCGCGCTGGCGGCCAGGATAAGCCCATGCCGGATGGCGCGCCCGCGTCCTTGCGCCCGGTCTACACGCTTGACGCCAAGGGTGCCCTGATGCCGCTGACCTGGAAGCGTCTCGACGCAGCGCAGCGGGGCGCATTCGACGGCGGCGATGGACAAGGGGAGGCGCGCCTGGCGTATCTGCTGGGCCAGCGTACGCACGAGGTGGGCCAGTCAGGCGGCTTTCTGCGGCGCCGCTCGGGCGGCCTGGGCGCCGCGCCGCATGGCAATTTGCTGTACGTGGGCGCGCCGGGGCTGGGTATGCCGGGGGGCAGCTATGGCTTGCACCGCAAGGCGCTGCTGCAGCGCCGGAAAATGCTGTACCTGGGGGCCAACGATGGCTTGCTGCATGCATTTGATGCGCGCACGGGCAGCGAATTGTTTGCCTATCTGCCGCAAGCGCTGCTGCACGCGGCTGCCGCCGCTGCGAGCACTCACTACAGCCCTGGCCCGCTGCTCGACGGCGCCGCGGCCACGGCGGAAGTGCTGGCGCTGGGACGCTGGAAGACGCTGCTGGTGTCGGGCATGGGCGGTGGGGCGCAAGGCGTGTTTGCGCTCGATATTACCGATCCGGCGCGCTTCGCGCAAGACGGGGCGATGTGGGAGTTCACGGACCGCGACGACAAGCTGATAGGCAACGTACGCGCGCCGCCCGCCTTTGCCCGCATCAACATGGGCGGCAAGGATGGGGCGCCAGCCTACCGCGATTTTGCCATCGTCGCCAGCGGCTACAACAATCATGTGAATGACGGCAAGGACACGACGGCGCCCGCATCGTCCGCTGCCATCTTCCTGCTGGCGCTGGACAAGGCGCCCGGCACGCCATGGGTGTTGGGAAGTAATTATTTCCGTCTCAAGGTGCCCGTGGCCAGTGGTGGCGATGGCGATGGCGGCCATGGCAGCGCGGCGGATACGGACGTCATGCCCCACGCGCTGGGCCCGCCCGCCGTGGTGCCGGGCAGCGACAGCGCGCTGGCGTATCTGTATGCGGGCGATTTGCAGGGCAATATCTGGCGCCTTGACATGGCTGGCGGGCCGCCGTGGAAGGATGGCCAGGGGCGCAAGCTCGTCTTTGTTGCGCGTGATGCGCAGGGCAGGCGCCAGCCCGTGACGCAGCAGCTGAGCGTGGCGTACGCGCCCGCTGGCGGTTATGTGCTGCTGTTCGGCACGGGCAAGCTGGTCGAAGCGACCGATACCTGGCCCGCCACCTTTCTGTCACAGTCGTTTTACGCCGTGCACGACGATGTGCGGGAATCATCGCCCACGCGCAGCCGGGCCGATCTGGAGCAGCGCAGCCTGGGCGAGGCGGTGGGCGGCGTGCGCGTCGATGGCGCCGAACTGCGCTACACGGGCAGCGATGCCATGCGCGGCTGGTTCCTCGATTTTATCAATACCGCACAGACGGGCGAACGCAGCATCAATAGTCCCGTGCTGGCTGCCGGCAAGGTGCTGTTCAATACTGTCCTGCCGGGGCGCGATTCTTGCGCCAAGCCGGCCACGCGCCTGTACGTGCTCGATGTGCTGAGCGGCTTTGCCGCCGATGGCGCCGGTGTCGTGCAGGCAGGCGCGCAGACGGGGCGCTTGTTCGATGGCCTGGCGCGCGCGCCGCCGCTGGCGCTGGAACTGAACAGCACGTTGGGCCCCGCGACAGCGGCAGGACGTGCCGAGGGGCGCAAGGAACTGGCCGTGCTGCAACCTGGCTTGCCGGGCGCGGCCAGCGGGGCCGGGCTCAAGGTCGTCAGCGCGCCGCTGCCGGCCCGGCGTCTCAGCTGGCGCGAAGTGGCGAACTGGCGCGAATTGCACGAGGCTGCCAAGAAAAAATAGGCGCGGGCCAGGCAGGGGCATCGCATCGGCAGGTGGTTGCGGCGAAGATGGGAGCTTATATGGGCGTGGTGATAAGGCGAAACGGAGCCGCTGCAAACGGTTGCGCTCCTGTTGTCAACCCGGCTGGCTTCAGCCTGATCGAATTGCTGGCCGCTCTGGCGATCATGAGCCTGCTGCTGGCGCTGGCCGTGCCCGCTTATCACGGCCATGTCGTGCGCGCCAAGCGGGTGCAGGGGCAGGCGGCCCTGCTGCGCCTGATGCAGCAGCAGGAGCGCTATTACTCGCAAAACAACCGCTACCTGGCATTTTCCTCGGTGTCGCCAGCGTCGCAGGCGCAGCAGTTTCCATGGTGGTCCGGTGCAGGGGGAGCGGCCAGCAGTGCGTATGAAATCGAGGCGCTTGCCTGTCCCGGCTTGACGATCGGGCAATGCGTGCTGTTGCGTGCCATGCCAGGCACGGCCAAGGTCGATGCGCAGTTCCAGGATGCCGATTGCGGCGTGCTGTCCTTGAGCAGCACGGGCCAGCGCGGCAGCAGCGGCCCCGCCAGCCATTGCTGGCCATAGGCCATTGCTTGCCCTAGGCCATGGCTACGCGCAAGCTGCCACCGCGGATTGGGCACACCGTCGCGCACACCGTCGCGCATACCTTGCCCGAATTGCTGGCCGTGCTGGCGATTGCCGCGCTGTTGGCGGCCGCTGCCATGCCCAGCCTGCAGCAGGTGCTGGCGCGCCAGCAGGTGC
This sequence comes from Janthinobacterium leeuwenhoeki, assembly GCF_051380795.1. Taxonomy (NCBI): domain Bacteria; kingdom Pseudomonadati; phylum Pseudomonadota; class Betaproteobacteria; order Burkholderiales; family Oxalobacteraceae; genus Janthinobacterium; species Janthinobacterium leeuwenhoeki. Next base: position 84,517 of record NZ_JBNYXT010000016.1, read on the forward strand.
GCGCGGCGGCCACCGACTTGTTCTCGGCCATCGAATTGACGCGGGCACAGGCGATGGCGCGCGGCCAGCGCGTGCTGCTGATGCCGGCCGGGCCCGGTGGCACGGACTGGCGCACTGGCTGGCTGATATTCATCGACCGCAATGCCAACCTGGCGTTCGATGGCGATGACGAATTGCTGTTCCGCCAGGGACCGCTGCCGGCGGGCATCACGGCGCAGTTCGCTTTTTCATCGGCCACGGCGCCGTTTTATATCGCCTACAATGGCGCAGGACGCAGTTGCAGCGCGACCAATAGCCTGGCGGCGCGCTGGGGTACCTTGTCCCTGGCTTTGGGAAAGCAGGTGCGCCATATTAAAATCAATATGCTGGGCAGGGTGCGGGTGTGCGACCCGCAGCAGCAAGCGGCCAATTGTAGCGGCGTGGCCGACAGTTCGTAGCAAGACTTGCCTCTTACTTATTACTCACCTTCAAGCAAAGAAGCCCGTGGAAATACTCAACGATATCGATGGCATGCGCCTGGCGCTGGAATGGGCGGCGCGCGGTTTATACACGACCTCGCCCAATCCCCGCATCGGCTGCGTGATCGTCAGGGATGGCCAGGTGATCGGCGCCGGGGTGACGCAGGCGGCGGGGCAGGATCATGCCGAGGTGCAAGCGCTGGCCAATGCGGCAGCGCGCGGCAACGACGTGCGCGGCGCCACGGCTTACGTCACCCTGGAGCCGTGCAACCACCATGGCCGCACGCCGCCCTGTTCCGATGCGCTCGTGCGCGCCGGGTTGGGGCGCGTCGTGGCCGCCATGACGGACCCGAATCCGCTGGTGGCGGGGCAGGGACTGGCCAAGCTGCAAGCGGCCGGCATCGCCGTCACCACGGGCGTGCTGGCCGACGAAGCATATGAAATGAATATCGGCTTTTTCTCGCGCATGCAGCGCGGCAAGCCGTGGGTGCGCATGAAAACGGCGGCCAGCCTGGATGGCATGACGGCCTTGCACAACGGGCAAAGCCAGTGGATCACGGGGCCGGCAGCGCGCGCCGACGGCCATGCCTGGCGCGCGCGCGCCTGCGCCATCCTGACGGGCATCGGCACGGTCAAGGCGGACGATCCGCAACTGAACGTGCGCGCCGTCGAGACGCCGCGCCAGCCGCGCCGCATCGTCGTCGACAGCCGGCTCGACATCAGCCTCGATGCGCGCATCCTTGCTGGCGGCGGCACGTGGATCGTGGCGGCTGTTGCCAACCCGGAAAAGGAAGCCCAGCTGCGCGCCCTGGGCGCGGACGTCATCATGTTGCCGAACGCGGCCGGCAAGGTCGACCTGGCCGCGCTGATGCTGGAACTGGGACGCCGGCAATGCAATGAAGTCCACGTCGAGGCTGGTTCCAAACTGAACGGTTCGCTGATCCGCGAAGGCTGCGTCGACGAGTTGCTGGTCTACCTGGCGCCCACCTTGCTGGGCGATGCGCAGGGCATGTTTTCCTTGCCCGCCTTGACGGATATCAAGCAGCAGCGCACTTTGCAATTTCACCAGGTTCAGCAAGTGGGCGAAGATTTGCGTATCCTTGCAAGATTCGCCCAGCGCAATTAATACTTTTACACTTTTATAGGGTTAGTTCATGTTTACAGGAATTGTTGCCGCCATCGGCAAGATTGAAACCGTGCAAGCACTCGACGGCGGCCTCGATGCCGGCGTGCGCCTGACCATCCACGCGGGCGGCTTGCCGCTGGCCGATGTGGCCCTGGGCGATTCGATCGCCATCAATGGCGCTTGCATGACGGTGGTGGAAAAGTCGGACGCGGGCTTTGCCGTCGATGTCTCGCGCGAAAGCCTCAATTGCACCGTGGGCCTCGATACCACCACGGAAGTGAACCTGGAAAAAGCCCTGACCCTGGCCGAGCGCCTGGGCGGCCACCTGGTGTCCGGCCACGTCGACGGCCTGGGCATCGTGCGCAAGTTCGAAGCCGTGGGCGAATCGTGGGAGCTGGTCATCGAAGCGCCGCACGCGCTGGCGAAATACCTGGCCTTCAAAGGTTCCGTCGTCGTCAATGGCGTGTCGCTGACCGTCAACCGCGTGGAAGACCTGGGCGCGGGCGCCGTCAACGGCTGCCGTTTCTCGATCAATCTGATCCCGCACACGATCGCCATGACGACCTTGAAGCACTTGACGGTCGATGGCAAGGTGAACCTGGAAATCGACTTGATCGCCCGCTATGTCGAGCGCATGCTGTCGCTGGACAAGGCTGCCGCCTGATACAAAAACACAGCAACACAGCCGCTGCCTTGCCAAGCGTGTGTTGCTTTTCTTTCAGACGCGCATACTATGAAGCTTTCCGCAGTGGAGGCTAGCCATGGACCCGATTTCGCGCGCAACCGTGCCCAACACCATCCCGGCCACGTCCCGCGTGGGCGCAACGGCGCCGCTGGCGCCTGCGCTGCCCGTGCCGCCGTCCAGCAAAGCGGCGGCCCTTGCCATGCTGTCGTCGACCCAGGTCGACATCTCCCCGCTGGGCCAGTTCCTCTCCGGCGTGGCCTTGTCGCGCCGGCAACTGCTGGCCTTGCAGGGTGCCACGGAAGAGGCCAGGGCGGCCAATACCCCCGTGAATGTCAATGACGACTTGCTGGCGCTGGCGCGGCAACTGACGGAATCGTTCGCCCAGCTGCAAACGAGCGGCATCGATGCCAGCCAGCTGGCCACGGCTGGCGAGACGCCGGGCAGCCTGGCGCAGCGCTACGATTTGCTGTCGGGCGATGGCACGACGGATGCGGCGGCCGCGCTGGCGCAGGACGGCAATTTGCTGACCCAGGCGGGCCTGGCGCGCATCGGCATCGATTTGCGTAATGAAGATGTCGATGCAGTAACTTTGCAGGCCGCCTATGCGGCCGACAGCAATGCCACCCTGGATGCCTTGCAGCAGGGAGCGGACGTGCTGGCGCAGGTGGGCGCCGTGCTGGTCCAGCAGCAGGGCGCGCCGCTGGCCGCCGTTGTGGTAGCGGACTTGACGGGCGAAGCATTGCCGTCCGACGCCGCGCAGCCGCAAGCCATTGACGCGGCGCCGCCGCAGACGGCCGCCATTGCGCAGCGGCAGCTGGAACTGCAGCAGCAACTGGAAGCGGAGGAGTTGAACCTGGACTTGCAGGAGTTGCGGCCCCAGCCGTCAGCGCAAGCAGCCGCCGATGCAGCGCAATTGCTGCAGACGCAGCGCACCGACAAGCAGCGCACCGACAACCAGCGCGTCGATGCCCAGCGCCTGGACGCCGAACGCCTGGACAGCGAACGCATCAATACCGATCAGCAGGCGCAGCAGCAGGAAGCTGCACGGGTGGACGATCTGCGCCAGGGGCAGGTGCAGCAGCAGGGCTTGCAGCAGCAGGCGCAAGCGGCAGCGGACGATGCGGCGCGGGCGCAGCTGGCCGCCAGCGACGCACAAATGGCGGCCCAGGCGGCCAGCGACCGGGCGCAGTCGCTGGCGCGCGCAGCGCAGGGGCAAGCGGACGCGGGCCTGGCGACGGCGCAAGCCCAGCTGGCCCAGCAAAATACGCAGGCGCAAGAGCTGGCCGCGCAAAACGCGGGCCAGGCCGTGCCGCTGCCTTCGTCGCAAGATCCGTCCGTGGCGGCGGCCATCGCCGCGTATAACCTGAACAATGCAGCCCTGAATCCCGGCTTGATGAACCGGCCATTGCCTGCCAGCGACTCGCGCCTGCCGCTGGTGGCGCCCGTCGCTGCCGTGGAGCCCGTCAAGCCCGTGACGAAAATCTAGGGCAGCAGGGTGGCGTCCAGCGTGATATTGGCTTTAAGCAGCTTCGACACGGGGCAGCCGGCCTTGGCCTTGCCCGTCAATTCCTCGAATCTGGCCTGGTCGGCGCCCGGGATCTTCGCTTTCAGAATCAGGTGGACGGCCGTGATGGCAAAGCCGTCGTCGACCTTGTCGAGGGTCACTTCGGCCGTCGTTTCCATCTTTTCTGCCGTCAGCCCCGCTTCGCCGAGGATCAGCGACAGGGCCATGGTGAAGCAGCCCGCGTGGGCGGCGCCGATCAATTCTTCGGGATTCGTGCCCGGCTTGCCTTCGAAGCGGCTGGCAAAGCCGTAGGGATATTCCTGCAAGGCGCCGCTGCGCGTGCTGATGGCGCCCTTGCCGTCCTTGATGCCGCCTGACCAGATGGCCGATCCGTTGGTTTTCATATTGCCGCTCCTGTGTGGGGTATCGCTGCGAGTGGGATGTCAGCGCCGTGGCGCTGACTGGCTGATCTTATGCTCTTCGCAAGGCCGGCGGCGCGCGTTTTGCCGCCGCCGTGTGCGCTGGATCAGGGAATCGGAGGGTTGTGGGGCAGGTTGCGGCATCCGTGCCGCAAACCTGTCTTATTTCAGGTCTGCAAGCGCTAAATCCTTTAAAATAGCAGGTTATAAGAAAATTCCCGGAAATTCGCGGAGTATTCGCGCTCCATGTTTCAGTTTTTAGTTTCATTAACATAACAACGCCTGGCAAAACCGACGCGCAGCAGGTTTGGCCAGGCGTCATACGAGGATGAATAATGTCTATATCCAGCACCGAAGAGATCGTCGCCGAATTGCGCGCCGGCCGCATGGTGATACTGGTCGATGAAGAAGACCGGGAAAATGAAGGCGATCTGGTGCTTGCCGCCGATTTCGTGACGCCTGAAGCCATCAATTTCATGATCACGCATGCGCGTGGCCTGGTCTGCCTGACCCTGACGGAAGAGCGTTGCGACGAGCTGAGCCTGTCGATGATGACCTCGCGCAACGGCACCGCCTACGGCACCAACTTTACCGTCTCCATCGAGGCGGCCGAAGGCGTAACGACGGGCATCTCCGCCGCCGACCGCGCCAAGACCATCCAGGTGGCCGTGGCCAAGGGCACGCAGCCTACCGATATCGTCCAGCCGGGCCATATCTTTCCCCTGAAAGCGCAAAAAGGCGGCGTGCTGATGCGCGCAGGCCATACGGAAGCCGGTTGCGACCTGACGGCCATGGCCGGCCTGACGCCCGCGTCCGTGATTTGCGAAATCATGAAGGACGACGGCACCATGGCGCGCCTGCCGGACTTGCTGGTGTTTGCCGAGCAACATGGCCTGAAAATCGGCACGATTGCCGACCTGATCCATTACCGCAGCCAGACGGAGTCCTTGGTCGAGCGCGTTGCCGAGCGCACCCTGCACACGGCGCACGGCGAATTCCGTTTGATCGCCTTCCGCGACAAGCCCAGCGCCTCGGCCCACCTGGCTCTCGTGCATGGCGACCTGGCACCCGGCCTGGAAGCGCTGGTGCGCGTGCACCAGCCCGTTTCCCTGCTGGACGTATTGGAAAGCGAAGCGACCACCCACTCGTGGACGGTGGCTGCCTCGATGGCCGCCATCAAGCAGTCCGAGCGGGGCGTGATGGTCTTGCTGAACTGCGGCGAGACGTCGGGCGAGCTGTTTGCCCAGTTCGCCGCGCTCGATACGCCGCAAGCCAAGCCGAAAGGCCGCGCCGCCAGCATGGACTTGCGCAGCTACGGCATCGGCGCGCAAATCCTGCGCGACCTGGGCGTGAGCAAGATGCAATTGCTGGCCAGCCCCCGCAAGATGCCGTCGATGGCCGGTTTTGACCTGGAAGTAACGGGTTTTCAGTGCCATCCAGGCCAGACACCTAACTAAATCTACTGCGCGTCGCGATTTGCGGCCTGCGATGCTCATTGTACCTTCGTACAGTTGCGCTTCTCGGCCACAAATCACTGCCGCTCGCTACGATTTTTTCAGGCGTCGATGTGAGAGTAAACGATGGCGGCATGTGTGTGTCGCCCTGAACCACCAGATTAAAGAGGCTTATGATGACCGTAGGAGCATATGAAACCAATTTTGCCGGCGAAGGTTTGCGCGTCGGTATCGTCCAGGCACGATTCAATGAAATCGTCGGTGGTGGCTTGCTGTCGGCATGCCTGGAAGAGTTGAGCAAGCTGGGCGTGGCCGATGAAGATATCCTGCACGTGACCGTGCCGGGCGCCCTGGAAATCCCACTGATTCTGCAAAAAATGGCAGAAACCGAGCAATTCGACGCCTTGATCGCACTGGGCGCCGTGATTCGCGGTGAAACCTACCACTTCGAGCTGGTATCGAACGAATCGGGCGCCGGCATCACGCGCGTCGGTCTCGATTACGGCATCCCTATCGCCAACGCAGTGTTGACGACCGAAAACGACGAGCAGGCGGAAGTGCGCATGCTGGTCAAGGGAGCCGAAGCGGCACGCGTGGCAGTGGAAATGGCCAATCTGGCGCAAGCGCTGGAAGAGTTGCAAGACACAGACGAGGATTAATCGTGCTTGCGCCGCAGCGTGCTGTCCAACAGCACGCCGCGGTATTCGTCACTATTTGCAGTACATACGTATTTAAGAACAGGTAACAATCATGACTGAGAAAAATTTGCTCGCCAATCCCAGTAAAAACCGCACGCCGCGTCACCGCGCGCGCGAGTTTGCGCTGCAGGGCTTGTACCAGTGGCTGTTGAACAATGAAGACGCGACCACCGTCGTGAACAATATTCGCGCCGCGCATGGTTTCGACAAGGCCGATGGCGATCATTTCACGGTGCTGCTGTACGGCACCATCAAGGATTCGCTGGCGCTGCGCGACAGCATGGCACCCTTGATCGACCGCAACATCGCGGAACTGTCGCCCATCGAACACGGCATCCTGCTGATCGGCGCTTTCGAGCTGAAGAACAACATGGAAATCCCGTACCGCGTCGTCATCAACGAAGCGGTCGAGCTGGCCAAGTCGTTTGGCGGCATCGACGGCCACAAGTATGTGAACGGCGTGCTCGACAAGCTGGCAGTGAAATTGCGCGAGGAAGAAGTCAACGCCAACAAGCGCAAATAACATAGGTATGGATCCAGCGGCGAAGGCCGCAATGGATGCAAAAAGGGCAGACTGAAAAGTCTGCCCTTTTTGCTGTCGGAGTGTTGCGCATTAACGCATCGGCGCCTCTTCAAACCGTAGCGAGCAAGCCCGATGTCGGGTTGAGTAACGCAGCTGTACTGGAGTACAGCGAGTAACGCCGACCCGAGAGCGGGCTGCGCAGTAGGTTGGAAGAGCGCGCTACTACAGGCCGGCGATCTCGTTGTGGGGCAGGACTTTGATGGTGATGCCGCTTTCCGCTGCCGGCGCCTTGGCTGGCGCTGGCGTGTTCGATGCCATCACCGGCGTCGTGGTCGGCACGCGCTGGCCGGCCGACACTTGCTTCAAGCGGCGGTATTCGGCCAGCACGCGCGAGCCGTAGCCCGAGTCGGTGGCGAAGTTGGCGGCGCCCACGTAGGTTTTCAAGCCCGCTTCGACGGAACCGCCACGCGTGACGTAGTCTTTCAGGATCAGCGAGCCGACACGGATGTTGGCGACCGGGTTCAGGGCTGCCTGCACGCCGCCCATTTCCTGGAAGCGCTCATGGTGTACTTTCGACATGACTTGCATCAAGCCTTGTGCGCCGACCGGGCTTTCCGCGAACGGGTTCAAGCCCGATTCGATGGCCATCACGGCCAGGATCAGCAGCGGGTCCAGCTTGATTTCGCGTGCCGTCAGGTAGGCTGTCGAGACCAGCATATTGGTGGCGTCGTTGGCTACGCGGTAGCGCTTGGAGAGCCAGTTGGTGACCCATTGCTGCTGCTTTTGCGTGCCCAGCAAGGCTTTTTCTTCCTTGCTCAGCTGCGCCTCGTTGGCGGCGGCCGTTTGCACGGAAGCAGGCGCCTCCATCAATGCGGACAGGGCCGGCGCTTCAACGGCTTGTGCCTCTGCCATGGGCAGCGGGAAGAGGCTGTGCGTCAGTTGCTTGCCCAGGTCGGGGCGGAACATCAGCAGGGCGATCAGTGCCAGGGCGGAAATGCCGAAGACTGTCAGTGTGTGTTGTGCTGTGGTCAATACGCCACGTGCCGAAATGGCTTGTGCGCGGGCGCGCAAACGCGCCAACGCTGGCTGGCCAGCCACGGTTGAAGCAGGCAATGCTGCTTCAGTGCTACGATGAGTCATAGAGTTCCCCGAAATGTCGCGTCAACAGGCAGTCCCTCCGCGGTGTCGCGGTGTTGTGGGTACTGCCAATGCCGTGCATCAGAAATATCATCGTTTCCGCCGCGTATGGATGCGTGCGAGAAACGCCGTCATTGCTTGCTTGAGCTGATCGGTCCCGTTTTTGGTATTGGATCAGTCGCAATACAACTTTTACCGGGGGTAAGGCAGACGCCTTTTGAAAACACTCCTTAAAATGTCATGTGGAGCCCCGACTCCGTGAATGAAAGAGAAACGCTAAAATCAAGCTCTGGGCCGGCGTGCTCTTTCAAGTTGGGCGAATTGTAGAAGCCGTTTTATATCAAGTCAATACTAACGAATCGTTTCTTTATTACTTTTATGTCTTACTTTTTGTCTTGCATTGTGCCAAAAGCCAATAAAATCAATTACTTGGCATAGATCCTTCAGCAACGGCGTCCGACGTCAAAAAAAATTAAAAACACATGAAATATTCAGATTTGCGAGATTTTATTTCTCAACTGCAACAAATGGGTGAACTTAAGGCCATTTCGACCCCCATTTCACCGATTTTGGAGATGACGGAAGTTTGCGACCGCACCTTGCGCGCAGGCGGGCCGGCCTTGCTGTTCAATAATCCGACGGGATACGACATGCCGGTGCTGGGCAATTTGTTCGGCACCACGCGCCGCGTGGCGCTGGGCATGGGCGCGCAAGATGTCAGCGAGTTGCGCAAGATCGGCCATGTGCTGGCGCGCCTGAAGGAACCGGAACCGCCGAAGGATTTCAAGGATCTGCTGGGCCTCGGTTCGCTGGTGAAATCCGTGTGGGACATGTCGCCGAAAGAGTTGCGCGGCGCCAAGTGCCAGGAAATCGTCTGGGAAGGCAATGACGTCGACCTGGCGCGCCTGCCCATCCAGCATTGCTGGCCCGGCGATATCGCCCCCCTGATCACCTGGGGCCTGGTGATCACCAAGGGCCCGAACAAGAAGCGGCAAAACCTGGGCATTTACCGCCAGCAGGTATTGGGGCGCAACAAGGTCATCATGCGCTGGCTGGCGCACCGGGGCGGGGCGCTGGACTTCCGCGAGCATGCGATTCAAAGCAAGGGCAAGCCGTACCCGATCGCCGTGGCGCTGGGCGCCGATCCCGCTACTATATTAGGGGCCGTCACGCCCGTGCCGGACAGCCTGTCCGAATACCAGTTCGCCGGCTTGCTGCGCGGCAGCCGCACGGAGCTGGTGAAAGCCATCGGCAGCGAACTGCGCGTGCCCGCCTCGGCCGAAATCGTGCTCGAAGGCCATATCTACCCGGACGAAAGCCATCCGAGTGGCTACGAGCACGCGCTGGAAGGGCCGTATGGCGACCACACGGGCTACTATAATGAGCAGGACAGTTTCCCCGTGTTTACCATCGACCGCATCACCATGCGCCGCGACCCGATTTACCATTCCACGTATACGGGCAAGCCGCCGGACGAGCCGGCCGTGCTGGGGCTGGCCCTGAACGAAGTGTTCGTGCCGCTGCTGCAAAAGCAGTTCAGTGAAATCACGGATTTCTATCTGCCGCCCGAAGGCTGCAGCTACCGCATGGCCGTGGTGCAGATCAAGAAGCAGTACGCGGGCCACGCCAAGCGCGTGATGTTCGGCGTGTGGAGCTTCTTGCGCCAGTTCATGTATACCAAGTTCATCGTGGTGGTCGACGAAGACGTGAATATCCGCGACTGGAAAGAGGTCATCTGGGCCATCACCACGCGCGTCGACCCCATCCGCGACACGACACTGGTCGACAACACGCCCATCGATTACCTGGACTTCGCTTCGCCGGTCAGCGGCCTGGGCAGCAAGATGGGCATCGATGCGACGAATAAATGGCCGGGCGAAACGACGCGCGAGTGGGGTACGACGATCGCCATGACGCCGGAAGTGAAGGCCAAGGTGGATGGCATCTGGCAAGAGCTGGGCTTGTAGGTATTTGGTAGGTCGGGTTAGCGCTTGCGCGTAACCCGACGTTGCTTGCATGTTCACGATCTGCATACTCAGCAGTGTCGGCCGCGTACTCAGCAGTGTCGGCTTACGGCCTGCGGCCTAAGCCGACCTACGCCGACCTACGCAGCATTGGCACGGCAATTTCCCAATCTTGCGCAGACCGGTTATAATTGTCCCTGGCGGGCCCCTGCGCATCGTGGCATGGCTAACCTGGTCAGGTCGGGAACGAAGCAGCCACGGCTATTAACCATGAGTGCCGCAGATCAGGCTCGCCTCCTTCGGGAAACAAACAGTAAAGCTGCCGTTGGCGGCTTTTTTGTTTTGCGGCGCTGTGTTTTGCCAGTCCGCATGCTTGCCTGATTTTCCAGAATGCCACTCTCCATGTTATACAATTGCTGCTTTGCCGCGTTTGCCATAGTGAATGGCCCGGCCATGAGGCTTGCGCCCGCCGCGCAGGATCACCCGCAAAATCGCATGGTAAAATCTCAGCATGTCCTATCAAGTCCTCGCCCGTAAATACCGCCCCAAGAATTTCGAGACGCTCGTAGGCCAGGAGCACGTCGTGCGCGCGCTCACGCATGCCTTGCACAGCGGCCGATTGCATCACGCCTACCTGTTCACGGGCACGCGCGGCGTCGGCAAGACGACCCTGTCGCGCATCCTGGCCAAGTCGCTCAATTGCATCGGCCCCGACGGCACGGGCGGCATCACGGCCCAGCCTTGCGGCGTGTGTGTAGCGTGCACGGCAATCGATGCGGGACGCTTTGTCGACTATATAGAGATGGATGCGGCGTCGAACCGCGGCGTCGATGAAATGGCGCAGCTGCTGGAACAAGCGGTCTACGCGCCCAGCAATGCGCGCTTCAAGGTCTATATGATCGATGAGGTGCACATGCTGACGAATCACGCGTTCAATTCCATGCTGAAAACGCTGGAAGAACCGCCCGAGCACGTCAAGTTCATCCTGGCCACGACGGACCCGCAAAAGATTCCCGTGACCGTGCTGTCGCGCTGCCTGCAGTTCAACCTCAAGCAGATGCCGCCCGGCCACATCATCAGTCACCTGGACAATATCCTGGGGCAGGAGGGCATCGCCTTCGAACAGCCGGCCTTGCGCCTGCTGGCCCAGGGCGCCCACGGTTCCATGCGCGATGCGCTCTCCTTGACGGATCAGGCCATTGCGTATGCGGCCGGTGAAGTGACCCTCGACGCCGTGCAAGGCATGCTGGGCGCGCTCGACCAGTCCTACCTGGTGCGCCTGCTCGACGCGCTGGCCCAGCAGGATGGCGCCGATCTGCTGGCCGTGGCCGACGAGATGGCCTCGCGCAGTCTGTCCTACAACGGCGCCCTGCAGGATCTGGGCACCTTGCTGCACCGCATTGCGCTGGCGCAAACCGTGCCCGCCGCCTTGCCGCAGGATTTGCCCGAATACGCGGACATCGTGCGTTTGGCTGGCGCGTTTGACGCGGAAGAAGTGCAGCTGTTTTACCAGATCGCCGTGCATGGCCGCAACGAGCTGGGCCTGGCCCCCGACGAATACGCGGGTTTCACCATGACCTTGCTGCGCATGCTGGCCTTTCGGCCCGGCATAGGCGGCGCCGATGGCGTGCCGGCGGCGGCCCCTGCCGCTGCAACGGGCAACCGTCCCGCTGCCGTGGCCGCCGCGCGCGCCGCGGCAGGTTCGGCTCCCGCCGCCCGCGCCGCCATCAACAGCGTGGCCAGCCATGCAACCGTGACCCCGCCCGCCGTCGTCGCCGCCGCTGCCGCCAGCATGGCGCGCAGCGAAGCGCCGCCGCCACGCGCACCAGCACCCGCTGCTGCACCGGCGCTGGCACCAGCGGCGCCGCCCGCCACGCCGCCAGCGGCTGCTCCGGCAGCATCGGGCGCGCCCATCAGTTCCGCCCGCGCCGCCATCAATGCGGCGCTGGAAGCGGCCCGCGCGGCCTCGAAAGGCCGTCCGGGCAGCGCGCCATCGTCACCATCGTCGGCGCCCAAGTCAGCTGCCCCCGCACCGGCACCGGCTGCTGCCGTCGCCGCGCCAGCCCCGGCAGCGCCCGTCCAGGCTGCGCCGCCACCGCCCGCCGCCGCGAAAGCGCCTGCGCCGTGGGACGATGCGCCACCCGTGGCCGTGATGGAGGCGCCGGTGGCCGCTGCTGCACCCGTGCAGCAGACGCGGCCTGCCGCGCCGCCGCCGCAAGCGCAGCCGGATGACGACTTGCCGCCCTGGGTTACCGAATTTTCCGACGACAGCGCCTCGGCTGCCGTGTCGGCGCCAGCCGCGCAGAGCAGCGAGCAGCCGGCCGTCGTCATGCCGCAGCGTGCTGCCAAGCAAGCCGCGCCCAGCGGGCCGTATGTGATCACGCCCGTGCCGGGCCTGGACTGGGACGGCAACTGGCCGGCCGTCGCCGCCGTGCTGCCCTTGCGCGGCGTGGCCCAGCAGTTGGCCGTGCAGGCCGAGCTGATCGAATGCCTGCACGACGGCCACAGCACCACGTTCCGCCTGCGCGTACCGATAGACACGTGGCGCAGCCCGGCCAACGTGGAAAAACTGGCGGCCGCGCTGACCGAACGCTTCGGCCGCAAGGTCGCCGTCGATACGGAACTGGGCGCCGTCTGGTACACGGCCAGCGCGGAAGCGCAGGCGCACCGCGAGGCGTGCCAGCTGCAAGCGGAAGAAACCATCGCCAGCGATCCCTTCGTGCTCGACATGCAGCGTGCATTCGACGCTTTTGTCGTGCCGGGAACGATTACCCCTGCACCGGCCGGTTCCGCCGCGCCGACCCTGCATTGATGATTAACACACTCACAAACTGAATTGAACGGAGCATTCTCATGATGAAAAATCAACTGGCTGGCCTGATGAAGCAGGCGCAAGCAATGCAAGACAACATGAAAAAGGCCCAGGAACAACTGGCGCTGGTGGAAGTGGAAGGCCAGTCCGGCGCCGGCCTCGTGAAAATCGTCATGACGTGCAAGAACGACGTCAAGCGCGTCTCCATCGACCCGTCGCTGCTGGCTGACGACAAGGACATGCTGGAAGACCTGGTGGCCGCCGCCTTCAACGACGCCGTGCGCAAGGCGGAAGCGACGTCCGCGGAAAAAATGGCTGGCTTGACTGGTGGCATGAACTTGCCAGCCGGCTTCAAAATGCCATTCTGATGCCATACCGCATGCGCTCGATCTGTGGCACGGGGCAGGGTTGATCCATGTCCAAGTCGCTTGAATTTTTGACCGAGGCGCTGCGGCGCCTGCCCGGCGTCGGCCCCAAGTCGGCGCAGCGGATGGCATTTCATTTGTTGCAGCACGATAGGGAAGGCGCGGCCATGCTGTCGCGCGCCCTGTTCCAGGCCGTCGATGCCGTGCATCACTGCGGCCTGTGCAATACCTTTACCGAACACGAAGTGTGCGAGACCTGTCTCGACGAAGAGCGCGACAAGCGCTTGCTGTGCGTGGTGGAAACGCCTGCCGACCAGCTGATGATCGAGCAAACGCTCACCTACAAGGGCCTGTATTTCGTGCTCATGGGGAGATTATCTCCGCTGGACGGCATCGGCCCGAAAGATATCCACCTCGAAAAATTGCTGAACCGTGCCAACGACGGCGTGGTCGGCGAAGTGGTGCTGGCCACCAATTTCACGAATGAAGGCGAAGCGACCGCCCATTACATCAGCGAAATGCTGAAGGCGCGGGGCTTGCGCGTGAGCCGTCTGGCCCGCGGCGTGCCCGTGGGCGGCGAACTGGAATACGTCGACGCGGGCACGATTGCCCGCGCGATGCTCGACCGCAGGGCAACCTGAACTGATCTCTATGACTGAACCCTCCGCGAATACTGGTCCTTTAAAAGGCATCAAAGTCCTTGAACTGGGCACCCTGATCGCGGGGCCGTTCTGTGCCCGCATGCTGGCCGAATTCGGCGCCGACGTGATCAAGATCGAGTCGCCCGATGGCGGCGACCCGATCCGTACCTGGCGCGTGCTGAAGGATGGCACCTCCTTGTGGTGGTCGGTGCAGGCGCGCAACAAGAAAAGTCTGACCTTGAACCTGAAGTCACCGGAAGGCCGGGCCATCGCCCGTCAGCTGGCCCTGGAAGCTGACATCATCATCGAGAACTACCGCCCCGGCGTGCTGGAAAAGTGGGACCTCGGCTATGAGCAGCTCAAGCAGATCAAACCCTCCCTCATCATGGTGCGCCTGTCCGGCTTTGGGCAGACGGGGCCGATGAAGGATTTGCCCGGCTTCGGCGCCATCGGCGAATCCATGGGCGGCTTGCGCTATGTGTCCGGCTTTGCCGACCGTCCGCCGGTGCGCGTGGGCGTGTCGATTGGCGACTCGGTGGCGGCCCTGCACGGCGTGATCGGCGCCATGATGGCCTTGCGCCACCGCGACGTGACGGGTGGTGCGGTTGCCGGCGAAGGGCAGATGGTCGACGTAGCCCTGTACGAATCCGTGTTCAACCTCATGGAATCGCTGGTGCCCGAATACGACCAGGCAGGCGTGGTGCGCGAGCGCACGGGCGGTTCGCTGCCCGGCATCGTACCCTCGAATACCTACACGACGGGTGACGGCGAAAACATCGTCATTGCAGGCAACGGCGACGCCATCTTCAAGCGCCTGATGCTGGCCATGGGCCGCATCGACATGGCGGGCGACCCGCAGCTGGCGCGCAACGACGGCCGCGTCGCGCGCACGCAGGAAATCGACGACGCCATCGGCGCCTGGTGCGCCACGCATACGATAGACAGCGCGCTGGCCGTCTTGACGGCGGCCGACGTGCCGGCCGGCAAAATCTATTCCGTGCGCGATATGCTGAGCGATCCGCAATTTCTCGCCCGCGACATGTTTGAACAACACCATTTCGCTGACGGCACGCCCGTCAAATTGCCCGCCATCAGCCCGAAACTGTCCGCCACGCCGGGCAAGACCCAGTGGCTGGGGCCAACTTTGGGCCAGCACAACGACGAGGTGCTGGCGTCGCTGGGCTATGACGCGGCCGCCATTGCGCGCTTGAAGGCCGATGGGGTGGTGTAATTCGTTATTAACCCACACAACTAAAGCCGGGGTCAGACCCGGCGGGTCTGACCCCGGAATTTGCTTCCTGACTTATTTGATACCAATCATGCCTCCATTGTTCCGCACCGCGCTCGCCCTGGCGTCTTCCGCCATCCTTCTCTCCGCCTGCGCCAGCTTCCCCCACGACGCGCCGATTGCCGGCCTGCGCCTGATCGGCGAGCAGCGCATCGCCTTGAAACATGCGTTCGAGGGCACCACGGTGGGCGGCTTGTCCGGCATCGATTACGATGCGGCCAACAAGCGCTGGGTGGTGGAAAGCGATGACCGTTCGGCAATCAATCCGGCCCGCTTCTACCGCGCCAGCCTGGCCTACGACAGCAAGGCCTTTACGGGCGTGACGCTGAGCAGCGTGCATTTCTTCACCCAGCCCGACGGCAGCCGCTACCCGAACCTGGCGCACGCAAAGCTGGATCGGGGCGACCAGGTGGCTGACATCGAAACCATCCGCGTCGATCCGCAGGATGGCAGCCTGTGGTACGGCAGCGAAGGCAACCGCAAGGTGGGTTTGGATCCTTTCGTGCGCCACGCGGATCGCGATGGAGCATTCCTGGCCACCTTGCCCACACCCGCCATGTTCAAGGTCTCGCAGGAAGCAACAGGCTCGCGCAACAACATGAGCTTCGAGGCGCTGTCTTTCTCGTCGGATGGCAAGAGCTTGTGGCTGGGCATGGAAGCGGCCCTGTACCAGGATGGCCCGCTGGCCACGCCCGACCATGGCGCCATGGTGCGCATCACGCGACTGGACCGCGCCGGCGCCGTGCTGGGCCAGTACGCGTATGCTATCGAGCCCGTGGCCTCGCGGCCCGCGCCGGGGCGCGAGGCGGACAATGGCGTGTCGGAAATCCTCGCCGTCAACGAGCACCAGGTGCTGGTGGTGGAGCGGGCCGGCGTGGAACACGCCGATGGCGTGTATACGAACCACGTGCGCATCTACGCGATGGACATCGATGGCGCCACCGATATCCAGGCCATTCCGGCCCTGGCGGGCGCCAGCTATGTGCCGGCGCGCAAGCGATTGTTGCTGGACCTGGAAAAGATCGGCCTGGCAAGAGTCGACAATATCGAAGGCATCAGCTGGGGCCCGCGCCTGGAAAATGGCCGCCGCAGCCTGGTGATGATTTCCGACGATAATTTCAACGCCCAGCAAGTCACGCAAATCCTTGCCTTCGAAGTGCTCTAGTTTCCAGGCTGGCCAGCTGGCCCCTCTGCCTGGCCAGCATGGCCGTGATCGTGTCGTGCGGCGACGGGTGGCCTAAAAAGTAGCCTTGCGCCATGTCGCAGCCGTACTCTTCCAGCATCAGCAGTTGCTCGTCCGTTTCCACGCCCTCGGCCACCACCACCATCTTCAAGCCATGCGCCATGGCGATGATGGCGCGCGTGATGGCCGCGTTTTCCGTATCCTGCGGCAAGCCGGCGATAAAACTCCTGTCGATTTTCAAGGCACGCACGTCGAAGCGTTTCAAGTAATTCATCGAGGAATAGCCCGTGCCGAAGTCGTCGATGGAGAGATACACGCCGATGCCGCGCAGTTGCTCCAGCGTTACCATGGTGGCGCGCGCATCGTCCATCAATGTCCCTTCCGTCAATTCCAGTTCCAGCAGGCGCGCGTCGAGGCCCGTATCGGCCAGGGCCGAGAGCACGATCTGCATCAGGTTTTCATCCTTGAATTGTTTGGCCGACAGGTTGACGGCCATGCGGATGGCCCGTCCGCTATCGCTTTGCCACGCCTTGGCTTGGTTGCACGCCGTGCGCAGCACCCATTCGCCGATAGGCACGATGAGTCCCGTTTCTTCGGCCAGCGGGATGAATTCCGTGGGTGAAATGATGCCCCGTTCCGGATGGCGCCAGCGCACCAGCGCTTCCACGCCGACGATCTGCGTGCTGGGCACGTCGATCTGCGGCTGGTACAGCAAATACAGCTCGTTGTTTTGCAAGGCTTTGCGCAGACCCACTTCCATCTTGACGTGGCTCATGATTTCCATCGTCAGCGAAGAGCTGTACAGCTTGGCGTTGTTCTTGCCGCAGTTCTTCGCGTGGTACATGGCCGTGTCCGCATATTTGAGCAGCGAGTTGCAGTCCTCGCCATCTTCCGGATACAGCGAAATGCCGATGCTGGCCGTGACAAAAATCTCGTGCCCCTCGATCATGAAGGGCCGGCGCATGGCTTCCTTGACCCGGTGCGCCACGTTCAGCGCGTCTTCCACCCGCTCCAGGTCAGGTATCAATATCGTGAATTCATCGCCGCCCAGGCGCGCCAGGTTGCTGCCGCCGGAGGTGGGCTCAAACTCATGTTCGGCGCGCAGCACCAGGTCGCTGGGGCGGATGGTTTCGCGCAGGCGTTCGGACACCACCTTGAGCAAATGGTCGCCCACGTCGTGGCCCAGGGTGTCGTTGATGCGCTTGAAGGCGTCCAGGTCCATGAACAGCACGGCAAATTTCTTGTCGTGTTCTTTCGAGCGCGCCAGTTCGCGTTCCAGCGTTTCCAGGAAGGCCTGGCGGTTGGGGATGCCCGTCAGGCTGTCGCAGTAGGCGAGGCGGCGGATCTGCTCTTCCGTGCGTTTGCGTTCGCTGATGTCGCGCACCAGGCCCAGCACTTCATCGGCTCCCGTCGCCACCAGGCGCGCCTCGAAATGGCGCGTGCTGTCTTCGTGCGTGAGCGTGTAGTCGACCGAGCCGATATGCTGCATGGCCAGCACGGCGTGCGCCTTGTCCAGCAGGCGCGCGGCGATTTCGGGCGGCAGCACGTCGCCGATATGGCTGCCCACGCAGTCGCTGAGGGAAAAGCCGGCGCTGGCGTCGTGGCCCTGTTCGTAGTCGAGATAAAAGCCTTCGCGGTTGAGGCGAAAGAAGGTGTCGGGGATGGCTGCCAGCACGGCGCGGTTGTGCGCGTCGGCGATGCGCAAACGGGCGATGGCGTCGCTGGCGCGCAGCACGTACAGCGCGCGGTGGCCCAGGATGGGCCAGTTGATGGGCTTGGAAATGAAATCCGTGGCGCCCACTTCGTAGGCGCGCGTGACGGCATCCAGTTCGTCGTCGCCCGTGACCATGATGATGGGCACGGTGCCGCCCACTTCCTGGAGGCGGATTTCGCGGCATACGGCAAAGCCGTCCAGGGCCGGCATGTCGACGTCGAGCATGATCAGGTCCGGCCCGCTGTGCTTGTAGCTGGCCAGCGCCTGCACGCCGTCCTCGGCCTCGATCACGTCCAGGCCCACCTGCGTGAGCATTTGCCGCATCAGCAATCGCATCACGGGATCGTCGTCGGCCACCAGCACCAGGCCGCGGGGAGGGGAGAGGGGCGCTGTCATGTCAGTGTTCCTTCACGAGGATGGCGTTCAGCGATGCGCGTGCGGCCAGGAAGGCTTGCTGCATTTCTTGCAGCAGGATAGCCGCGCCCTCGGTGCTGCCGGCGCGGCCCAGTTTTTCCATCTCCTTGCACAGCTGCGCCAGGCCATCGGCGCCCACGTTGGCGCTGCCTGATTTCAGGCTGTGCGCCACCTGGCGCAGCGCTTCCGCATCCGCGCCGGCAATCGCTGCGCGCATGGCGCTCAACTGGCGCGGCGTCTCGTCGACAAAGGCCTGGATGACTCTTTCGAGCAGCGCATCGCCATCCGTGCCGGACAGGGCGCGGATGTTTTCCAGCGCCTGCCGGTTCAGCGGCTGGGCGGCGGGTGCGGCGGCAGGCGCAGGCGGCGGCAATTCGGGCGGCGCCTCCTGCGGCGCTTCGCTATGGTGCAGCGTGGCCGCGCGCGGCAGGGCGATCCAGCGGGCAATCGTGTGGCCCAGGTCTTGCTGCGTGAACGGTTTGCTCAGGTAATCGTCCATGCCGGCCGCCAGGCATGCTTCGCGGTCGCCCTGCAGCGCATTGGCCGTGATGGCGACGATGGGCAGCACGCGCGCGTGGCCGCACTGCTGTTCGTGGCGGCGGATTTCCGCCGTGGCGGCAAAGCCGTCCATGACGGGCATCTGGCAATCCATCAAAATCAGATCGAAATCCTCGGCCTGCGCCGCCTGCAAGGCTTCTTCGCCGTTGCGCGCGCAGACCACGTCCAGGCCCAGGCTGTCGAGCATGGCCAGCGCCACTTCCACGTTGACGCGATTGTCCTCGGCCAGCAGCACGCGGCGGCGCTGGCGCCGGCCGGGGGGGCGTACGGCATGGCGCGCCGTGTGCGGTGGAACGATGCGCAGGCCCTCGCTGGCGCGCAGCGGCGTGACGATGCAGTCGAACAGGTCGCATTCGCGGGCCGGCTTGATCAGCTGGAAGGCCACGCCTGCCTCGCGCCGCTGCACGGGGTCGGCCGCCGCCTGTTCCGTGCTCAGCAGCAGTATTTTGAGGTCGGCCAGCAGCGGCTCGCTCTTGATGGTGGCGGCCAGGGCCAGGCCGCTGGTGCGCGGCAATTCCATGTCGAGCAGGGCCACGGCATATGGCGTGCCCGCCTGCGCGGCCGCGCGCAGCTTGGCCAGGCAGTCGCTGGCCGTGCCGGCGCTGTCGCTGACGATGTGCCAGCTGGCCAGTTGCCGCTCCAGCACGGCGCGCGTGGCGGGTGTGTGGTCGACGATCAAGGCGCGTAACCCTCGCGTGGTTTTCAGATTGAAGGACGGGTCGTCGCTGTCGACCCGCCGCTTATCGAAATTTACTTCGAACCAGAAGATCGATCCTTGCGTTAAAGCATTATCAACGCCGATAGTGCCGCCCATCAGTTCCACCAGTTGTTTCGAGATCGTCAATCCCAGGCCCGTGCCGCCATGCTTGCGCGTGGTCGAGCCGTCCGCCTGCGAGAACGATTCGAAGATGCGCGTCTGCGCCTCGTTTGACACGCCGATGCCCGTGTCGTGCACCTCGAAACGCAAGCCCACGCTGGGCGCGTCTTCGCTGCACACGGTCACTTTCACGGTGACCTTGCCCGTTTCGGTGAACTTGATGGCATTGCCCAGCAAATTGACGATGATCTGGCGCAAACGGTTCGGGTCGCCGCAGATGGCGATGGGAATGTCAAACGCGATAGCGAATTCCAGGCTGATGTTTTTTGCTTCCGCCTGCGGCGCGAACACGTGTTCTATGTCGTCGAGCAATTCGCGGAAATTGAAGCGGATGTATTCCACGCTCAGCTTGCCCGCCTCGATCTTGGAAAAGTCGAGGATGTCGTTGATGATCACCAGCAAATTCTGCCCCGAGCGCTGCACCATGCTCGTGTAGTGGCGCTGCTGCGGGCTCAAAGGGCTGGCCAGCAGCAATTCCGTCATGCCCAGCACGCCATTCATGGGCGTACGGATTTCATGGCTCATGGTGGCGAGGAAGGCGCTTTTTGCGTGACTGGCCGCCTCGGCCGCATCCTTGGCCTTTTCCAGCTGCGCCGTGCGCACACCCACCTGGCGCTCGAGCTGGTCGCGGTAATTGGCCAGGGTGCTGTCGCGGCTGTCGATCTGCGCCAGCATGTCGTTGAAACTGTCGATCAGTACGCCCAGCTCGTCGCTGCGCTGGTGCGCGATGCGGTGACTGTAGATCTGGCTGCTCGACACTTTTTGCGCTGTATCGATCAGTTTGGTAATCGGTTCGGCGATGACGCTTTTAAAACGCCGCGCCAGGAAGACGGCGATCAGGAAGGACAGCACGGTGGCGCCGCCGATGGCGCCCACGTGGCGGCCGATGTCGCGCCACATGTGGTTCAGGTCCGCCTCGATCAGCACGGCGCCGATGATCTGTTGCGGCTCGCCCGGGCGGTAGATGGGACGGTACAAGTGCATGGCCGGCGCCAGGGTCGTGCCCGCGCCTTGCGTGACGGGCTGCAAGGCCATGTCGGCCAGCAAGGCGGGGTCCATGTCTTCCGGCGTCGCCAGGCCGTCCGCGTGCTGCGGCGCGCGGTACAGGGCGAACAGGCGCCCGCCCCGGTCGAACAGGGCCGCCTGGGCCACCTCGTCGCGCGCGGCCAGCGCGGCCAGCACCTGTTCCGCCTGCGGCTGTGCCGATTTTCCCATCAGCAAGGGCGCCGCGCTGGCCGCGCCGATCACGCCCGCCAGGGACAGCAATTGCTTGCCCTCATCGTTCTTGTGGCTGAGCACGGACGTCAGCGCAAACGCCACGAACACCAGCAGCAGCGCGCAGCCCGACGACAGTACCGAAATCATGGTCAACTTCTGGCTGATGCTGGAGCGTTGGAAATTGAACATGGTTGCGGCGCTTCTCCGGTCGGCCAGTTGACTGTTTTTTAATGCCTATTGGAAAAATATAGACGCGAAGACACACCCTGATGTTGATGTGGGTCTAAGGGAAGAGAGGGGAGGGGAACTTATACGAGATGAAACAACGAGGGGTGGGGTCGGACCCTTTGGGGACATGTGCCCCAATGGGGCACATGTCGATCCCGCAGGGACTGACCCCAGTATTTGCTTTTGGGGCTTACACGGTTAAACCCATGAAAGGCTGGGGTCAGACCCGGCGGGTCTGACCCCGGTGCTGTTACCGGTATTAACAACATCCACCACGTTTACCAGCGCCGCCATAGCGGGCTTCCTGGCGTTCGCGGAAGAACTCTTCATACGTCATCATCGGCTCGCCGGGATGGGTCACTTCCCGGTGCGCCACATAGGTGTCGTACTCGGGCAAGCCGCACATGAGCCGCATGCTTTGCCCCAGATACCGTCCAGCCTTGATGATTTCATCGATCATCATTGCACCGTGGGCATGGCCTGGAACGGCGTTTCCTTGGTGCTAGGCTTGCTGTCGGCGCGCGCCTTCAGGATGGTGCGGATGCCGAAGAACAGCACGCTGATCACGACGATGACGAAGAAGGCGGCCAGGCCGGCGTCCAGGTAATCGTTGAAGATGATCTGTTGCATCTGTGCCACCGACTTGGCCGGCGCCAGCAGGGTGCCTTCATCGAGCGCCGCCGAGTATTTCTTGGCGTGCGCCAGGAAGCCGACGCGCGGATTGGCGTCGAAAATCTTTTGCCAGCCCGCCGTCAGCGTGCACAGCAGCAACCAGATGGTCGGCGTAATCGTCACCCATGCATACTGTCCGCGTTTCATCTTGAACAGCACGCAGGTGCCGAGGATCAGGGCAATGGCCGCCAGCATCTGGTTGGCGATGCCGAACAGCGGCCACAGGGTGTTGATGCCGCCCAATGGATCGACCACGCCCTGGTACAGGAAGTAGCCCCAGGCCGCCACGCACAGGCCCGTGGCCAGCAGGTTGGCGATGACGTTTTCCGTCTGTTTCAAGCTTGGCACAAAGCTGCCCAGCAAGTCTTGCAGCATGAAGCGGCCGGCACGCGTGCCCGCATCGACGGCCGTCAGGATGAACAGCGCTTCGAACAGGATGGCGAAGTGGTACCAGAAGGCCATCATGGCCTTGCCGCCGATGGCACCGGAGAGAATCTGCGCCATGCCGACCGCCAGGGTCGGTGCGCCGCCGGCGCGCGAGATGATGCTGTGCTCGCCAACGTCCTTGGCCGTCTGCGTCAGCATTTCCGGCGTCACGTAGAAGCCCCATTGCGAGATCGCCTGTGCGGCGGACTCTGCCGTGGTGCCGATCAGGGCGGCCGGGCTGTTCATGGCGAAATAGATGCCTGGTTCGATGGTCGAGGCGGCCACCAGGGCCATGATGGCAACAAACGATTCCATCAGCATGGCGCCATAGCCGATGAAGCGGGCGTGGCTTTCGTTTTCAATCATCTTCGGCGTGGTGCCCGAGGAAATCAGCGCGTGGAAGCCGGAGACGGCGCCGCAGGCAATCGTGATGAACAGGAAGGGGAACAGATTGCCCGACCAGACGGGGCCGGAGCCGTCGATGAACTTGGTCATGGCCGGCATTTTCAGGTACGGCGCGACGACGATGATGCCGATGGCCAGGCCCAGGATGGTACCGATTTTCAGGAAAGTCGACAGGTAGTCGCGTGGCGCCAGCAGCAGCCACACGGGCAGCACGGAAGCGATGAAGCCGTAGCCGATCAGCATCCACGTCAGTTCCGTGCCGGTAAATGTGAACATCGGGCCCAGCACCGCGTGTTCCTGCACGTACTGGCCGCCGATGATGGCCAGCATCAGCAAGACAAAGCCGATGATGGAAATTTCGCCGATGCGGCCCACGCGGATGAAGCGTGAATACACGCCCATGAACAGGGCGATGGGGATGGTCGCCATCACGGTGAAGCTGCCCCATGGGGAACCGGTCAGCGCCTTGACGACGATCAAGGCCAGCACGGCCAGGATGATGACCATGATCATGAAGCAGCCCAAGAGCGCAATCATGCCGGGAATTTCGCCCAGTTCAGCCTTGATCAGGTCGCCCAAGGAACGGCCATCGCGGCGCATGGAAATGAACAGCACGATGAAATCCTGCACGGCGCCCGCAAACACCACGCCGGCCAAAATCCACAGCATGCCGGGCAAATAGCCCATCTGCGCGGCCAGCACGGGGCCGACCAGGGGACCGGCGCCGGCAATCGCTGCGAAATGGTGGCCGAACAGCACATATTTGTTGGTCGGCACGTGGTCGAGGCCATCATTGTGCTTGAAGGCGGGCGTCATGCGGCGCGCATCCAGGCCCAGCACCTTGTCGGCGATGAACAGGCTGTAGAAACGGTAGGCGATCAGGTAGACGCAGACGGCGGCGATGACGATCCAGATCGCGCTGATCGGTTCGCCACGTTGCAGGGCGACAACGCCCAGGGACCCGGCGCCTGCCAGCGCAAGCGCTGCCCAGCCGAGCTGTTTGAAAATGCGGTTCATGCTTCCTCCAGAGATTTGACGGGCGCTGTGCCGTGCGATGATGTGTGTTGCTGGTCCTGGTCGTCGCCAGTTTGATGTGACTTTTGGTGTATTTGCAGCTTATGGCAAGTATTCAGGAATCGTATAATTGCCGCAAGCGCACGACTACGCAGTAACGCTCAGTATTACTACGCAGGCCGATCACGGCGCCGCGACGTAAAATCACGCATTCCCACCAGCATCGACGCCGCCGGAGCGCCAGGCCATGAAACTCAGACAGAAAGTCATCTTCCTGGCCCTTACGCCGCTCATACTCGCCCTGTGCGCCATCGCATTTGCCGTGCGGCACCAGGCCAACACCCTGGCCGAGCAGCAGCGCGCCACCATCCAGCAGGCCTATCTGGCCAGCAAGGAAGCCGAACTCAAGCATTACGTGACCCTGGCCAGCCATTCCATCGCTTCCCTGTACCAGTCGGGGCGCAAGGATGTCGCTACGCAAGAGGAGGCCAAGCGCATCCTGTCGGCCCTCAGCTATGGCGACGACGGCTATTTCTTCATCTATGATTTGCAGGGCAAGTCGCTGATGCATCCGCGCCAGCCCGAGCTGGTGGGGCAGAATCTGTGGCAATTGCGCGACGCCGAGGGCAATCTGACCATCCAGCGCCTGATGCAGCGGGCCAAGAGCGGCGGCGGCTTCGAACGCTACAACTGGATCAAGCCGTCGAGCAACAAGTCCGCGCCCAAGCTCGGCTATGTGATTTTGATGCCGGAATGGGGCTGGATGATGGGCACTGGTATTTATATGGATGACGTGGACCAGGCGCTGGCCAAGGTCGACGCCCAGCAGTCGCGCAATATCCGCTCGACCATGGAATTGATCGCCGCCATCGCCATCCTCGGTTCCCTGCTGGTGGCCGCCTGCGGCCTGGTGCTGAACTTGCGCGAATTGCGCGTGGCCGACGCCAAGCTGAAAGTGCTGGCGCAGCGGGTGGTCGAATCGCAGGAAGAAGAGCGGGCGCGGCTGTCCCGCGACTTGCATGACGGCATCAGCCAGTGGCTGGTGTCCATCAAGCTGCAGATCGAGGCCGGCATCGCGCGCCTGGCCGGCAATGCCGAACAGAAAGAAAAAGCACCCGCCACCTTCGAGCGGGCCGCCGAGCAGCTGAACAAGGTGCTGGGCGAGGTGCGGCGCATTTCGCACAACCTGCGCCCGGCCATCCTCGATGACCTGGGCCTGGCCGCCGCGCTCGACCACCTGGTGCATGAATTCAATGACAGCAGCAGCGCGCAAGCCAGTTTCACGGCCAGTCCTGCGGCGGCGGGCGAGGGCTTGCCCGACATGGTGAATACCGTGCTGTTCCGCATCGCCCAGGAAGCGCTGACCAATTGCGAGCGCCATGCCCATGCGCGCGGCGTGGAAGTGAGCCTGCACGAAGCGGGCAAGGCGGTGGAATTGCGCATCCAGGATAATGGCGGCGGCTTCGATTTCGACGGCATCGCCCTGCACCCGCAGCGCGGCATCGGCCTGCGCAACATGACGGAACGCATGGAAGCCATCGGCGGCAGCCTGCACATCACCTCGTCTGCGGCCGGCACCCTGGTGCTGGCGCGGCTCGCCCTTCCACCGACACACTGATGAATAGACACCGAGAAGATACCGAGACATGAGCGCGAAGATTAACATCCTGCTGGTGGACGACCACCCCCTAGTGCGCGACGGCTTGCGCGCGCGCCTGGAAGCGGTGGCGCATTTCGACGTGGTAGCCGAGGCGGGCGGCGCCGACGAGGCGCTGGCCCAGGCGCGCCTCCACCAGGTGGACCTCGTGTTGATGGATATCAATATGCGCGGCATCAACGGCATCGAAGCGACGGCGCTGTTCAAGCAGGCGTTTCCGCAGATTGCCGTGCTGATACTGTCCATGCACGACAAGCTTGAATATGTGTCGCAAGCCATCGCCGCCGGCGCGCGCGGCTATGTGCTCAAAGATGCTCCCGGTAAAGATATCGTCTTTGCCATCGAGACGGTGATGTCCGGCGGCATTTATTACAGTGCAGCGCTGGCGCGGCAATTGTCGCGCCCGCAAGTCCACGATTCCTTCCTCACCACGCGCGAGCAGCAAGTGCTGCAGCACATCGCGGCGGGCCAGTCGAACAAGCAGATCGCCCGCGACCTGGACCTGAGCGTGCGCACGGTGGAGACGCACCGGTTGAACATCAAGCGCAAGCTGGGTATCGAAGGGCAGGCCGAATTGATCAAATATGCGGTAGAACATGCGCATGGCGGCAGCGCCTGACAAGGGCCGCGCAGTGCCGTGTTTTTGGCTAACCCGCATGACAGGCGGGTCTCGCGGGGGAATGTTCGTTTTGAATATTTATTGCCAAAATTAAACTGTTTCGTGGGTGAGATTCGGATAGAATGATTCACGCTGTCGAGGGCACCCCTGTCGGGCCAGGGTTGCCAATGCTGGTCAGTTTATTTACTATGGCGCCCTACCCACACTGAGATACCGATGTCAGCGTCTGAATCAAACCTGTTTCCGTTGGTGGGATTACAAGCAGTTGCCAATGCTCATAATGAGTGGGTCGCTGTCACCTTGCATCTACCGCAGGCCTCGACGGCGCCGCTGCTGGCAGCAATGGCCGCCGCCGATGCGTATGCCTTCCTGGCGCCGCTCGACTGCATCATTCCCCTGGCCGACCCGCATGGCGTGGACGAGGCCGTGCTGGCGCAACTGTCGCCGCAACGCACCATCTTCCGCTTGCCGGCCCATCTTGCCGGTGACAAGCAGATCCAGAAAAAATGCCAGCAATGGCGCGACGCCGGCTACCGCCTCATCCTCGACGGCGCCGATGCCGGTCCCGTGGTGGCGGCGCAGGTCGACGCGCGCGCCTTGAGCTTTGACGCGGCCGGCGCACGCCCGGCCCTGCATCAGCTGCTGCCCTTGCCGGGGCCGCACCTGGCCTACAACATAGTCGACGCGGAGCAGTTTTCTGCCTTGCAAGAACTCGGCGTGAGCTGGTTTGCCGGCGATTACGCCCTGCACCATGCGCGCCAGCAAAGCGAGCCGGAAGACGCCACGTCGCGCCGGCGCCTGCTGGCGCTGCTGGGCCTGCTGGCCCGCGATGCCGATGCGCACGAGCTGGAAGTGCCGCTCAAGCAAGATCCATCGCTCAGCTATCATTTGTTAAAACTGGTCAATTCCGCCGCCTTCGGTTTCACGGCGCCGATTACCAGCTTCAGCCAGGCCATCACTTTGCTGGGCCGGCGCCAGCTGCAGCGCTGGCTGCAACTGCTGCTGTATGCGCGCCAGCAAGACGATGGCAAGATCCACGCGCTGCTGCCGCTGGCGGCCGTGCGCGCGGCGCAAATGGAAGCGCTGTGCCAGCTGCGCGGCGGCGACCGCGACGCGCAAGACCTGGCCTTCATGGCGGGCGTGTTTTCCCTGCTCGACGTCTTGCTGGGCATGCCGATGGAAGAAATCATCGCCACCCTGAACCTGGCGCCGGAAGTCAACGCTGCCTTGCTCAAACGCAATGGCGAGCTGGGCATCTTGCTGGCGCTGGTCGAAAGCACCACGCCGGCGCCTGACGGCTTGCGCCGCGCCGGCATCGATGGAGAAACCTATTGGCGCAGCCTGCTGCAGGCCTACCAATGGGCCATCCAGGTCAGCCGGAACCTCTAGCATGACCTTGCTGCCGGTGTCGGATTTCCTCGGTAACAGCGCCGCCCTGTGCGATGCCGTCGTGCGTTTGCGCGGTCCCGCGCTGGTCGCTGAGCTGGGCCGTATCGCCAGCGCCGTGATGGCCAGCCCGCATGGCCAGTTCCTGCCCGCGGCCAGCATGGACGCCGCTGCGCAGCCTGCGATTTTCCCCGGCGATACGCCCACCTTGCTGCAGGAAATCAGTTTCGACGGCCACTGTTTCGGCCATTACAGCGTGGCGGGACGCAGCCTGTACAGCGACGCCGACCGCCGCCACCTGGCCAACCTGGCATCGTTGACGGCCGGTGTCTTGCAAGTGCATTCGCTGGCGCAACGCTCGACCCATGCCTACGCGCAAGTCGAAGCCTTGCTGGCGCAGCAGACGCAAATCCTCGACCAGTTGCACGAATCCGTGCTGACGATGGACTTGACGGGCTACATCACCAGCTGGAACAAGGGCGCCGAGCGCCTGTTCGGCTACACTTCGGTGGAAGCCGTGGGGCGCAACATCCTGTTCCTGTACGAGGACGAAGACACGGCTTTCCACGACGCCTTCCTGGAACAGGGAGGACGCCTGATGGAGGTGCGCCGCCGAAAGAAGTCGGGCGAGATATTCTGGGCCAGCCTGTCCTTGTCGCCGCTGCAAGACCTGGACGACAAGCCCATCGGACTCATCGCTTACCTGACGGACATCACGGAACGCAAGCTGGCCGAAGAGCGTTTGCACCATCTGGCTTATTACGACCCGCTGACCAGCCTGCCTAACCGCACCTTGCTGGCCAAGCTGGTCGACCAGGCCCTGAGCGTGGCGCAGCGCAGCAAGATGCTCGGCTGCGTGCTGTTCATCGACCTGAACCGTTTTAAGCTGATCAACGACACCCTGGGCCGGCGCATCGGCGACGAATTGCTGCGGCAAGTCTCGCTGCGTTTCCGCCATGCCCTGCGCGACCAGGACCTGGTGGCGCGCCTGGGCGGCGACGAGTTCGCCGTCGGCCTGTTCGACATCGGTCAGCATTTCGAGGCCAGCATGGTGGCGCAAAAGTTGCTCGCTTCCCTGGTGGAACCGTTCCTGATCGAAGGTCACGACTTGCGCGTGGGCGCCAGCATCGGCATCAGCGTCTATCCGCAAGACGGGCAGGATGCGGAAACCCTGCTGCGCCTGGCCGACATCGCCATGTACCGCGCCAAGCAGGACAGCGGCGGCGAAGCGGAAAGCGTGGCCTTCTACAGCCAGGACATGAACCTGGGCATGCAGGCGCGCATGCGCCTGGAAACAGGCTTGCGCCAGGCATTATCGGAACAGCAATTGCTGCTGCACTACCAGCCGAAATACGCCTTGGGCAGCGGCCGCATCATCGGTGCAGAGGCCCTGGTGCGCTGGCTCCACCCGCAGCACGGCATGATCCCGCCCGCCGAATTCATTCCCCTGGCCGAATCGACGGGTCTGGTGGTGCAGGTGGGCGAATGGGTGCTGGAAGCGGCCTGCGCCCAGGCGCAGGCGTGGAAACTGTCCGGCCTGCCTCCCATCCGTCTGGCTGTCAACGTTTCCGCGCGCGAATTCACCTCGGCCCTGCCCGCCAGGGTGGCGGCGACCCTGGCCCGCTACGGCCTGGAAGCGGCCTGGCTGGAGCTGGAAATAACGGAAAGCACGCTGATGCACAACATCGAGCGCGTGATCGGCATCATGGACCGCATTACCGCGCTGGGCGTAGCCCTGTCGCTGGACGATTTTGGCACCGGTTACTCTAGCTTGTCCTACCTCAAGCGTTTCCCCATCGACACCCTGAAGATCGACCGTTCGTTCACCACCGGCATCCCGACAGACGCCAGCGACTGCGCCATCGCCAGCACCATCATCAGCATCGCCCAGCAGCTGCACCACAAGGTAATCGCGGAAGGCGTGGAAACGGCGGAGCAGCTGGCCTTCCTGAAGAGTTCGGGCTGCGACGAAGTGCAAGGCTATCTGTTCTCGCGGCCATTGCCGGCGGCAGAGTTCGAGAAGGCGCTGCGGGAAAACTGGGGCGTGTAGTCCAGGCGTGCAAGCTCTTCCTGTCAAAGGAAAGCGCCGCGACGGTTCTAGCCATTGGTAAGCCAGTCCGCTTTATGTATAATACTGCCATCTGGAAGCGTGGCCGAGTGGTTGAAGGCACTAGTCTTGAAAACTAGCGACGGGTTACACTGTTCGTGAGTTCGAATCTCACCGCTTCCGCCAGGAAATAAAGAAACCGCCTTCGGGCTAATGCCGTTCAGTTAAGACTGAACGGCATTTTTATTTGGGGCTTGTAAACGTCAGTGTCTGCTGTTAACCTGCCTGGCTATGCTCGACGATACTCTCCACTTTCTTGCCAACCACC